>CAMHEN010000014.1 GCA_946184165.1 uncultured Clostridia bacterium | reverse complement strand
GCAAGCTCTTCATCTACTCCATGGACGATGAGATGACCTTCGGCGTGCTCAACTACCTCGAGGCCGGCGCCTCCCCCGAGACTCTCGCCGATCTCAAGGAAATGAAGGCCTACATCTCCGCCATCGGCGGCATGCAGGAACTCTATGACGTCATGGCCGGCAAGGACGCGAGAAGCGAGCTCGCCAAGGAGTACTTCGATGATATGATGAGCATGTACTTCAGCCCCAAGATGATGCAGGACATCATCGAGAAGGGCCTGACCTTCCTGTCCGGCGACTGGGATTATGAGGTCGGCTCCGGCGAGTACCAGCCCACCTGGATCGTCGACGCGAACAATGTCGATCAGTTCGAGGGCTTCCAGGGCCACTGATTTCCATTCCAATCGGCACAGCAACGGATGCAGGGGCAACCCTGCATCCGTCTTATCAAAAGCTACGTGAAGCAAGGAGACTATAGTATGACGATCCTTGAAATGAAACATGTGTCCAAGGCCTTCGGTGGCTCTCAGGCCCTTTCGGACATCCAGTTTGAGGTGGAGGAGGGCGAGATCCACGCGCTCCTCGGCGAAAACGGCGCCGGAAAATCCACCCTCATGAATATCCTCACCGGCGTTATCCCGGCTGACTCCGGGACGATCCGATTCCTTGGCAAGGACTATCCCACCCCCACCATCCAGCAGATGGAGGCGGCGGGCATCGCCTTTGTGCATCAGGAGCTCAACGTCATCAACGATCTGAGCGTGGCGGACAATATCTTCCTCTGCCGGGAGCTGACCAACAAAATCGGCCTTCTGCGCCAGAAGGAACAGGTCGCCCGCGCCCGCCAGCTCTTTGAAGATCTTGGCGTGGACATAGACCCCACCGCCATGGTGTCGGAGCTCAAGACCAGTGAAAAGCAGCTTCTGGAGATCTGCCGCGCCCTGTACGTGGACGCGAAGCTCCTCATCCTGGACGAGCCGACCACGGCTCTGTCCAACAACGAGATCGACCATCTCTTCAAGATCCTCCGTAAACTGAAAACTCAGGGGAAATCCTTCATCTTCATTTCGCACAAGATGCCGGAGATCTTCGCCATTGCGGATCGCTATACGGTGCTGCGAAACGGGAAATACATTTCCTCCGGAAATATAAAGGACACAAACGCCCACGAGGTGACCGCCCTTATGGTGGACAGGCAGTACGCAGACGAGGACGTGTATGTCTCCCGTCCCCTGGGCGAACCGATCCTGGAACTCAGAAAGTACAGCGGCCGTGGCTTCCACGACATCGACCTGAGCGTCAGACGCGGGGAGATCGTCGCCTTCACGGGCCTTGCGGGCTGCGGCGCAAGCGAGCTCATGCAGACCATGTTCGGCGCGCTCCCGGCCGAGGGCGGACAGATGCTGGTAAACGGCAGGTCGCTCACGGGCAGCATCGTGCGCTTTATGAAAAACGGCGTTGCGATGCTCGCGGCCAACCGCAAGGAGAACTCCGTCGTGCCGGACATGAGCATCATGGAGAATTTCTACCTGGCCGAGCATGAGCTCTCCCGCGCAAAGCACCCCTTCATTTCCATGAAGGAGGAGAGCGTGCGCTATGAGCGCCAGAAGGAGAGCCTGCGCATCAAGGCCGGCAGCAGCGACGACAGTATCCTCTCCCTTTCCGGCGGCAACCAGCAGAAGGTCTTCCTCGCCCGCTGGCTGAACATCGGGGCGGACGTGCTCCTGTTCGACAACCCTACCCAGGGCGTGGACGTGGGCGCGAAGGAGGAAATCTACCGCCTGATCCTCGACTTCGCCGAGAGCGGCAAGACGGTCATCATCAACACGCTGGAGATCCCCGAGATCCAGAAGGTCGCTGACCGCTGCGTGGTCTTCTACGAGGGGCAGATTGTGAAGATTTTTGAACACAGCCAGGTCAACGAGCATGACGTGATGCTCTATTCCACCAACGCCATCAAGTCAGAGGAGGCAGCTTCATGAACAACGAGAAAAAGAGCTTCGGCGCAGCGCTGGGCCGCGCCTGGTCTCAGTACAGCTTCATCTTTGTCCTGGTCATCATCATGATCGGCTACGCCATCACCATCCAGGCAAACGGCAATACCTTCAACTTCGGCCACATTGCGAGCATCCTCTCCAGCCAGAACACGGTCATCGTCGGCACCATCGCCCTCGGCATGGCCTTTGTCATCATCACCGGGCAGATTGACCTGTCCGTCGGCTCGTCCCTTGTGCTCACAACGGGCGTGACGATCGTGGTCTTCAACGTCACGAACTCCATCCTCCTCATGATCCTCGCCGCGCTCGTGACGGGCATCCTCTGCGGGGCGATCAACGGCATGCTCGTGGGCTTCGGCAAGATGCCGCCCTTCGTGGTCACCCTGGGTACCATGCTCATCTACCGCTCGCTCACGCTGTCGGTGGTGCGCAAGGTGGACCCCGCGATCAGCGGCTCGAGCTCCAGCCAGTTTGCCATGCTCAGCAAGAACAGCAAGTACCTTTTCCTGCGCAAGACCTTCGGCGCGGGCAAGCTCGTCATCGGCAAGTTTTCCGTGCCCTACATTTTCTTCGTGTTCCTCCTCATGGCGATCCTCTTCATCGTCATCTCCAGGAACACCAAATACGGCAAGGCCATCTACGCCGTGGGCTCCAATGAGAAGAGCGCCCGCCTCGCGGGCATCAACGTGACCTGGGTGAAGATCTCCGTCTTTATCCTCACGGGCCTCTGCGTAGGCGTGGCCAGTATCCTGCAGGCCTGCAAGATCAGCAACGTCACCCCCGCCTCCTCGGGCGTGAGCTATGAGATGTACGCCATCGCCTCGGTCGTTCTTGCGGGCGTGAGCATGGCGGGCGGCAAGGGCAAGCTCATCGGCGTCATCTTCGGCGCCCTGTCCTACACCACCATCAACTTCATCATCGTCTCCATACCCGGTCTGAGCGTCGATATCCAGGATACCTTCCAGGGCCTCGTGCTCATCATCGTTATCCTGATCCAGACCGTCGGCCCGGTCATCAAGGAAAACATCCAGCGCGCCCGCAAGCGCCGCCATGCCGCCAGCGCGGAGAACGCCTGAGGATATCTCACAGCACGGATAGGGAAAGGGCGGATTCGCGGCTTTGCGCGGATTCGCCCTTTGTCCGCGGGAAAATCTGACTATGAAGGAGGAAGCTGTCCATGGACCGCAGCTTTGATCTCATCTGCATCGGCGTCGCGCTGGTGGACTCCATCATCCGGGGCTTCGACCCCAAGCCTGTCTCCGCCTCCGGCTTCCGCGCCGAATCCGGCTCCCTGAACGTGGGGGGCGAGGCCGTAAACGAGGCCATGGCCGCCTCGAAGCTCGGCCTGCGGACAGGCATATACTGCTCCCTCGGCACGGACGAGGCGGGGGAGATGATCGTCTCCGCCCTGCGCCGCTGCGGCGTGGACACCGGGCGCATCCTGCGCGATGAGGCGCACCCCACGCCGGTCACCACCATGTTTGTCAACGCCGACGGGACGCGCAAATCCATCACCAACGGCGCCCACCGCCATAACTTTCACCCGGAGCGTGACACGGCCCGCTTTGCCGACGCCCGGGCCGTCATGCTGGGCTCCCTCTTCCGCGCGCCCTTTGACGATCCGGACATCATCGCGGCTGTCCTGCATGCGGCGAAAGCCGCGGGCCAGCTCGTCTTTGCCGACACGAAGCTCCCGAACTTCCGCTTTCTGAAGCTGGAGGACCTGCGGGATTCCCTGCCCCTCGTCGACTATATCACGCCGAACGAGGACGAGGCGCGCTACTATTCCGGCAAGGATGAGCCCGAGGAGATGGCGGACGTGTTCCTGGAGTACGGCGTAAAAAATGTGGTCATCAAGCTGGGGGCCGCAGGCTGCTATTTTAAAAACGCCGAGACCGCGATCCGCCTCCCGGCCTGCGATGTTCGCGCGGTGGACGCCACCGGGGCGGGGGACAACTTCGCCGCGGGCCTCGCCTCGGAGATCCTGCGCGGTGCCGCCGCCCCCGAGGCGCTGTCCTTTGCCAATGCCTGCGGCGCCATCTGCGCAAGCGCGGTCGGCGCGGGTACGGCCCTCCGAAACCGGGATCAGGTCCTGCGCCTTGTGGAGGTTGAGCGGGAAAAATAAGCAGCGGCGATATGCCGCGGCGGCTTTTATCGACGGGCAAATCCGCACCTGTGGATTCGCCCGATTTTTATGCAAACATATGTGTCGGCAAAACCGCGGTTTTATAACACTCTTTCAAAATCCCTGTAAGATCCGCGCGCCGATTGCGAGTATATAAGTGAGGCGGAAAGGAAGTGACGCATATGGAGGACAGCAAAATCATCGACCTGTTTTTCGCGCGTTCGGAACAGGCCATCAGCGAGCTGGACAAAGCACACGGCGCGGCTGTGAGAAAAACAGCCGGAAATATCCTGCGGGATCGACTGGATGTGGAAGAGATCGTAAACGATACATACCTCGGGGTCTGGAACAGTATTCCGCCTCATCGCCCGGAGCCCCTGGTCAGCTTCGTTTGCAGGATCGCCCGCAATCAGGCGGTGAGCAGGCTGCGCGGAAAGAAAGCCGCGAGGCGAAACAGTGACTTTGACCTGGTGCTGGACGAGCTGATGGAGTTTCTTCCGTCGGATATGGACGTGGAAGAAGACTTTTGCCGGAAGGAGCTTGCAGCCGCGATCAATCGTTTCGTGTCCACACTCGACTATAATGAGCGCTATCTCTTTGTCCGGCGCTACTGGTTTGCCGATCCTGTCAGAGAGATTGCAGCCGCGATGCAAACAAAGGAAAACCGTGTCTCCGTGCGTCTTTTCCGCCTCCGCGAGAAATTGCGGAACACTTTGCAAAAGGAGGGCTTTAACGTATGAACCGGGAACAGGCATTTGAGACCCTTTCTGAGCTTGATGACAGATTCATTGCCGAAGCGATCCGCTACGCGCCCGGAGATGCTTTGATGCCCCCGGAAAGGATCGTGCAGGTGAAAAAAAGAAAGATTTTAGCGATTGCATTGGCGGCGGCACTAATTCTTGCGCTGGGCGCTGCGGCCTGGGCGCTGTCGGGGATTCCACGCTCGACAGGTACACACCTCATGCCGAAAGAAGCGGATTATGAAAGTCTTGCGGCGCTTGAGAAAGTGGAGAAGGACGTGGGCTACCCGGTGACTGCGCCCGCACAGTTTTCCAACGGCTATGCATTTGACGGTCTGAGCGTGGTCGGTCAGGCCGTATACGGGGAGAGCGACGAGGTACTTCAGGAATATTACGGCGTTTCCGTGACCTATGTGAAGCCCGACGCGCAGAAGCTGTATCTCGACGTGACCCCGATTCTGCAGCTTGAGGGGGGACATGCGGCACCCGCGCCCAACGAAGAGCGGACGATCGGCGGCGTGACGGTGGGGCTTAGCCGGGATCACTATAAGCTCGTCCCGCCGGACTACGAGAAGACGGAGGACGATCTCGCGCGCGAAGCCGCGGGGCACTACTATATCTCCTTTGGTGCGGATGAGATCGAGGAGCGGGACATGGCCTTTGCCGACTTTGAGATAGACGGTGTGAACTACACGCTGATGGACATGTACGCATTGGAAGATTCCTTTGATGTTCTCATGCAAATGGCGGGAGAGATTCTGGCAGCAGCAAAAAGATGATACAAATTGTGGAGCCTGTTTCCCCTTGAGGGGAAAGCAGGCTCCGCTGCTTTGAGGATGTGCTATAATGATCGAAAAATTATTTAAAACCTTCGCCGCGCTTTGTTGTCTATATAGGTGAGAGCTCTTGAAAAGAAGGAGGTTCCGTATGGAAGACAGAGAGATTGTTGATCTGTACTGGCGTCGTTCCGATCTGGCCATATCGGAGACGGATAAAAAATACGGCAGATACTGCCGCACGATTGCCATGAATATCTGCGGGACAAAAGAGGATGCGGAGGAATGCGTGAACGACACCTGGTTTCGCGCGTGGAACCGTATGCCCTCCGAGCGCCCGACGATCTTATCGGCATTTCTCGGCTGTATCACAAGAAATCTCGCCATCAACACGATTAAGGCGAAAAACAGAATCAAGCGCGGCGGAGGCGAAGCGGCTCTTGCCTTAGAGGAACTCAGCGAGTGCATCTCCGACGGGAAGAGTCCCGAAAGAGTCCTGGAAGAAAAGGAACTGGAGAAGCTGATCGAGCGCTTCACGGCGGACTTAAAAGAGACGGACAAGATGATCTTTGTCCTGCGGTACTGGTATCTCGTGCCTGTTTCTGACATTGCGGACAAGCTGCAATGCAGTCAGGGAAAGGTCAAAAGCAGCCTGTTTCGCACTCGCAAGAAGCTGAGGGAGGCATTACAGGAGGAGGGCTTATGTTGGACGCACTGACACTTCTGCGCGCTATGAACGGCATTCATGAGGAGGATGTAGTCATGGCCGGAAAGCTTTACTTTAACGAAAATACCGCACGAAAAACGACAAAACGCCTGCTCACACTCGCACTCGCGGCGGCGCTGCTGCTTGCGCTGGGCGCTGCGGCCTGGGCGGCATGGAGTATCCATATCTCCAGACAGCAGGATCTGAGAACCGATTTGAAGATTGAAGAAAACAATGCAGGCAGCTACATGGAATATGATGTGACGCAGCAGGAGAAGGCTGGGAGCGCAGCAAGTCTTGTTCTGCTCTCCGCTGTCAACGATGGGGAGGAGGAGCGGATCTATGTCGATGTCTCCCCTGTGGCAAAAGAAGACATTGCACGTTTTCCCTCCGATGTCCGCTTTGCCTGGAGCATTGCCGGCACGGAGATCGGAGGCTTTGCAGGTCCCCAGCTTCCGGTGACACTTTCCCTGTCGGGAGACGAGGCGATCCGGAAGGCCGTGCTGGAATACGCATACGACGAAGAAACGCAGACCTTGACCCTGCAATGCTATGCGGATGTAAAATTCCTTAAAAAGGCCATGGCCGATTTGGATACGGACAGCGTCCCGCTCCAGATGCATATGACCGTGGGAGAAAACGACTCCCATACCTTCGGCCCCGTCCCCTTCATGCTGACGGAAGAGCAGAACCGGACCTTCGACTTCGGACATGCGCAGTACCACGATGAACAACTGGATAAGACGATCGAGATCGTCGGCCTGGAGCTCACACCCTTCAGCGCTGTCTGGAAGGTACGCTACGAGGAGGCGGCGTCCTTCCATGCGCCGGGAGCGGACCCGGAAGCCTACAGGCCCTGGAGTATGCTGGAGGACAGGGTCTGCATCGACGCAAAGCTCATCTTTTCAGACGGTACGGAATTCTCCACCGGCGGCGCGCTAACCTGCCCTTATGAGGACGGCGTGGTCAGGCTCCACTGCGGCTGGGGCCCCGCGATCAATATCGAAGACGTTCAGCGCATCGTGCTCCACGGCCTCGTGCTCTGGGAAAACACGTAATAAATTTTCATCTTCATGTGTAAGATCCGGGCCGGAATCCTGTGATACAGGGTGAAACGGGTCTCCGGCGGAAATCCCGCCGGAGACCCGCACAGGGAAAGGAAGTGACACAATTGGAGGACAGCCTGATCATCGGCCTGTTCCTGGAACGATCGGAGCGGGCCCTTGAGGAACTGGACCAAAAATACGGGCACGCCGTAAAGAAAACGGCCTCAAATATCCTGTGCGACCGGCTGGATGTAGAGGAGTGCGTAAACGATACATACCTGGGGTGCTGGAACAGCATCCCGCCGCAGCGTCCTGACCCCCTGGTGAGCTATGTGTGCAAAATCGCCCGCAATCTCGCGGTCAACCGCTACCACGCGAACAGGGCTGCTAAGCGTAATGGGGCCTATGACCTCATCCTGGACGAGCTGGAGGAGGCCGTCCCCGCCTCGATGGACGTGGAGACGGAGGCGGAGGCAAAGGAGCTCACCGCCGCCATCGACCGCTTCCTCGCAGGTCTCCGCCGGGAGGACCGCATCCTCTTCGTCAGACGCTATTTCTACGCCGACTCCGTCGCGGAGCTCGCCGCCGAGAGGGGAGAGAGCGCGAACCGCGTCTCGGTGCGGCTCTTCCGCATCCGGGGCAAACTCAGAAAACAACTTGCAAAGGAGGGCTATGCTGTATGAAACGGGAACTGTTGTCAAAGGCGCTCGGCGAAATAGACAGTCGCTTTGTCGCGGAGGCGTACCGCCCGCATACGGGGAGCGGCCCGGAAAGGAGCATACACATGAGAAGGAAACGCATCGTCACCCTCGCCCTTGCGGCGGCGCTGCTCCTCGCGCTGGGGGCGGCGGCTTACGCCGTGAACCAGGCGGTCGGCAGCCCACAGGCGGCCCGGCGCGTCGCGCTGCAGGAGATCGAGCGCTGGAAGGAGCTGGGCCTTCTGAATCCGGCGGTCTCCTTTGAGGGGGAACCCCGCGCGATCCATGAGATTCAGGAGCAGCAGGGCTCTGAGGGCTGGTACAGCCGCCTCTTCCCCCATCACTACGACGTGCGCTGGTACGTGGGGCCGATCCGCCTGAGCGGGGACGAGGAGCCGGAAGAGGTGGAACGGCACAAGTACGGCTGCAATCTCAGCATCGACACCCTCTCCGGCAAGATCATGGCGGCCTCCATCGACGCCATGGCGGACGGAGACGACGAGCCTGTGTGGGAGACCCCGTGGAAAGAGCCCATCGATCCCCAGCATCCGGAAGCCGGGAGTGTCGACAGAGAGCCCATGTACTTTTATAATAATTTTGAGGACATCTTCCCCGCAGATATGACGGTGGGCCGCTTCTGTGAGCTGCTTGCACAGTATTGGGGCTTCACGGGCTATCGCCTCGCGGAGACCGTAGATCCCATGTATTTTGACGAGCCCCAGCCCCCCGTCGATCCCGACACCCTCCTCAAGGATATGACGAACAGCGACCCCGGAGAAAACTACTATCTCACGGTCTTCTTCGAGGGGGACCAGCCCGGCGCGCCCATGTATATCCAGCTCCACCAGTTCCCCGGCTGCGTGACGCTGATGGTCGGCACCGGCCACGCCGTCGGGTGACACAGTATGCACAGTATACAATAATTCAGGAAAATGATCGAATAAAGGAGACTGACGGGCTTTCCCGCCGGTCTCCTTTTCGCTCCGGGGCGGCTGCTTTTTGCGGCGAAACGTTTTCACCCCGGGCTTCTGTGCACTATTCCCAAGGAATCAGCCTCCGTTTCTTTACAAATTGGCATGCTTTTTACCGGAAAATAGCGTTGCTTATTTAATACAAGTATGATAAAATAATAAGCTGAGTAGTTGGCTTCAGCCCTCTGCCTTCGCTTTGCGCGCCCGCAAAACGGCGGACAGCGCCTGCGGAGAGGGGCGCTTTCCCGCCGGGAGAGAGACAGACGGGCCGACTATAATATGACCGAAAGAGAATGCAGGGCATGAAAAAGCTCATTGTTATCGAAGGTTTGGACGGCTCCGGGAAGGCCACGCAGGCCGGACTCCTGGCTGAGAATCTGCGCGCCGGGGGCGCCGTCTCCGTGCGGAAGATTTCATTCCCGAATTATGACTCGCCCAGCAGCAGCCTCGTGAAGATGTATCTGGGCGGCGAGTTCGGCAGCAGGCCGGACGATGTGAACGCCTATGCGGCGTCCTCGTTCTTTGCTGTGGACCGGTATGCGGGATTCAAGAAGGACTGGCAGGCGGACTATGCCGGCGGCATCATCATCGCCGACCGCTACACCACCTCCAACGCCATCCACCAGTGCAGCAAGCTGCCGGAGAGCGAGTGGGACGCCTATCTCGACTGGCTTTTTGACTACGAATACCGCCTGCTCGGCATCCCGGCGCCTGACACGGTCGTCTACCTCCGGGTGGATCCGGCTGTCGGACAGCGGCTCCTGGCCAAGCGGTATGAGGGGCACATGGAGAAAGAAGATATCCATGAGCGGGACAGGGAATACCTCGCCCGCTGCCAGAAGGCTGCGGCCTACTGCGCAGAGAAGCTGGGCTGGAAGACGGTCGAATGCGCGCGTGACGGCGAGATGCGCCCGATCGAGGAGATTCAAAAGGAGATCCTGCCCTTCGCGGCAGCCCTTTTGTGAGAGGAGTGTTCATCATGAAAGAACAGCTCCGCCGCGGGCGACTCATGTTTATCAGCTTTATCATCCTCGATCTCCTGTGCCTGGCTGCGGCCAATGTCCTGGCTGTTTTTCTCTACCTGAGATTCGGTGAAATAAAATACAGCCTGGCAGATTACTCTGTTATTGTTGCCTATATGGCGGTCATCGACGTTCTTGTCACAATCGGCTTCAATACGCTCGACAAGGTCATGAGGCGGCGTAAGAAAAAAGAGCTTACCGAGAGCCTGAAGCATGTGGTTCTCTGCATCGTGATTCTGGCGCTGTTCCTGTTTTCCACAAAACAGGGCGCGACCTTCTCCCGCGTTACGGTCTTTCTGGCCTATTCCTTTTATCTGATTCTGATCATTCTCTGCCGCATTGTCTGGAAGGAACTGCTGAAACAGAGACAGAAGGGGCAGGCCGCATCCACGGCTCTGCTGGTCACAACGGCGGGCTATGCCGATGAGGGCCTCGGCGTGGTCGAACACTCCGGCGTCACGGTCAAGGGCATGTTCATCACGGACAAGACCAACGAGGGTCTCATCAGAGACATCCCCGTGATCGTGGATCGAAATGACGCAACGGCGTTTCTCTGCTGGGAGTGGATCGATAAGGTATACATATGCGGACCGGACAATATCGACGTTCCCGAGGCGCTGCTGATTGCCTGCAAGCAGATGGGGATTCCTGTCTACACAGCCCCCGCTGCAAAAAGCCTGGACTTTGAAGTCATAAAAATCAGGACGGCGCTGCAGAAAAACGACACGAATACCGGCCTCTCCTTCTTTGAAGGAGAGCACGATATTCCCTTCAGAATCACACGCTTCTATACGATCTTCGAGAGTGAGCAGGACAAGCAGAAGGGCTTTCACGCCCATAAGCAGAGCTGGCATCTGCTGTTCTGTCCCTATGGGCGCATCGATGTCATGGTAGATACCGGCAGAGACCGGAAGACCATCACGCTGGACGACCCCTCTGTCGGGCTCATCCTCCAGCCCCGCATCTGGCGCGAGATCCTCTGGAAGAAGAGCGGGAGCGTGCTGTGCGTGGCAGCCTCCGGCCATTACGACGTGGAGAAGCTGAGAAACGACTACGGGGAGTATCAGAAATTCCTTCAGGAGAAGGACTGGGCGTCGGTTATTGAATCGGCCGAGATCATGGGGGAGGAAATCCTGTGAACAAATACTACGCCGGCGTGAAAATGCTGAAGCTGCCCGAACTCAGTCACGGCGGCTATGTGGAGATTGAAGGCTGCCGCGACATCCCTTTTGAAATCAAACGGATCTTCTATATCTTCGGAAAGGGAAACGTCGGAACCGTCAGGGGAAAGCACAGCAACAGAAAATCGGAATTTGTGCTTTTCAACGTGAAAGGCCGCAGCAAGGTCAGGACGATCGACGAGGATCTCAACGAGGTCGTCTATGAGCTCAACGAACCCGATGAGGCGGTCTACCTTCCCCGGATGGTGTGGAAGGAAATGTATGATTTTACAGAGGATGCGGTGCTCATGGTGCTGACCAATGAGTACTACGACTCGGAGGAATACATCAGAGACTTCGGCGATTTCGTGACTGAGATGAAAAAAATAAACGAGGAAGAAACAAAGGCCGGACAGCGGACGCTTGCCGCTGCGGCAGAAGGAGCATTGTAATGGTTGTAAATCAGGTAGTACTGAAAAGGACCTATGACCTGCATAAGGAAGAATATGAAGCGGCAGCGCTGCGGGTGCTGAATTCCGGCTGGTACATCCTCGGCAGGGAGATGGAAGAGCTTGAGCAGGAGCTCGCAGCCTGGGCGGGCGTGAAGCACTGTGTCGCCCTCAACTCCGGCACGGACGCGCTGATCCTGGCCGTCCGGGCTCTGGGCATCGGGGCCGGAGACGAGGTCATCGTCCCGGCGAATGCCTACATTGCCTCGGTCATCGGCGTGACCGAAAACGGGGCGACTCCGATCTTCGTCGACGCCGACGCCAGTATGGAGATGGACGCCGACCAGATTGAGGCAAAGATCACCAACAGAACGAAGGCGATCCTGCCGGTCCATCTCTACGGGCAGCCCTCCCGCATGGATAAGATCTCCGGGATTGCAAAAAAGCACGGCCTGAAGCTGGTGGAGGACTGTGCCCAGTGCCTGGGCGCCACATTCCGCGGAAAACTCACCGGCACCTTCGGCGATATCGGCTGCCTGAGCTTCTATCCCACCAAGCCTCTGGGCGCGTTTGGCGACGCCGGCGCGATCCTGACGGACAGCGACGAGATCGCCGAGAGAGTGAAGCTGCTTCGGAACTACGGCTCCAGGGTGAAATACCATAACGAGATCAACGGCGTCAACAGCCGCATGGATGAAATCCAGGCTGCCATGCTCAAGGTGGGCCTGCGCTATCTCGCCGAGGGGACGGAGGATCGCCGCCGTCAGGCCGCCCAATACCGGGAAGGAATCAAGAACAGCAAGGTGATCATCCCGCCGACCTATGATGACATCTATCATGTCTATCATCAGTTCCCCCTGCTTGTGGAGGAGCGGGACGAGTTTCAGCGTTTCCTGAAGGAAAACGGCGTCGGCACCCAGGTCCACTATCCGATCCCGCCCTATGTGGCGGAGTGCTACAGAGATTGGGGCTACGCCTGGGAGGATTTCCCCAATACGGCGCGCTATGCAAAGCAGGAGGTATCCCTCCCAATCTACAGCGGGCTTCCGGAAGAAGAGCTCCGCTATGTGATCGATGTGATCAATCGGTTTTGATTATGGATGACAGCGGGGTAACAATCGCGTGGAAACAGCAGTTTTAGAAAAGAAAAACAGCACGGTCGGCAACGTAAATCTGGCCTCGAACGAGGAGAGCGCCGCGGCGGCGTATCTGAGAGAGCATTTCCTGGACGAGACAAACCGGAACGCCGCCCCGGTGCACCCGAAGGATACGGTCTACACGAGGAGCGTTAAACGTGCCCTTGACGTTCTGATCTCTCTGCCTGCTTTTATTGTCCTGCTCCCTTTCAACGCCCTGTTCGGGATCTGCACGTTTTTTGACGTGGGGCGCCCTGTCTTCTACAAACAGACGCGCGCCGGGCTCAACGGAAAGCCCTTCACAATGGTCAAGTTCCGCAACATGAACGAGAAAAAGGACCGGGACGGGAAGCTGCTTCCGCCGTCCCAGCGGGTGACGAAGTTCGGGAAATTCATGCGCAAGCTGTCTCTGGACGAGCTGCTGAATTTCTGGTCGGTGCTGAAGGGGGACATGAGCATCATCGGCCCCCGCCCGCAGCCGGTGTTCATCCATGAGCGCATGAGCGAGCGGCACAAAATGCGCACCGCCGTCAGGCCGGGGCTCGAGTGCCCGCGGATGATCCATGTCCCCGAGGAGGAGACCTTCAAATATCACAGGACCTTTGAAAACGATATCTGGTATGTGGAGAATGTGAGCTTCCTGCTGGACGTCAAAATGATCCTGGCCCTTGTCAAAATGGTGTTCTCCTTCGGGAAGCGCGGCAATCAGGCCCAGGGAAAGGGCATTACATACTTCATCGGCTATAACGAAAAGGGACAGGCAATGAGCCTGATCAATTACCGGGACCTCGCGGCGGAGGGCCGCTATCCCGCATATGAGGGAGGAAAGCGATCATGAAGCCGGTTGTGCTCGTGACGGCGATCGGAACGGTCGCCTCGACCACGATCATTTCCCAGCTCCGAAAATCCGGTGACTATCATATCATCGGCGGAGATATCTACCTGAAAAACCAGATCGCCACATCCAGGGATGTGGACGAGTTTTATACATTTCCCTCTGCGATCCGGGATCTCGAGGGTTACATCGAGTTCGTCGCCGGCTTCTGCCGGGAACACGGCGTCAGCTATTACTTTGCAACCATCGATGAGGAGATCGCGAATCTTTCCGCCCACAGGGCCGTCTTCGAGGAGATCGGCGTGAAGCTCTGCATCCCCAACGAGCAGCTCGTCAAGACCTGCCATTATAAGGACCGCTTCTCCGACTGGGTCCTGGAAAACATGCCGGAGATCGGAACCAGAAGGTACAGGCGCTTCTCCGAAGTGGAGCATTATCCGGTTTTCGTCAAGCCCGTGGAGGGCCGCGCCAGCATTGGCTGCAGAAAGATCGAAGACAGACAGACGGCGGAGGAACTGCTCCGGGGCGGCCTGAGAGAGGAAGACTGTGTCATCCAGGACTTCAACGAGGGCGAGATCATCACGGTGGATCTTGTCCGGAACGCCCTGACAGGCCAGATGCAGCAGATCCAGCGGATCGAGTATCTCCGCAATTCGAGCGGCTGCGGCATTGCTGTCGAGATCGTCAACATCCCGGCCCTGCAGGATATCTGCGAGCGCCTGATGGAGAAGCTCGACCTCAACGGCGTGGTCAATGCGGAGTTTTTCCATCGGAAGACCGAAGCGGGAGACAGCTTCAGGATCATCGAGATCAACCCGCGCTTCTCCGCAGGGACGAGCTTCTCCTGTCTCGCAGGCTGCGACATCGTGACAGAGGCGGTCCGCATCGCTTCCGGAGAGGCATGCAGCTTCGGCACCCCGGCCATTGGGGCGCATTTGGCCAAGCGGTACGAGACGTATCGTCTGGACTGACGCTTGCGCGGGAGTTCCCCGGCAGGCAGATTCCATGAAATAAGAAGAGAAGGGCAATAGAAAATGCTGAATGTAGATTTGAGAGGCAAAAAACTGCTGCTCATCGGCGGCATCAATACGACAGCGGATCTGGTGGATCTGGCCCACCGCAACGGCGTGCTGCTCGGTGTGGCGGATTACAACAGGGGGACGCTGCTGAAGAGCCTTGCGGACTTCGCCCACGATATCAGCGTCTATGATGAGGACGCCGTGGTAAAGCTGGTGGAGGAAGAGGGCTACGACGGGGTCATCTCGGCGTTTAACGAGCGCCTGGGTCCCGTCACCCGCCGCATCGCGGAGCGGATCGGCAAGTGGGCTCCCCTGACCGTGGAGCAGCTCAAGATGAGCACAAACAAGAAGTACTTCAAACACACCTGCGAGCAGTACGGCGTGCCGGTGCCGAAGGAGTACAGGATCGATTCCCTGGAGGCGATCCGGAATACAGACATCGTCTACCCGGTCATCATCAAACCCGTGGACAGCTCCAGCTCAGTCGGCGTGACGCCGTGCCGCAATGCCGAGGAGTTGGAGGCCGGCTACAAAAATGCCGTGGCGCACTCCAAATCCGGTGACGCTATCGTCGAGCAGTATCTGCCCTTCGACGAGATCAATGTGACCTATATCGCCCAGAACGGCGATATCCAGCTTGCCGCGATCCATGACCGGTATTTCAACACCGAGCAAAAGAGCGCGACCAAGGCGCCGGACCTCTATATTTATCCCAGCCGCTACACCGATCTGTATCTGGAGAAGTATGATCAGCTTGTCATCAACATGCTCAAGGGGATCGGCGTGCAGAACGGCTCTCTCTTCCTGCAGGCGATCGTCCATGAGGGGCAGGTCTATTTCTATGAGGCGGGAATGCGCCTCAACGGCTGCAAGACCTATCAGATCCTGGAATATGAAAACGACTATAACACGCTGGAGCATCTGATGCAGCTCGCGCTCACGGGCTCCATGGGCGAGCGGGTGCAGTTCAGCCCGAAGTTCGGCAGGTGGTATGCCACGCTGAATGTCCTCGGCGAGCCGGGCGCGACCATCGCGGAGATCCGCGGGGAGAAGGCGCTGAATACTTACCCCTGGCTGATCCATATCGCCAAGCGCTACAAGCCGGGCGACACCATCCCGGCGGATTCCGCAGGCACGCTGGTCCAGGATACCACCCGGATCCATGTGGTCGCGGATACCAAGGAGGAGCTCATGCGGCGCATCGAGAAGGTCAACGAGCTCTATCAGCTCCTTGACCCGAACGGGAGGAATATCATCCTGAAGCCGCACGATACGGCGGAGGTCCTGCGGGGCCTCGACTATGAGCTTTGAAGGGGAAGAGCATGAGAAGGATTGTCGTCAGCGGCGCAAGCGGCTTTCTCGGGTCGAACATTATCCGGAAGGCGCGGGAGGCTGAGATCGAAGTCGTGGCTGTGACGGGCAGGGGGGAATCACGCCCCGGCGTCACCGCGGTTAACACAGGCGCCTTTCTTACGGACGGGTATTCCCTCGGCAAAGAGGACGTGTTTATCAACTGCCTGTTCCCGACGAATGCGGACGGCTACAAAATGGCGGAGGGCCTCGAAAAGGTCTATCGGATGATCGACATGGCGCACGAGAGCGGTGTCGGAGCCTTTATCAACATCTCCTCCCAGAGTGTGTATCCGTCCAAGAGGACGGCTCCCGCGCGGGAGGGGGACGCGCTCTCCCTCGAGACGCCCTACGCCGTCGGCAAATACAGCAGCGAGGCCTTTGTAAACAGGGTCTTCTCCGACAGACCCCATACGAATATCCGGATGGCGAGCCTGCTGGGCGTCGGGTATGACCAGCGTATCGTGAACAGAATGATCATGCAGGCCCTGAAGGGCGAAAGGCTTAAAGTCGTCGGCGGCATGCAGCGCTACGGATTCCTCGATGTGCGGGACGCCGCGGCAGGCCTTGTAAAGCTCGCGGCAAGCGAGCCCGCCTCCTGGAGGGAGACCTACAACCTGGGCAGAAACGACAGCTGTACCCTGATCGACGTGGCGGAATGCGTCGTCGCGCAGATGAAGCGGCAGGCCCATATGGATGCCGCCTATACGGTGGAGGAGGGCCAGGACAACCGGAACTCGGCGATCGACGCATCGCTGTTTATGCGGGATTTCGACTGGACGCCGGCCATCACTCTTCCTGAGACAACGGCAGCTATACTTTGCAGCAAACTGGATGAGGCGGAGAAGTAAATGAAAATATGGGTAATCGGACGGGGATATCCGACGCCTGCCAACAAAATGTGGGGATCCTTTGAACTGGAGCAGGCGAAGCTCCTCGCGCGGAACGGGCATGAGGTGAGCTACCTCGCCCTGACGCTGAGCTTCTTCAACAGAAAGGACCCGCGGGGCCTGCGTGTTTTTGAAGACAGCGGCGTCAGGATCTATGCCTGGTCCCACTTCTATTTCCCCGGCAAGGCAGGCGTCTACTGGGAATCCTTTGAGGACCGGTGCTGGATGCGGCTGTTTGAGAGAGCGGAGGCGGATTCCGGCATGCCGGATCTCATTCATGTCCATTACCCCTCCATGATCAGCAGCATCCATGAGATCGAGCGGCTTCGTACCCGGGGCGTGAAGCTCTATGTCACGGAGCACTGGTCCCGCGTGCTGATCAACAATCTGAGAAAGCACGAGCTGGCAAGGCTTCGGTACTACGCCGGCCATGCCGACTGCTTCGCCTGCGTGAGCGAGGCGCTGCGGAATGCGGTGAAGGAGCTTGTCCCGGTCACAGTGCCGACGGAAGTGATCCCGAACATCGTGTCGCCTCTGTTTTTTGAGGCGGGCAAAACTGCCGCGGTGCAGGGGGACGGTTTTACGTTTATCTCTGTCGGCAGACTGGTGCCGGTAAAGCAGTTTGACGTCGTGATCCGGACGTTTTTAAGAGAATTTTCCGGCAATGAGGAAGCAAAACTGCGGATCGTGGGCTCCGGCCCGGAGCGGAAAAAGCTGGAGACGCTGGCGGGCGGCTGTCCCCGGATCAGCTTCACGGGGGAAATCTCCCTGGCGGAGACCGCAAAGGAGATCGCGAAGGCGGATGCGCTGGTATCCTTCAGCAGGTATGAGACCTTTGCAGCGCCTGTCGCCGAGGCCTGGGCATGCGGAAAGCCCGTCGTCGTGTCTGCGGAATCCGGCATTTCTCCGATGGTCAATCCGGGAAACGGGATCGTTGTCCGAAGCGATGCGGACAACGCGCTCGGAGAGGCGATGAAGAGCCTTCTCCGGGGCGAAGGGTTTGACTCTGCCGAAGCCATCGCGGCGTTCGCGCGGGAGCATTTTGACGATCGGGTAATCATGCGCAAACTCAGTGAAATGTATACACGGTAGTGGGGGAGAAAGCCCATGGCGGCCACGGATAACAAACTCACAATCTGCTCTGTCGGGGATCTGATGATCTGTGACTCTCCTCTGTACGCGAGCGTCGGGGTGGGGTCGAGATATTCTGCCATTCGGGAAGAATTGCTTCGCAGCCTGCGTACCGACTTCGCCGGAGCGGATCTTGTGATCGGCAATTTCGAGACAGTGGTGCACGACCCTCGGGACAGGAGCCTGAAGGAAACACAGATGTGCTGCCCCGAGAGTGTAGTGCGGGATCTGCGGGACGCGGGCTTTTCTGTTTTGAACCTCGCAAACAACCACTGCATGCAGCACGGCACGGATGGCTTCCGCAATACCCGGGCCGCGTGCGAAAAGTACGGGATTAAGCCCATCGGCGTCCGGGATGAGGAACCCTGTATCCTGGAGCTCAACGGTGTCCGGCTTGCTCTGCTCTCCCTTTGCATTCACCTGGAGTGGTACGAGCCGGATCATATCCTCTATGAGGACCGGATCGACCGCATCCTTGGGGAAGTGAAGGAGCTGCGGTCGCGCGATGCAGATCTTGTGATCATCGTTTCGGTCCACTGGGGAGACGAGTTCGCGGCGCATCCGTCAAACGCCCAGATCGCCCTGGCCCACCGGCTGGTGGACGACGGCGCGGATGTCATCCTCGGTCACCACTCCCATGTCTGCCAGGGTACGGAAGCGTACAAGGGAGCGGTCATTGCCTACAGCCAGGGCAATTTTATCTCCGATATGGTCCCGAAAATGTGCAGACAGACGGAGATCCTGCGCCTTACAGTCACGCAAGACAGCAAACAGAAGCAGATCCGATATGAGGTGCTTCCCTGCCTCGCCGGGGCGGATGATATTCCCCGACGGGCAGAGGGAGAATGGGTCAATGCACGCCGGGCAGAGCTGGAGGACGCGCTTGCGGGCCGCTTTTCGGACGATGACTACTGGACCATGATCCGACGAAACCATGCCGCCGCGCATAACAGCTTCAAGTCGTTTTTCAAGAAAAACGTGGGAAGCTATCAGCTCCGGGTCTCCTCCAGAATGCTGATCGAGTTTGCCGGAAGAAAGCTGAAAAGACTCCGCGGCACGTCCACAGACGGCCGGGTCAGCAGCATGGACCCGGTCATTATCAAGATCCTGAGAGAGGAAGAATGAACAGAATGGACCGCAGCGATCCTGTTGTTTCTATTTATTGCCTTACCTATAATCACGAGAACTATATTCGTGACTGCCTTGAGAGCCTTGTAAACCAAAAAACGGATTTCCCCTTTGAGGTAATTGTCCACGATGATGCCTCAACAGACCATACAGCGGACATCATCCGGGAGTATGAACAGAGATATCCTGAGATTATCCGTCCTGTTTATCAGAGAGAAAACCAGTATAGCAAAAAGATAAATATCGTCAGGACCTATATCTACCCCAGAATACGTGGAAAATATGTAGCCATTTGCGAGGGGGATGATTACTGGACAGACGACCGGAAGCTGCAGGATCAGGTCACGCTTCTTGAAGAGCATCCGGATTGCCGATGCTGTGTCGGCGGCGTGCAGGAAGTGACGCTCAACAAAGTCCCGCTGGGAGTATATCACCCATCCTTTCCGATCAACAGGGACGTCATTCCACAGCAGGAGTTCATCGAGTATGTAAGCGTTTACGCGTTTCAGACCAGTTCGTATCTTCTATACGCGGATGATTGGAAGGAATATATGCAGAATCCTCCCGCATTCAGAGAGGCTTCCGATATTGGGGACACGCCGCTGCTTCTCTTCTTCGGCAGTCTTGGGAACGCGGGATATATCGACCGTGTCATGTCGTGCTATCGCCGCGGCGCCCCGGCCAGCTACAGCGCGGAAAAGAGAAGCTGGTCCGAGGAGAAGAGAATCCGGCATTACGAGAGTCTTACCAACACCTGGAGACTGTATGACGAATATTCGCAGTTTCGTTTCCACAAGACCTGCGGATACAGAGTTGCCCGCTACATGCTCGGCTCCTGTGTCCTCCGGGGAAAGGCCTCAGAGATGCTTCGCAGGGAAAACAGGCAGTACTTCAAAATGCTTCCTGCCAAGAGAAAGGTTTTCATTCTGGCCGCTTCTGTTTTCCCCGGTAAAATGAAAACGGTTTTCCTGTCGATGACACAAAACGGGGAACGCACGGAGATCAGCAGCTGGAAGAAGTAAGTTCCCCGCTGTCCCGCAACATACATGAAGAGATGAGGTATAAAAAGCATGCAGTTTACTCATACGAACAACAGACCTGTTCTGCGCATATCCAAGGCATTCTTTTTATATCTCTTCCTGATTCTCTGGCAATTCGAACTGGGCTACCTTGATACGATCTCCATTATCAGTACAGTTTTTAATTTTGGAAAAATCGCTTCGCTGGGCGTGATTCTCCTTATTGTGCTTCAAAGGGGAACGCTTCGCCTGACGCGCATGTTTGCCTTTGTAATCATGTATGCGATCTTCCTGCTCATGAGCACCCTGGCCAACGGCGGCGCAATCTTCTCCGCAGTTTCCATTGTCGCGTCGATGCTCGCCATGTACCTGATCATTACGGAAATGTTCCGTTCCGATACCAGGACCGCGGTCAGGGTTCTTATGTTCCTGTTTGAGGTGCTCATCTATGCAAACCTTGTGGTTATGATCCTTCATCCCAGAGGAATATACAGAGTCGGAAACATCTATCAGACCAGGTTCTACTGGCTTTTCGGACACCAGAATGAAAATATCGTCTATGTACTTTTTGCATTGATTACGGCTTCCGCCTATCGCGCGGTATTCGGCGGGGAGAAGCGCATGGTGCGCCCCTTCCTGCTCATAGCGGCATGCATTGTGACAGTCGTTTTGACACGAGCGGCTACCGGCTATGTCGGCCTTTTTATCTATTTTGTCATTATGCTCATTAACAGGAAGAAATGCCGGATAACAGTTTTTCATGGACTGGCTGTATGTATCGTCTTGTTTTTTATATTTGTTTTTGCCCGCAGGATGGACGCTTTTGACTTCGTCATCACGCGCGTTCTTAATAGAACCCTCACCTTCAGCGGCCGCACGGATATCTGGGATTCCGCGCTCAATTACATCAGCCAGAAGCCTGTTATCGGATACGGTCTTGAGGCGGGCTCCGTTACTTCATATAAACTGGGCGGCGTTGTGACGCCGCACAACAAGATCCTGTATGTACTGTATCAGGGCGGAGCAGCTTTGCTCATATTCTTTTTTGGAATCCTCATCTCGGCGGCCGGGAACACACGGCGCTTCAGCAGCAAACGGATTACACCGGTCCTGACTGCGGTAATCTTCAGCATACTGGTCCAGATCCAGATGGAATCCTATATGAAGTCAGCATTTTATTTCCCATTCTTTATGACAGAGATTCTTGTGTGTTTTCCGGACGTGGACAGGACAACGATCAGAAATGGGGAAGAAAAGACTTGAGTGACGAAAGAAAATCAACAATAGCGGGTTTTGAGTATGTCTGCTAACTACAGCAAAAAAAACGTTATATCCAGTTTCCTCTGGCGCTTTTTTGAGCGCGTTGGGGCGCAAGGGGTCAAGCTGATCGTTGAGATCGTGCTCGCACGCCTCCTGCTGCCGGACGATTACGGGCTGATTGCGCTTGTGACCGTGTTCATCACCGTGCTCAACGTTTTCGTCGACAGCGGGCTTGCCAATGCGCTGATTCAAAAAAAAGATGCCGACGACATTGATTTTTCCAGCGTATTCTGGTTTAATATTATATGGTGCATTGTCCTCTATGCCATGCTCTTTGCGGGAACGCCGTTTCTCGCGCGCTTCTACGCCCGGCCTGAGCTGATCCCGGTCCTGCGTGTGCTGGGGCTGCAGGTCATTATCTCCGGCGTGAAAAACGTGGAGCAGGCCTATGTCTCGCGGACGATGCAGTTTAAGAAGTTTTTCTTCGCCACCCTCGGCGGTACGATCGGCGCCGCCGTGATCGGCATCTGGATGGCCTACCACGGCTACGGCGTCTGGGCTCTGGTCGCGCAGCAGCTCTTCAACACACTGGTCGATACGATCATCCTGTGGCTTACGGTCAAGTGGCGGCCGAAATTTGTCTTTTCCTTCGAGCGCTTCAAGGGGCTCTTCTCCTTCGGCTGGAAGCTGCTGGTTTCCTCCCTGCTGGACACCGTTTATAATGAGATCCGCCAGCTTGTCATCGGCAAGATCTATACCGCCTCCGATCTGGCATATTATAACCGCGGGCGTCAGTTCCCGCATCTGTTCATCACAAACGTCAATTCCGCCATCGACAGCGTGCTGCTCCCGACCATGTCCAAGGAGCAGGACGACAGGGGCCGTGTCAAAGCCATGACCCGCAAGGCGATCCAGATCAGCACCTTTATTATAGCGCCGCTGATGATGGGCCTCGCGTTTGCCGGAGAACCGGTCGTGCGCCTGATCCTCACGGAAAAGTGGCTGCCATGCGTCCCCTATATGCGCGTGTTCTGTTTTGCGTTTGTGGTTTACCCCATTCACACCGCAAACCTGAACGCGATCAAGGCGATGGGGCGCAGCGATCTGTTCTTGAAGCTGGAGATCGTGAAGAAGGTCCTCGGCCTGGTGCTTCTGCTGCTGACCATGAATATCAGTGTCATGGCGATGGCGTACAGTATGCTGGCGACGAGTCTTCTGGGCCAGCTTGTCAATTCCTGGCCGAACCGAAAGCTGCTGTCTTACAGATACTGGGATCAGATGAAGGATATCCTGCCGAACATCCTCCTCGCCGTTCTGATGGGCTTCTGCATCCTGCAGCTTGAACGGTTGGGGCTGCCGGATACCGTGACGCTGCTTCTGCAGATTCTGCTGGGCGCCTTCATATATCTCGGCGGGGCCCGGCTTACGAAAAATGAAAGCCTGCAGTATCTGCTCGGAATCGTGAGACCCCATTGGAAGAAATATCTCAAGAAAACAGGCAAACCATAATTATTCCGGAGTTGAAGATCCAATATGAAAAAACTGATGATTCTGGGCGGCAGCAGATATGCGCTGCCGGTTATCAAAGCGGCGCATGATCTCGGCATTTATGTCATCACTGCCGATTATCTGCCGGACAACATCGCCCACAAGTACTCGGACGAGTACTGCAACGTGAGCATTACGGACCTGGAGGCCACCCTCCGGGAGGCGCGGGCGCGCGGCATCGACGGCATCATCTCCTTCGCCTGCGATCCCGGCGTCGTGACGGCCGCCTATGTGGCCGAGCAGATGGGACTGCCCTCCGCCGGCTCCTATGAGGCGATATCCATTCTCCAGAACAAGGGCCGTTTTCGCGCCTTCCTGACGGAGCACGGCTTCAACGTGCCGACCGCAAAAGGCTATACCGTGATCGAGGATGCGCTCGCGGACACGGCGCTGTTCCACTGGCCGGTGATCGTGAAGCCGACGGATTCCGCCGGCAGCAAGGGGGTCAACCGCGTGGATGATCCCGCCATGCTGCGGGAGGCCATTGAATATGCGCTTTCCTTCTCCCGCGGGAAGGAATTCATCATCGAGGACTTCATTACCCAGCACGGGTTTTCCTCCGACACGGACAGCTTTTCCGTGGAGGGTGAGCTGAAGTTTGTGTCCTTCAACGCCCAGCGTTTTGACCCGAAAGCGGAAAACCCCTATACTCCAGCGGCCTACAGCTGGCCCTCCTCCATGACCGTGGAGCATCAGGCCGAGCTCAGATCCGAGATTCAGCGGCTTATTACGCTCCTGGGGCTCAAGTCGTCCATTTACAATATCGAGACCCGTGAGGGTACGGACGGGAAAGCCTATATCATGGAGTGCTCTCCCCGCGGCGGCGGAAACCGCCTGGCGGAGTGTCTGGAGTACGCCACCGGCGTGAAGCTGGTGGAGAACGCGGTCCGCGCGGCGATGGGGATGCCGATAGTCGGCGTGGAGCAGAAGCCCTATGACGGCTGCTGGGCGGAGATGATCCTGCACAGCGACAGGCCCGGCGTGTTCGATGCCCTCTGGATCGACGATTCCATTGCGGAAGCGGTCTTTGAGCGGGATCTCTGGATCGAGCCGGGGACGGCGGTAGGCGGCTTCAGCGCGGCCAACGAGGCGGTCGGAACGCTGGTGCTGAAGTTTGAAACAGAGGAGAGACTTCAGGAAGTCATGGCCGATCCTGCGCGCTTCGTGAAGGTCCTGGTCCGTGAGTGAGGAAGCCGTGCGGGAGATCGGCGGCTACATAGAGCTTGACCGATATACACTCCCGATGCTGCATGAGGGGGCCATCGCCCTCAACTGCGGCCGGAACGCGCTTGCCTGGCTGATCCGCGCCCGGAGGATCAAAAAGCTGTGGATCCCGAAGCTGATTTGCGATTCGGTGACAGGCGCCTGTGAGAGAGAGGGCACGGCCTTCACACTGTACGGCGTCGGCTTTGATTTCCTCCCGTCGGAAGAGATTACACTGGGAGAAGGCGAGTGGCTGTATTTCGTAAACTACTACTCCCGATTTGACAACGACAGGATCGACGCGCTTGTACGCCGATACGGGCGCGTGATCGTGGACCAGGCGCAGAGCTATTTCCAGCCGCCGCTGCCCGGGGTGGACACGCTCTACACCTGCCGGAAGTATTTCGGCGTGGCGGACGGCGCGTTCCTCTATACGGATGCACAGCTCGAGCAGGAATTTCCGCAGGATGAATCGTTTGAACGCATGCACTTCCTGTTGGGGCGCTTTGAGCGTACCGCCTCCGAGTTTTATCGGGAATACGCGGACAACAATGCGTACTTCCCGGCGCAGCCGATCAAGCGTATGTCAAAGCTGACCGCGAATCTGCTGCACGGGATCGACTACGAACGGGTGAAGGCGATCCGCGAGGAAAACTACAGCGTGCTGCATCGGAAGCTGGGCGGCCTGAACGGCCTGACACTCAGCGACCGGCCCGGAACCTTCATGTATCCGCTGCTGCTGGAAAACGGAGCGGAGATCAGAAAGAAGCTGCAGCAGAGAAAAATCTATATCCCGACGCTCTGGCCGGACGTATTCGGCTGGTGCGGCGAAGGGGAGACCGAGTACCGACTGGCGGAGAACATCCTCCCGCTGCCCATCGACCAGCGATACGGCCCGGAGGATATGCAGAGGATCCTGGACGAGTTGGGCCGGATCTGAGCAGTGAAACAGGCGGCGCCGCTGCAGCGGCGCTGCGAAAAAAACAACCCACCTGCGAAACCAGCGTTTCGCAATTGACTGAGCAAGAACGGAAAGGAGGGAAGCGGCAATGAAAACTGCAAAAACCATGAGCAGGGCACTTCTTGCCCTCGTTATTGCGATTCCGCTGATCGCCGCTGTCCCGCAGCTTTCCGCCCTGCCTTTTGGAGCGGCACGCGAAGGCCCGCCGGGCATTGTGCGCTCCGGAACGGATAACACCGCGGTCTTTCCGGAGCAGCTGCAAATCATTTCCAGCGAGGCCTTCTCGGGTACTTCCCTGGAAAATGTCCGGCTGAATGAAAAGCTCACCTACATCGGGGAACAGGCATTTGAAGACGCTGCATCGCTGACGGACGTGTATGTACCGGAGAATACGGCCTACATAGGAGAGAACGCATTCCCCGCCGGCGCTCTGATCCACTGTACGGAGAACAGCATCGCACGGGCCTGGGCCGAGGAGAACGGATATCGGGTTTCCCTGGATTACGTATGGAATGACTCGACAGGTCCGCAGCTCATGCTGCTTGATCTGCTCTTGCCGATCCTCTGGCTGGTGATTCCCGCTGACAGAAAGAGACCCGCGTTTTTTCGCAGACGCATCGAGGCGTTTGTGAAAAGCATGCGGCCGCAGGACAGACCGGAATTGTACTGTATCGATTACAGATTCCCGTGATACGCGGCGCTTTCGGACGCATGGATGCGTTTGAAAGAGATGAGAAAGAGAAAAAACGCTGTGATAAAGGAGTATTATTCCTGATATGAATATGAAAAAAATCATTTGCCTTCTTCTCTCCGTTCTCATGCTGGCCTCGCTCCTCGGGCCCATCGGCGCCTTCGCTGATGACGGCATCGAAGTCATCGATGTTTTCTCTGACGATGCAGATATCGTTGAAGTTTTTGATGATAACGATCAGGATATTCCCGATGAGAATGACGGCATCGTGGACGATGATGCAATAGGCGAGATCCCCGACGAGCCGCAGGACGACAATGCCGGCGAGCCGGATGATTCCGGTGACGATACGTTCGGCTCCGACGATGAACAGCCGGACGATACGTTTGTGGATGATCCCGAACCCTTCGATGAGGAAGAGATCGAGGACGAGGACGAGGAGATCGTAAGTGCGGCCGCTGTCCTGAACATCACCAAGCAGCCCGAGGACATCACCGCCGCCGCGGGCTCCAGCGTCACCTGGACCGTTACCGCGAGCAGCACCAACGTGAATTACCAGTGGCAGTACTACTACAACAGCAAGTGGAACAACTTCGTCGGCGGCGATAGCGCAACGCTGACAAAGACGGCTGCCGCAGCCTGGAACGGTTGGAAGATCCGCGTTATCGTCACGGACAAGAACGACGCCAGCAATACGGTTACCTCGAATGAAGCTACGCTGAGTGTACTTGCGATCACGAAGCAGCCCGCGGCCCAGACTGTCGCAGCGGGCGCCGATGCTACATGGACCGTAACTGCGAACAGCACGAACGTGAATTACCAGTGGCAGTACTACTACAACAGCAAGTGGAACGACTTTGTCGGCGGCACTTCCGCAAGCCTGACGAAGACCGTACAGAAATCCTGGAACGGCTGGAAGATCCGCGTCATCGTGAGCGACAAGAGCAGCAGCGCGA
>CAMHEN010000013.1 GCA_946184165.1 uncultured Clostridia bacterium | reverse complement strand
TCGTGGGCAAGGCGCATGACGCAGTAGGAGGCGTACATGCTGGTGGAGACAAAGGGCTCGTCCTGGGTATAGATGAGGTGGTCAAGGTCTTCAAAGAGCGTATCCCCGGTGGGGTAAGCATAGTGGGCCTCGACCCCGGTCCGGTCGACGACAGCGTCGATATACACCCGCTCATCGTTTGCGTCACCCTTGTAGCAGGAGGAAAAGGTCTTCTGCTTCTCTTTTCCGCCCTGTTCTTTCAGCTGGCGGCTGCTCTCGCACACGATGGAGGAGGAGTCCAGTCCGCCGGAGAGGCAGGAGCCCACCGGCACGTCGGCACGCAGGCGCAGCTTGACGGACTGCTGAAACAGCTCCCGGAAGCGGTCGGCGGTACTTTGATTGAATTCCCCGATCAGCGTCTCCTTGTAGGGCAGCTCGTACCAGCGGTGTTTCTGGATGCCGCTCTTGTCCACACGCAGGCAGCAGCCCGCCTCCAGGCGTTTGATGCCCTGAAAGAAGGTATCCTCCGTGCAGTCGACAAAGCCGTTGACCAGGTAGTCGAAGACGATGGCATCGTCAGCGATGCGCGGGATGTTCTCATCCTGCAAAAGCGTTTTGAGCTCCGAGGCAAAGACAAGGTAGCCGGGCTTTGTCGTGTAGTACAGGGGCTTGACACCGTAGCGATCGCGGGAGAGGAAGAGGCTTTGGGTTTTGCTGTCATACAGGGCGATAGACCAGAAGCCGTTGAAGCGGCGCTGGCAGTCCTCGCCCCAGTGGTCGTAGGCGGCGAATATCACCTCGGTGTCGGTGGAGGTGGTGAAGGTATAGCCCGCCTGCCGGAGTTCTTCCTTCAGTTCGATGTAATTGTAGATCTCGCCGTTGAACACCAGGGTGTAGCGATCATAGCGCTGCATGGGCTGGTGCCCGGCACTCGAGAGATCGAGGATCGAAAGGCGCACATGCCCAAGCCCTGCAGGACCTTCAAGGAAGATGCCCTCATCGTCGGGGCCGCGGTGCTTTTGCGCCGCGTTCATTTTTTTGAGCAGGGCTTCGCCGTCCCGGCGCTTTTGCTCAAGCTCATAAAAGCCGCAGATTCCGCACATAATGCATTCTCCTTATCGGGCCCGCTGCTGTTCGATCTGACTGATAAACGCGCGGGCACAGGGATTCCACGAGAAGTCCGTAACCACCTTCCCGGCACTCTCCTGAAGCTCTTCCTCGCGGGGGTATTCGGCGGTGATCCAGCGTTCGATATCTGCGTCGCTGTCGCACAGGCAGTGGCCGCGCATCCCCTTGAGGGTCAGAGACGGCCCGATGGCCCGGCGCGCCGCGACCGAGGTGTGGTAATACATGGCCTCCATGATCGCCATGCCGAAAATCTCCACCTCGCTCATGTTCACATAGTAATCGGCGGCGGTATAGATCTTCCACATGCTGTCATAGGGTACGCGGTCCAGGATCTTGACCTTGTCTTCGATGCCGTACTCCCGGATTTTCTCATCCACCTGCTGGCGCATCTGGCCCTTGCCCACGATGAGCAGACGGAATTTTTTCTGATCCTGCACATCCACAAAAAGCTTCAGCAGATCGAGCGGGCGCTTGTCTTGTTCAAGCCTCGCCACATTGCAGAGGATCACGTCGTCGCCCTCAAAGCCCAGCTCTCTTTTGAGCTCCGCCCTGTCATAGGATTGGAAATCGTGCTTGAGCACGCCCACATCCAGTCCCACCGGGGCGATGGAGATGAGCTCCGGCCTCACGCCGAGGTTTACGAGCTCCTGCTTCGCGGCCTCGGTCTTGGCAAGCACGGGGATGTGCTTGTATACCTCCAGCGTCGTGCCGGCAAAGACCGTGTCCATGATCTTCCCGCGCAGCGTGTTGACGTATAGACTGTAGGTCGTACCCACATAGGGGACAAAGACGATGTTGTGCCGCTTACAGTAGCCCACCACGTGGGGCAGGAAGACCTGCTGGTCGGCAAAGCAGAACAGGCCGTCCAGATCCGGGTCGATCTCGTGGTTGGGCATCCAGCCGTGGGCCACAAAATACGGCATGCGCATGTATCTGACAGTCAGGCGCTCATTGATCTGCACCGTCTCAACCTGGGTTTTATCCTTGGTCCCCTTGTAGACGATGACCGTATGCCCCATCTCCGACAGCGCGCGGCCCAGGCCGATCTCCTGGCTGTTGTAGAAGCCCTTGGTGCCGAAGCGCTTCATCATGGTGCAGAGTATTCCAAGCTTCATTGTTTGCTTTCCTTTCTTACCCGTACTTCCACCTTGTGCTGGGTATTGCCCACAAGCAGCGTCTCGATCTCCTCCAGATCGGAGATATCTTCTTTCGGCACCGTGTAGACCACGGCAGGCTTTTTCCTGCTCTCTTCACGTGCGCCCATCAGGTGTTGGAATCGTTTTTTCAGCATGCCGGTCACGATCTTGTACAGAAGCGTCGCCAGAATGCCGAGCACGCAGGCAGCGAGGATGTGCACCAGGGAGCTTGTGAAAGAGTCCAGCTTCTTCATGCAGAAATCGAAGACGAATTCCGTGTTGTCACGCCAGAAGCGTTCAAAGAGATAGGTGCCGAAGGTGCCGGTGGCGAGCAGGGACCATACAGCCGCCTTTCGCCCTGATGCGGGATGCCTTGTATACCAGTACTTTGCGGCGTAGAACACCGTGATGCTCGGGATGGGGATGAAGGTGTTGAAGAAGGCCTGGGAATCGTTCGACGTCCATCTGCCGAACCAGTCCATGCGCCATTCGGTGAGGAGATAGGTTGCGCCGACTGACAGCACGCTCAGCATGATGAGCACTGTCAATGTTTCCGGGTTCAATCGTTCTTTCTTCATGACGCGCTCGATATAGAATCCGAACAGGGCGTAAACCACGTAGTTCTGCGCCGTGTAGAAGCGGAAGTCGGAGATATGGTAGTTGTTTCCGTGGAACCAGAAAAAGTCCGCCACGCTCAAAAGCTGTGTCACGACAAAGAAGACCACAAGCCATATATAATCCGCCCTGCGCATGCACCTTGCCATCTTGCGCAGGAAGGGCAGCATCAGCAGAAATGCGAGATAGGCATACAGGTACCACAGCGGCGTGCGTATGGAGCCCGTATACAGGCGGGTCAGGAAATCCATGAAGGAAAAGTTCGAGCTGTCGTTGAAATACTGGAGATAGTTGATGCCCGACACGATCAGCAGGATCAGTGCGAAGCGCCGCACACGATGGCGCAGGATCTTTCGCCAGCTCTCTTCCCGTCCCAGCAGCAACGCACCGGACGCCATGAAGAAAAGCGGCACGGCGATCTTGTCCACGATGGAGGCGCACAGATACAGCATATGCTGCGGCATTTCCAGCACGCGGTTATAAAGATCGAAGCCCGTTGTGGTGTGGTTCCAGAGCACCAGATAAATGGCCAGTACCTTCAGGACATCCAGATAGGTTTTGGGCGACTTGGGGACCGGCACATAACGCGTCACGAAGCCAAGCACGGGCCCGGATTTCCAAGCCTTGTCGGAAGCGGACTGTTCCTCCGGGGGCAGCTCGGGAGGCGGCTCGTTGGGGTCAAATTTTGTTCCCTTGAGTTCCTTCTCCGTCAGGGGGCGGAAAAGCTTGAACTGGAAGGGCTCACTCTCTTTCTGAAGGAGCGGGCTGCGGTGCGGATTCTCCGGTGAGCGGGCAGACACCGCGTACAGCACCCACGCGATGTTCAGCGGTGCCGCAGCGATGAGGGGATATCCATAGCGGATATTACCGTTTACATGGCTCATGAGAAGTCCCGCTGCCAGCGTCAGCGACGGCAGGAGTCCCAGCAGGGCAAGCCCGGACTTTTTGCGCAGGCTGTAGCCCACCGCAAGCAGCAGTATCCAGGCATACAGGCCCGTGCCCAGCAGCACTCGCAGGACCGGGATCTGCAGACAGTTGATCCAGTATTCGTTGAGCGTCTTGTACAGGCCGCTCCTGTAATCAATGGTGAGAAAACCCTCCTCACGGGAGATATAGACGTTATAGCTGATATCGTCGATCCAGGGGTTGAAGTGCTCAAAGGAGTCCATGATGATCGCCTTGGCGAAGAGCGCTGGATGGCGGCGGAGCATCTGCCGGTAGAGCTGCCAGAACTCCGGGTGATTCGTTCCGTCATAGTGGTAAGTGCTCTTGACCGGGTCAGAGATCATGGGCGTATAGTCCTCAATGATCCTGTCAAAGTCAAGCGTCGTGTTGACAATGGCGATCTCCTTCTCCGTCATCTCCTCCCGGTAGGTGCGGCAGTAGAGAGCAACCTGCTGAAACTGCATGCTGTAGTTCTCGGTCTCCCATTCCTCACTGATGCCGAGAGACGGATAGAGGATATTGTTGCTGTACCAGAAGAGGCCCACAAACACGCCGATTGCGAGGACATACGGCAGCAGGAAGGTCCGCCAGTGCCAGAGGGCGGCAGCGATCAAACAGAGGAGTGCGAGATAGAAGGTCGCCTTTCGGGTATAGGCCACGAGCACCGCCGTCAGAAACAGCAGGATCACGTTTTTCCAGTTCTTCTCCCGCTTGCGCAGGCAGTTCAAGTACACGCAGGCGAAAAACAGGAAGCAGCCCGTATGCAGCACGTCCTTGAGCAAAACCTGGGCCGCACTCTGCCACACGGGCAGCAGGCCGAAAAACAGGATCGTCAGCCAGAAGCTGTGCTTTGAGCGCGTATAGCGGTAGACATACATTGCAGACAGCCCCATGGCAGAAGCGAGGACCGCATCCTGGCACAGCAGGCCTATGAGGATCCCCTTCTCCTGTCCGCCGATGGCAAGGCCCAACTGATAAAACCCGCCGTAGAACACCGTCGTCAGGATCGGATGGGAAGCGGTGATCTGCTCCAGTCCCATCCAGCCCATGATCTGGTAGCGGGTATCGTTGTGCACGCTGCCGGGATAGCAGCAGAACAGCACCGGCAGCCACAAGATCAGGATGCAGGCGGACGCACCGAAAAAGATCAGCCCGTTGTCTGTGCTGCCCTGCACGTCTGTCCAGATCCTGTAGCGAGTCTTGAAGTCAAAGCGCATGCAGATGAGTTCCATGCCGGTGTAAAAAAGCCCTGCAAAGCCCAAAAGCACGGCGATAGTACTTGCAGCACCGGGCAGGAAGATTTCCCGCAGGCCGCTGTGCTCCATGGCAAGCGCTGTCACCATGTTGAAGCTCAGCACCAGGGCGATCACCGCAATGCTCAGATGCCGCCCCTGTATGACATGAAAGGCGAAAACATAGAAAAGCCACAGCCCTGCTGCCAGCAGCAGTGTGTACAGCGTGACGCTGTCAAAAAGCAGGCCTGTCAGCTCCCCGCTGAAATACTGCTCCACATCCGGGAAGGCCCGCATATAGCAGAACACACTGATGCTCAGTGCGCTCAGCATCGCCATCGGCACGGCAGCTATGCACAGAAGCGGACGCAGCTCTGTATAATAGCTCCCGACCCGTATTTTCCTTTTGCCCAATTCTGCGGACATTTTGCGAACCTCCAGATGCTGATGATACGCCCGGTCAGTCAAAACTTTTGACTTGCCCGGTCAAATTGAGTATACTTGCTTTTGCGGGGCGCTTGTCCCGCGTATATAGGAAGAAGGTGAACGTACGATGACGCACCCCGGTCAGTTTTCGATTTTGAAAAAAACGCTCTCCCTGCCCGGCTGGCAGGCGCTTTCGCTGTCAGGCGGCTGGGTGCTGAATTACCACGAGAAGCTCAAGGTGTTCTCTCTGCCTGAGCGCGGTCTGCTGCTTCTGGGTCTTGCCTGGCAGGTCCTGCCGGAAAAAGCCTCCCCCGAGCTGGAGCTCAAAGCCCTCTCGGAAAGCACTCAGGGGCCCATCACGCTTGAGGCGCTCATGGCATTGGAAGAAAGCTGGTGCGGCCGCTATGTGCTGATAAGCGGCGGGCATGTCTTTACCGATGCCTGCGCGCTGCTGCCGGTGTTTCATTCCCCGGCGGGTATTGCGAGCGACCTTCAGCTGCTGGCAGAGGCATCAGGCCTTGAAGCAAAGATCTATGAGCCCGGCAGGGTCATGAACTGGATGCCCGGCCCCATGACGCCCTATAGAGAGATCACGCGCGTGATGCCGGATCAGATCTATTGCTTTGATACAGGGGAAACGCTTGCGCGCCCCCTTGTCTCCGCGTCATGCCCGAAGGCTTCGGATGACGCAGAACGCGTGCGGCTCTTTACCGAGCTCTTCGCAGGCTCCCTGCGCAATATGCGCGATCAGCTCCCCGGTCGGAAGCTGCTTCTTGCTCTGACGGGCGGCTACGATTCCCGCGCGGTCTTCGCGCTGGCAAAATACGCGGGGCTCGAATTTGAAGCCTTCACGCTGGAATACGACGGCATCTATGCCGACGATGTGACGCTGCCGAAGGAGCTGTGCCGCCTCACGGAGATCGAACACCGCTACATTCCCCGGGATCACAGCCGCTATTCAGCAGCCCTGGAGGACGAATATCTCCGCCACACGGCGGGCCTCATCCGGGATGCCGATCGCCTCTCCTACGCCCACGGGCAGTATCAGGAGCTCACCGGGGACGGCAGTCAGGCCGCCCTGCTGCGCGGGTCCATCTGGGAGACGGCGGTGGATTTTTACGGCCGCTCCTTTGACCCAAGCGGGCCGAAGGCCGACTTTTACGACTGGTTCTGCGTGCCGGAGAAGTCCCGGGAGAAGCAGTCCCTCGATCAGTACTTCGACTGGCAGCGGCAGCATCCCCAACCGGGGCTCTCCCCCTGTGACCGGTTCTACTGGGAGCAGCGGGCAGCCTGCTGGATGTCCCCCATTGAGGCCGGCTTCGACCTGCTGGAAAACGCCGTATCCGTCCAGCCGCTCAACTGCCGTCTGCTGATCTCCATTTTGCTGGACTTCCCGTTTTCTGAGCGCGTTACAAAGGAGCACCAGGCAAAGATCATCCGTTATGCCTGCCCCGCGATCGCGGAAGTGCCCTTCGGCGGCAAGGCCACCGTGGACGAGACGCCGCTGTCCGTGCTGCTGTACAAGCTGAGCCGCCTGGGCTACCGCATCAAAACACGCGGTCTCGGACACACGCTGAGCCTGTACATCGGCATGCTGAAGAAAAAGCTCAAATAAGTCTTCTTTCAGAGCACCCCGGTTTAAGCGCCGAGGTGCTCTGCATTTTGTCAGGGCTGATATGGGGAAGCCTGCAGGAGCTCGTCATAACTTTCAAAGAAGCGGTCGGAGATCTCTCCACCCTGCTCGGCCTTCTCCATGAGCTCGGCAAAAACCGTGGTGAAGGTCTCAGCGCCGCGCTTGGAGAGATGGCCCCCGTCGCGGAAGGACGTCTTGTCCGAGAAGAGCTCATAGCGTTCGCGCAGGAGGTTAAAGTCGTAGACCGGACAGTTCTGCTCGCGGCCATAGTTCTCGATCCAGAGGCGGAACTCCTCCTCTCCCTCGGTCTTCCACAGGTGCGTATCCGATACGGGCATCACCACGATCACAGGCTGTATGCCCGCATCCCTGCAGGTTTTGATGAGCGTTGTGAGTCCCTCAATATTTTCTTCCCGGTAGTCCGCCGGGGTGATCTTATCAACATTGTGCTCCCGCTCTGCCTCCTCAGGGCTCAGGCTTACATCCGTGCCGTCCTTGCCGTAGTAGCCGCGGGCCGCGTAATCCAGGGTGGACTTGCCCTGAAGAATGGCGACAGCGGCCTGCCCGCCTCTCAACAGAGCGCGGGAATAGACGTTGACGCAGTCGTTGAAGCTCAAAAAGCGCTTCATGTAGGTCAGGCGCTCCCCCCAGGAGTCGAGGCGCGCGATGGCGATCTCATCGCCCTCGGCGTAGTCATGCTCGTTTGTACGGGTGAGAGTATCGTCGGAGATCTCGATATACACGATTTTTAGAGGGTTGCGCTCGAGCTCCTTTTGCAGGAAGTAGTTTTTCGCGTACATGGGAAAGACGCCGCCGGAGAGGTTATAGCTGCTGCTGTGAAGGCGCACGTCAAACACGGCGGGCATAAAGCCGTTCCAGGCGTGGGAGGAGCCGATCATCAGCCGGTCGAGACTTCCCGCAAGGGAGGCGCGCACCCGGCTGTCCATGATGGCCAGGGTCTCCGAGCCGTAGTAGATACCGAGGCTCAGGGCCGCGAGAAGGGCGAAGGCCAGCACAAAGCACACGACTGACAGCAGTACCCGTTTAGAATTGCGCATACAGGAATCCGCCTCCTTCCCAGGTATTCTGAACGCCGAAGGTGAAGATCAGGAAGAACAGTGCTCCCAGAACGGCGGCGCGAAGCGGCATGGGCCATCTCTCGGTGCAGCTTCTGACGGGTCTGCGGCGCTCGATGAGCGAGAAACAAAAGAGGACCGCGGTCCCGAGCCCCGCCATGCCGAAGTGCGACAGCGTAAACAGCGACGACCAGTCGAGAAACGGCAGGAGCCGCCGGAGGCTGTGCGGGATCTCGTGATTTGTGAAAATGCGCATCCAGAGACCCCAGCCGTCGGAGAGGGTGCCCACCTCGGGCAGGACCTTGATGAAGGTGACAAGAACGAAGGTGCGCAGAGTCTGGAAGGCGCGCCAGAGCCAGGCGCTTTCATTGATATGCAGTCTCTCCCGGCAGGCGGCATAGAAAGGATCGAGCCACAGGCCCAGGATGATGAACAGGCCGTTGACCAGGCCCCAGGTGATGTAGGCCCAGCTTGCCCCGTGCCAGAGGCCGGTAGCGAGCCACACCACCACCAGCGCGATCGAGGCGGGCAGCATGTCGCCGAACTTGCGCCCCAGCTTCTCGCGGCTGGCCTTGCCGAGATTGCGGCTCCATTTGGAGATGCCGATGGGGTAATAGATGAAACGCTTGAACCAGGTGCCGAGACTCATGTGCCAGCGCCGCCAGTATTCCGCCACGGATTTGGAGAAATACGGCCGGTCAAAGTTTTCGGTCAGGTGAATGCCCATGACCTCACACAGGCCGCACATGATGTCCATATAGCCGGAGAAGTCGGCATAGATCTGCACGCTGTAGAGAAACGCGCCGATCAGGGTGGTGAGGCCCGTGTAATGGGGGTAGTTTTGAAACACGTCCGTCACCAGCGGGGCCAGCGCGTCCGCGATCACCATTTTTTTGAAAAAGCCCCAGGCCATGCGCTGCATGCCCCAGGAATAGTTGCGATAGCTGAAATCGTGCTCCGCAAAGAGTTCGGCGGACAGGGCGCCGAATTCACTGATGGGGCCCTGGGTCATCTGCGGGAAGAAGGAGCAGAAGAGCAGGGTCCTGCACCAGTTCTTCTCCGCCTCCACGTTGCCCCAATACACGTCTAGCAGGTAGCCCACCATCTGGAAGGTGTAGAAGGAGATGCCGAGCGGCGCGATAAGATGGAGCCCGTCCTCGATAAGGCCCGCACCCACAAGCCCCAGCAGGGCATTGAGCTGCTCGAGCGCAAAATGTGCGTACTTAAACAGGCACAGCAGGAAGATGTTGGCAAGCAGAGCACAGAGCATCAGGCGCTTTTTGCGCTGCTTGTTCTTCGCCTTATAGGCGTTCTTCTCTTCCTTTTCCAGCGCCTTGCCCTCCCCTTTTAGGAAGGCGCGCTGCTCGTCCGCGATCTTCTGCATCCCATTGGCCGCAAAGTAAACGCTTGTGGAGGTGAAGATCACGTACAGGATGTACTTTGCCCCGTAGGACACGTAGAAGGCGCAGCTTGCCGCCAGCAGTACGACCCACTGGTATTTCTTCGGCACGAGGAAATAAACCAGCAGGACCGCGCAGACGAAAAAGAAAAACGGGAAGCTTGTGATCGACATGGAGTTTCCCTCGCTCTGTATTACTCTTCTTCCTGGATGGTCTGGATCATTTCCCAGATCTTCTGGGCGCTGTTGAAGTTTTCGTTGCGCATCCACTTGGGGCCGATCTCGATATCGAAGGTATCGCAGATCTCGTTGATCATCTGGATGATGCTCAGGGAATCGAGCACCTTGCCGTCGATGAGGTTGTCCTCGGTCTCATAGTCCACATCGGGGTTTATGTCGGTTAAGATTTCCAGCAGTTCGTCCATGGTGTATTCTCCTTCATTTCATGAGTGCCTTGAGGCTCTGTCTGTCCATTTTCCCGTTGGGGCTGAGGGGCATCTTGTCCAGGATGACCACCTTGCGCGGCAGCATATAGTCCGAGAGCTTATCGCGCAGGAGGCTGCGCACCTGCTGGCCTGTGAGCTCACAGCCGTCATCCAGCTGGGCAAAGAGGTAGATCCACTGCTTCTCCGGCCTGTACAGGCAGCAGCACATGCGGATCTCGTCGAGCGTAGTGGCGATAGCCTCGATCTCTCCGAGCTCGATACGGTGGCCCATGTGCTTGATCTGAAAATCGGAGCGCGCGGCGAACACGAGATTGCCGTCCTTATCATACTGGGCCATGTCGCCGGTCTTGAAGCACCTGACCTCCCCTTCCCCAAAGTCCTTCATGAGGAAGGAGGCGGCGGTCTTCTCGGGGTCTCGGTAGTATTCGAGGGCCAGGGCGTCGCTCACGATATACATCTCGCCGATCCTTCCCGGCTCGTGCACGATCTCTCCGCCGTCAAGCAGGTAAATTTTGCTGTTTGAAAGGGGCTTGCCCATGGGCAGCACGGCCGCGTCGTCCCAGTCGCCCTTCACCTCGAACCAGCAGCAGATGCCCGCAAGCTCTGACTGGCCGTAGAGATTGACGTACTGCACATCCGGCAGGGCGCGGCGCCACTTGTTGAGATACTTCATGGGCATGACCTCGCCCACGAAAAAGACGCGCTTCAGGTACTCGGGCTTTACCAGCGAGAAGGGGTTAAGCTGGGCAACAATGGAGATGGCCGTGGGCACCCATGAGACGAAGCTCACCTTCTTCTGGTTCATGTACTCCATGAGCTCCGTCGGGAAGGAGAAGAGTTTGGTTGGCAAAATCTCCAGCGTGCAGCCGAAGTAGAGCATCATGTACAGGTCTTTGCCCGAGGCATCAAAGAAGAAGGGCGTCTGGTTGCCGATCACGTCCTCGGCCGAAAAGGCAAAGGTATCGCAGTAGGCACGGATATAGCTCAGCTCCGCCCGATGGCTCTTCAAAATACCCTTGGGCTTGCCGGTGGAGCCGGAGGTGTAGACCATGTAGAGCGGATCGTCCCCGCCCGCATCCGGGATGGGGCATCCGGTGTCGGCTGCATCATCGGGGGTGAGATATGCCCCGTCAAAGGACAAAGGCTCCAGCAGGGCGCGGTTCTCTTCGGTGCCGAGGATGACGGTCATGCCCGTCTCGTCCAGGATGGACTGCTTTTTCTCGGGCGGCATGTCCGGGTCGATGGGCACATAGTAATTGCCGCTGTAGAGCGCGGCAAAGAAGAACACGACCGTGTCCGTCTCCCGCCCGGCGATGACGCCGACCGGTCGGTTTTTGCCCTCCGTTTTGATCGCGGCGCCGAGGCGGGAGGCCCGTCCGGTAAGCTCGCGGAAGGTGACCACGCTGTCACCGCAGGCGACAGCCGTCTTTTCAGGGAAGCGGGCCGCGGTCAGTTCCAACTGTTCCAATACATTTATCATCATTTTTCACTCAACTTGCAAGCTGCTGAAAGATTTCCTGATACTTCCTCGCGATGGCATCCTCGGAATAGTCCGTTTCCATGAGCTTTCTGAGCTTTTCTCCCTTTTCCCGCAGAACGCCGGGGTCGCGCTGCCAGTCGGCATGGGCGCTGCGCAGAGAAGCGAGCAGTTTCTCGAAATGCTCCTCATCCCGGTCATAGTGGTATTTGTAAATCAGATCCTCCGGGATCAGGTTCATGGAGGCGATGTCCGGGGTAACAACGGTGCGGGCATAGGAGAAGGCCATGCGCCCGGTGCCGGAGTTTGCGGCGCTCTTTTTATCGTAGGGCATGACAAGCAGATCGGACACATCCAGAAGCGGCTGCATCTCATCGTCGGGCACGGTCTCAAATCGCGTCACGACGTTTTCCATCCCCGCCGAAAGAGCCTCCAGCTTCCCTCGGTATTCCTCCGATGAGGGCTTGCCGCAGATGAGAAAGCCGATATCCGGCAGTTCTTTCGCCGCGCGCAGGATGAGCTCCACATTCTTATAGGGCGAGATCTTGCCCGCGTAGCCAACGATCATCTTTCCCGCAAAGCGCTTTGCCTGTTCATAGATCGGGGCCGCGGGGTTTTCGGGATAGGCCCCGATGTAGTTGAGCGGCGGGATAATGCGAAGCTTGGCGGAGAAATCCTCATCCGGAAAGATCTCGCGCAGGTCCTTTTCCGCATCGTTGTTAAACGCGACGATCACGTCTCCCCTTCTGCACAGCGCTCTGTACAGGCTTCGGCTCAGAGCCGGATAGCGCACGTTGTGCGGAAAGCGGTTGTGCTTGCAGAAGATCACCTTCAGCCCCGCGCGTTTGATGCGCCCGAGCTGCAGCATGCGCCGCGCATAGCGCAGCGGCGGCTTCCAGGCTGCGCCGCCGTCGATATTCTCAAACCAGTTGAGATACACGGCGTCGTACTTCTTGAGTTCCCCCTGCAGAAGCTCTCTGTCATAGCCCTCGTGCACATCCACGCCCAGGCGGCGGAACATCTCCTCGTTTTTCAGGATATGCAGGCTCTTGTCGTTGGCGTTTATATGGTGGACAAACAGTTTCATCGTTTTTCCTTTCAGCCGTTCGTGCGCCTTTTGATGATACCAAGGATGCTCTCGCGCTGCTCCTTTGAACAGACAATGAGCAGATGCAGCGGCGCACCGATCGCGGCGCAGACCATGGCGCTGAGGATGAGGGTCAGCCAGCCGGTCGGCATGTACAGGCGCGTGATGCCCTTAAACAGCAGCGTCAAAACGCCGCAGGAGATAGCGTTGCCCAGGATGTCGGGATAAAAGGTGCCGTACGGGACATGCAGGCAGTGCGCCATGTAGAGGGGGTTTGTGACAAAGTTGATAAAGCACATGACCGCGACCGTAGTCCACGCGACGGCGTACACGCCCATGCCGGCGTATTTGATGAGCAGGTACATGCTCACTACGTTTGCAAGGCCGCCGATCACCGTGATGATGCAGGGCAGCTTCTGCTTGAGCGTGAGGGTATAGATATAGTAAAGCGGCTGCATGGGGCCGCTGGGAATGCATGTTAAAATGGTGATGATGGTCAGTGTATAGATGAGGGCAATATCCTGCCCCGGGATCCAGAGTTTGTAAAACGCAAGACCGAGGGCAACGAAGCCCGCGAAAATCACGTTTGCAAGCATGCCGGAGACCTTCATGGCAAGCTTGAGCTCTTTGATCACCTTCCCCGGCGCGTCAGAGGCGTAGCTCTTGAGAAAGCGCGGGATGAAGGTCTGGTTGACGATATAGTACACGCCCTGCATGATAGTCTGCATGGTTTTGGCGATGGCGAGCTGACCCATCTCGAGGTTTGTGAGCATCTGGTTGCACACCAGCAAATCCAGCCCGCTGTTGAGGATATCCCCCACCATGTTGAAGGACGCCCAGAAACCGTTGAGCAGAAGCTGCTTTACAGCCTTCAGGGAGAAGTACCGCCGGGAAGCGCTCAGCTCCGGGAGGAACCTCCGGCTGATGCCGAAGTCCGCCGCGCCCAGCAGCAGTGCGGCCGCCAGCATGCCCAGCGCCATATAGTAAGCCCGCGGCGGGAAGAACACGTAGGCCGCCACCAGCAGCAGCGCCTTGACCACATAGGAGGCCGTCTTGTACACGCCCACCAGGTCCATGCGGTTGCTGATATACCCGGCACAGCCGAAGACCGAAAAGACCGTCGTCACGCCGAAGCTGACAAAAGTGTAGAAAAACAGCAGCTTAACGTCGCCGAGAAGCTCCGGCGACACCACGAGGATCGAGTCGATAAAGTGGATGAAAACCAGGATAGCCCCCAGAATGCCGACAGCCAGGACAACATTGCCCCAGAAGACCGAGGCGAAGTAGACATTTGCCTCATGAAGATCGTTTTTGTGATAAGAAAGTCCGATATAGCGCGCGGCGTAGGTATTCAGCGCCATGGTCAGGATAGTGGCATACTGGGAAAACTCCTTTGCCAGCGTGACAAAGCCGTAGGCCTCAGCACCGATGGTCCTGGTGATAAAGGGCGTGAGCACCAGGAGTATCCCATAGTTGACAACATAGGCTATGCCGGACAAAAGCAGGGTGCGTGCGGCATGGAGTGCCTGCTGTCTTCCGGTGGATTCTTCCTTCCCCATTTGCATCTTCCTCCTGCCTCAGGACGCCGCCTGCGGGACAGCGTCTGTGTCCTTTTCGATCACCGGGACGCCGTTTCCGCGCAGGGTGTAAACAGATTTGCGCTTGTTGCAGCCCAATGCCAGCGCCAGAAACAGCGCCAGCGTCTTATAGTCATAGTTGGAGGCAAGGCAGCGCTCGGTCAGGCCGTTGACCAGCAGGAAGGTCATCAGGACGCTTGCAATAATATAGGCGTCGTTTTCCATTTCTTCCACCCGGAAGAACGAGCGGATCAGCGCGAAGAAGTATGACGCAATGCCAAGCAGTCCGATGTTCAGCCACATCTCCAGCAGCACATTGTGCGCGCCGGAGGCGATGTTTGCCATAAAGCGGTTATTCCGGCGGTTAAACCCCGTCTGGATCATACTGACCGCGATGGGGTCACGCCAGAACATGCCGTAGCCATAGCCCGTCATAGTCTTGTGATTGGACATGACTTCGATGATCTGACGCCAGAGAGGGATGCGCCCGGTCAGGGTCGAATCTTTTCCGATAGCTTCCAAAAAGTCTGCAAACAGGGGCATGAATGTCAGCATGGCAAAGAGGAACAACACATTTGCCGTGATATACAGAAGACCCAGCGGCAGCTTGTAGCTGCGGTGCATCAGCGCGGGGACCAGCGCAATGATCAGGGTGAATGTCGCGCCCGTCGCGTCCGCCATCATCAGCAGTACAAACTGGATCACCACCAGTACAGCCCATCGCAGAATGGGGCGGTGATGCCGATGCTCGGAGCGGATGACAAGGATCGTGACAAGGATGCCGAAAACACATTCGATTGCGCAGCCGTTTTTCGTGCCGACGATGCCGCTGATTGCCCCCGGCACTTCGGGATCGTAGCGCAGAGAGGGGAAACGCACGACCAAAAACAGCGTCAGCAAAATGAAGGCGCCCTGCGCGATTGCAATGATCCGCAGCAGGTTATCGATGGTAAAATACTCCTGTAGCCAGATGGCAAACAGCAGCGTCACAAACCAGCGCACGCAGGTAATTGTCTCGTCGGAGCGTTCGCTTGTCACCAGCATGGAGATGACCGTCACCGTGCCGACATACAGGTATATGGGGATATACTTACGCTTGAGATTGATCAATTCGATATCGTCCCAGCGGTCGGCATGGGATGTGAGGAGCAGCACGATCTCCGCGGCAAAGGCACCGTATTCACAGATCTTGGCGAGCTTGTCCCCATAGACCTTGGAAAACTGTCCCGGGAAACCCAGGGAGACGAGGATGCAGAACACCACCGCAAGCTCAATATAGATATCGCGCTCAACGTTTCTCTTCTTCTGCATATTCGATTTCTCCCCCTTTCCGGATTACAGCAGCGTCCAAAGGCGCAAATATGTCAGTTCCTTTGCATACGATAATACAGGCGGAATATCAGAAGCCCCAGGCAGGCGCCAAGTGTATTGGCGACAAGGTCTTCCAGGTCACACTGGCCGATGCGCAGCAGCAGCTGCGTCGTCTCGATGAGTGTGGTCAGCAGCATGCCGAACGGCAGGATGATGCCGAGGCGGGCAAGACGCGGCGGGTCGATCGCCGAGAAGAGTATCCCCAGAGGGACAAACATCACGATGTTCAGCCAAAGGTGCTGCAGCGGTTCCAGCGAGTGGCGGTTGATGGCCTCTTCAATGGAGTCGAAGCTCAGGAGGATATCCGTCTGCACTCGGCCCCGGCGGGAGAAGATGGTGACATAGCTCATCATGAGCAAATAGAGGATGAACAGCACCAGCATGGTTTTGTTGAGATCGCGGAAATTCCGGATCATGGCAAAAACAGCCGCAAACAGGCCGATGCAGGCCGCCAGGATCAGCAGTGCCAGAACGACGAAGCTTGTACCGCCCATCTGCGCGATGATCAAAACCAGCGGCAGGGAGATAAGCAGATAAATCACCAGCAGCGCGATGGCCAGGATCGGGATGGAGGCACGGCTGGCCGCGCGCTTTGCGACCGCCTGAAAAAGATAAAAGTAACCGCACAGCAGTAAAATCACGATCAGCAGCAACTGCATATTGTCCATTGTTCCGAATCGATCCATTTTCTACCGGCTCCTTTCCTCGAGAGCTTGTAAAGCTGTATCGCGGCGGCCCCTCTTGTCAGAAAAGAGGGGCCGTCGAGCTTTATAATTGCGGGGTAAATCCCAGGCGGTCAATACCGATGGACGCGGCAATCTGCCGGAAGATCGCCACTGCGATCTCCTGCGGATGTGCGCCGAGAAACGCGCTCACTGTAATACATACCATACCGACCAGAAACAGGAGTACAAGAATGATCAGAAGAGCTTTTTTCAACTTTTTCATTTCTTCTCCTCCTTGCCTCTTCCCTTATTCCCGTCCGCCTTTGCGCTGCGGATAATGGATGGGATCACCTGCTGGAAGATCCGGCTGCCGAGCATGAGCAGCAGGATGCCGAGCACGATCGCACTCAGGGATAATCCTCCGGCAGCCAGCCTGTCGGCAAGCTCCGTATAGGTATGCAGCATGGCCGAAATGCCGTTGAAGCCGTAGGCAAATCCCGCGACCGCAGCTACAGCCAGCACAAGCGCCGCAAGGGCAAGCAGCGCGACCGCGATGACCATGACGATCATCGAAAGAGCGCCAGAGCGTTTTTTGCCGGTACCGGATGCAGTGTTCTCAGCCACAGCCTTTGCAGCTTCAGGCGCGGCGGGGGCATTCTGGGCAATCGGTGAAAACTCCGCCGCAGCGGCTCTGTTATCCACAGAACTCTCTGCAGACTTCTCCGCGGGCTTCACCGTCGCGGCCGCCTTGTCTCCCCGCTTTGTGATCACGATCTGTCGGGGAGCTGCGGACTGACTCACGGTGTGCACGGACTTCCGTTTCACATTCACACTGCGAACAGCATGCTTTTTCGCCGCAGGTGCAGGAACTGTCGACGGGGCCTGCTCTTCCGGTATATCCGACACAAACTGTTTGCTCAATTCTTCGAAGACTGCCTGCCCGTTTTCGGGTGTTTCGGCAGAGCTCTCCGATTCGGACAAGTCGATCCAGTCAGCTTCAACAGCTTCCGGTTTATCTGCCGCAGGCTCTTCGGAAGGCTCAAGCACGCTTTCCTCCGCCTTCGCAGTATCCGGGGTTTCTGTCTCGCCGCCGTCGGCGGTGTCATTCATCTGCCCGTCGGTCTGATCGTCGCCCCATTCATTGGTCAAGCCCATGCGCACGAGCTCATTGATCGTCTCCTGCGTAGTGAAGCTGGTTTTTTTCGTCTCCTCCTGCTCGATCGAGTCCTCATAGACATTGCGCTTCTTGGTCTCGATCACGGCGGGCAGGACGACCTCGTCGGGCTTCGCTTTTGTTTCGCTGCTCAGTGCGGGAGCAGTCTCTTTCTTTTTGCGCTTTCTCCTTCCCGATTTGGTTTTCTGTACCTCTTCAGAGCTCTGGTCTCCGTCCGCTTTATCGGCAAAGCCGAATCTCTCCGCTTCCTTATTCTTTTTCGCGGCTTTTTTGGAGATATTCTTTTTGCGCTCATCCGCTGTCGGGGTCATGCCGATGGCCCTGCCGGAGATAACATTGTTGACCACGCATCCGAGCACGCGCGTGCCGGACTTATCCAGCTTCTCCAGCGAGCTCTGAATCTCTGGCAGCGAGGAATTGTCGTATCCGATGACGAAAAGCACCGAGCTAGCCACCTGATTGAGGCTCAGCGTGCCGGAGACGAGTCCGACCGGAGGCGCGTCCAGGATCACATACTCATACTTCTGCTTGAGGTTTTCCACCAGCTCCACGAGCATGTTGTCCACGTTGATGGCATTGTGCTCCAGCACGGCGGGCAGCAGGTCGAGGTAGCCGGACAGGGTCGTAATGGCTTCCTCGGGCAGTACATCGCCGCGATAAAGGGCGTTGAGAGAATGCTCGTAATCCACTTTGTTGAGAAAGAGAGAGCCGAGAGCCGGGTTGCGGGTGTCAAAGTCGATGAGCAGCGTCTTGTGCTCCATATCCGAAAGCTGGATGGCAAGGTTTGCAGCCACGGTGGTCTTGCCCTCACCCGCGGTCGCCGAGGTCACATAGAAGCAGTGATGCTCCTCGCGGGTTCCCAGGCGGTTGCGCAGGATGTACGCCGCGGCCGAGAAATTCTGCACCACAAGGGAGTTGCCCGTATCGTCCCTTGTCATCATGGAGTCCTTGCGCTTGTAGTATTCGTTGTCGTGCGGGATGACGCCGATGGTCTCCACGCCGAACAGCTGCTCCACATCGCGCACGTTGTTGAGCGTGGGGTGCATCAGCAGTTCGATCACCGCAAAGCCCACGCCGGCCGCAAAGCCCAGCAGGGTAAGGAGCACGACGCGGTTGTTGCCGCCGCCCACGACGCCGATCTGTTCGGCCTTGGGCTCATTGATGATCTCGAGTGAGCCGAGCTGCAGCGTCTCAGGCAGGATATCGCTTGCGTGCTGCAGAACGCTGTGCCAGACAGCAATACCTTCTTCGGCGTTTCGCCAGGTGATGCGCATCTCAAGGATCTGGGTGCTGTTGTACTGTGAGACGGTGATGGCGTTACGCAGGGTTGTCACCGTGTAGCCAAGCAGCTCGTTTTCATTAATGACCTCATTGAGCACGCGCTCGCTGCGCATCACGTAGCGCACCGCGTCAACCATATCCTCGGCGAGATGGAAGTCGTTCGTATTCGGCACACTGTAGCCGCCCACGTACTGGCCGTTGATGTTTTTGGATGTAACAGCAAAGGAGCCGTTGACATTGTATGTCTGATAGGAGGTCTGTACGACCGTCATCGCGGACAGGATCATGCCGAAGGTCAATCCCACCAGCGAAAGTGCGACGATGATCATCCAACGCTTCTGCAGCGCAAAGAGCAGGTCGCTTACACGTACCCGTATTACGCCGTTTTGAGCGGTTTCATTGCCTTGCAAGGATAGTCACCTCTTTTATGTCTGGTTGGCGGAAACAGAATTATTCTTTTTCCTGCGTTTGCGTACGATCCCGACGATCAGCAGTGTCAGCAGCACAACAGCCAGAACAAGGATTGCCGCATAAATCAGATAGTGCACGATATAGGAGTCGCGCAGGTTGATGGTCTGGATCTCGGCCGTGTCGCGTATACGGATATCGTAGCGGTTTTCCTTGTCACCGCTCTTGATCAGGTAGTACGAGCCGGGTTCGAGAGAGTCGATGCTCATGGTGTTGCCGGAGGAGGTCCAGGTGTAGACCAGCTCGTTGCGGTCGGAATACAGTGCCAGGTTCAGACCCGGGATCTGGATGTCGCTGAACTCATCGGTGACGCCGATCTGCACACGCAGCAGGCGGTTTGTCGCCTCAACCGTGGTCTCAGGTTCTCCGTCCATGTAGCCGAGGGCATCCACAGCCACCAGATGCTCGGGCAGAGTGATGCGGTAATTGCCCACAGCGCTTGTCTGGCGGATGCGGTAAGTTGTCCCCTTCTCGACTTCATCGAGTACGAACTTGCCGTTTGCGTTCGTGGTGACCTGCACCGGCTCCCCGAGGCCGGAAAGGATTTCAAACTGAGCGCCGGCAATACCGGTTTCAGGATAGAGCTCGTCGCCCAGCGAGAAGCGGATGCGCATGCGCTGGCTGGGAACCGAAAGCGGCGCAGGCTGGATATTGGTTTTCTTGACGACCTTTACATCGATATCCTCAAGAATGCCCGCGTAATACTGCGGGATCTCCCGCTCATGCAGGGTGTAGGCGCCGAGGTAGAGCTCGCCGCTCTCACCGAAGCCGGTCTCATCGCAGACGATCTCATCCACAATCTGACCCATGCGGCAGCGGAGGGTGCCGTCTGCCGTAACGATATTCTCTGCCGCCACGACATCAAAGCTGCCACCGGAAATCTTGCTGCCGTTTTCCATGTCCACCATCTGCACGCGGATGGTGTTCTTCGACGGCATGACCGGCACGCGCACCACGAAGGGATCTTCCCAGTCATAGGTGTCGTTGAGCAGGAACGGGATATTGGCAGAGGAATCATAGCCCTCCGCCTCGGTCAGCTCATGCAGTTCATAGCTGCCCAGCATCAGTTTTTCCGGGAAGAAGAAGGTGCCCGCCTCCGTCGTCTCATAGAAGCGGTAGGAAAAGCGTTCGGGATAATAGGTATTCAGGATCTGCAGGGCATGGTTTTCCCCGTAGAGCTCAAATTCCACATTGGCTTCCTTGATGGTGCGGTCTGTCTCCGCATCGACCAGCATCACGTACACGGCGGATTTCTTGCCCATGTCGGGATCATCGCCCGGGCCTTCTCCGTCTCCGCCGCCGCCGCCGGTTCCGCCGCCGGCACCGCCGCCGCTGCCCGGATCATCCGGGGTGGGCGTGGGCGTCATGGTGGGCGTGATCGTCGGCGTCACCTCATAAGTCGGGACAGGAGAAAAGCCGCCGTCATCATCTCCGCCTCCGCCGCCGTCATCGGCATACAGAATGACCATGGTGGGGGTCGGGTAACCGCCGCCTCCGGCGTCGTCCCCGTACCAGGGGTCAAGCTGGTCATTGTCGGGTATTCTGACGAGGTAGAGACAGAGAAGCAGGATGATGAGCATCAGGATCAGCATCAGGGCGCTGAACATATCCGACGCAGGCTGCCAATAGTTCAGTTCTTCCTCTTTCGGCTTTTTTATCTGCTTCATTTGTCACCCTTCCCAGTAATCTGCTTTTCAAACTCCTCCAAAGAAAGGGGCTTTGAAAGGAAGAAGCCCTGACCTTCCGAGCAGCCGCATTTGCGCAGCATCGAAAGCTGCTCCATATTTTCAATGCCTTCCACGCTGATGTTCATGCTGAGCTTTCTGCCCTGATCAAAGACGCCGTTGAGCGCGCCCTGGTTCTGTCTGCCGTCAAAGCGGCGCAGATCCAGCTTCAGCACGTCAACAGACAGCTTATCGATGGTGCTGAGGGAAATATAGTCGCCGTTGAAGCCGTCCATGATCACGCGGAAGCCCGCCTGGCGCAGCTTTTCCTCCGTCTCGATGACGGACTCCGGCGAGTTGAGATAGGCGTTCTCCGCGATCTCCACTTCCAGATAGCGGGGAGGGATCCGGTACTTCTTCAGCATTTCTTCGAGGAAGGTGTCAATATCCATGGCAAGGATATCGGTCTTGGTCGCATTGATGGCAAGCGGGATGGGATGGATGCCGTTGTCGATCCAGCGGCGGATCGTGGCAAAAACACTCTCCCATATATACTGATCGAGCTTGGTGATATAGCCGTTGCTCTCCAGGATCGGGATAAAGACCGCCGGCGAAACTGTGCCCAGTTTTCCGTGGTTCCAGCGCACCAGCACCTCACCGCCGATGACCTTGCGGGTGTTGAGATCGTACTTGGGCTGCAGATGGAACACGAACTCTCCTTTGCGCAGGCCGTCCAGTATCTGCGGCATAAGGATCTGCTCATTGCCAGAAGCCACCGCAGGGGCCTGTCCGCCGATCTGGCCGCCGGCAGCGGCAGAGAAGCCCTGGCCTCTGGGCAGACGCTCCAGAAGCTCCGTGATCTGCTTGAGCTCTTTCTGCTCGCGGTAGCGTATCTGATCCGCCACGGGCGGGATGACGTTCTTGTGAAACTCTTCCAGAAACAGGCCCAGATTCCGGCGAAGCATGTTCCAGGAAACGCGGTAAATGATATTGAACAGCAGGGACAGGATCATGCCGGCGATAGAAGTGTAGAATGCCACCTGAATGCCGCTCAGCAGCGTCTGCACGCTGGAAAGGGCGATCTCGACCGAGCTGAAGCCGATGCCGCGAATACCGATGATCAGGCCGATGAAGGTACCCAGAATGCCGAGACCGGTCAGCGTGCCGGGGATCTGCGTGATCACATTCTGCCAGCTTCTGAGCGCCAGGATATCCTCGTTTATGTAGTCTTCAATATCCGTCAAGGCCTGTCCGGATTCACGCTGTACATGGACTTTCTCCTGATAGTCGTGAAAAAGGCCGTCCAACGTGCGCTGATGGAAAAAGTCATCGATCTGGACCATGACGGACCAGGTGGAACTTGTCTGCACCTCCAGAGCCCTTTCAATGTTTTCAAGTCCCGTCTCAAAGGCGCGGTAATACTGTACGACCGGGAATATGCCAAAGAGGATCCCCGCGAACACGATCACCTCCATCACCACAATGAACACCGTGGAAATATTGTCCGGCGCATATGCTGTCAGGATGATGCCGCCTATCAGTATGAAAATAACCAACGTATAAACCAGTCTTCGCATTTTGAACTCCTACTTAACGGAAACGCCGGGTTTCCTGTTCTTTTGCGCGGGAATCATGAAGGATGAAATTACCATTTTCACAAAAATGATTATATCATGTATTTGTATCTATTACAACAGCTGTTTCCTTAAAGACGTGCGGGTTCTGCTCTTTTTTATGTATGGACCTGCTCTTCTTCCCGGTTCTTCTTTCCGGAGCGGAAAATGCTGTGGAGCACCTTCCGCGCCGTGGCTGCCACGATGCGCAGGTCCGTAGCGATGCCCCAGTGGGCAATGTATTCCGTGTCCAGCCTTACGATGTCTTCAAAAGACATGCTGTCCTTGTCCGGCTGGATCTGCCAAAGGCCCGTAAGCCCGGGCTGTATTGACATGCGGGCGCGGTGACGATACTGGTATTTTGCCCACTCATCCGGCGTAGGCGGACGCGTGCCGACCACGCTCATGTCCCCCTTGAGGACATTGAAAAACTGCGGGAACTCATCCAGGCTCGTCTCGCGGATGAAGGCGCCGATCCCCTTTTTCTGCGTTCCGTCGGGCAGAATGCGGTTGCCGATGACGCGGGGATCAAAATCCATTTTGAACATCATGCCATCGGCATGGGAGCTCTGCTTTTCAAGCGCCTTCTTGCGCTCTTCGGCGTCCGGGTACATGGAGCGGATCTTGTACATCTTGAATTTTCTGCCGTTTTCGCCGATGCGCTCCTGGCAGAAGATCAGCGGACCGGGTGAGGCAGCATAGATAAAGGGCCCCAGCACAACCAAAAGCAGCAGCGCAAACAGGCTTCCGAAAAAGCCGACGACCACATCAAAGCTGCGCTTCAGGAAGACATCCCACGGGTCCATCATATTCATGTTGGCCGTCAGGACCTCATACCCGGCCAGATAGTCGATCATCTGCTTGCGCTCGTCGACCCCCTGAATTGCCACGTAGACATGGATCGTCAGCGCCATCTGCCGACACTGCTCCAGCAGCTCCTGCGTCTGATTCTCCAGGGAGGCGTGGAAAAAGAACACGTCGTCGACCCAGTTGCGGCAGATAAAGTCCGCCGCGTCATCCACATTGGCGACCACCGGGACCCCATCGATGACCTCTCCCCTGGCGTCTCTGTCCACCAGCACAAGGCCCACCAGATTGAATCTCATAAAGGAGTACTTCTTCATCCGTGCCAGGATCTCCAGGGCAAAATCGGTTTCCGTCACGACAAGGATGGTGCGCTTTGGCTCTCTGTACCGACTGCGTCGGAGCAGGATTTTTTTCCAGACGATGCGCGTTGAATAAGAGAGCGTGAAGTAGAGAACACCGGCCCAGATCTGCATGATACGGGGATAAATCACATCCGCCTTGCGCACCGCAACAGCCATGAACGCAAAAGCCAGCAGAATCAGGCCATGGGAAATCGTGTGGTAAAGCTCCTCCATGTAATTTCTGGTCAGAACGTCCTTCAGCGCATCAAAGGCAATGAGGACCGTAAGGTCGATCAAGATCAGTGTCACGGCAAAGCTGGTTTTGTGCGGGTCGGTAAAGGGCAGGCCCACATACTCGGTAATCGCATATGCCGACTCCAGAGCAATCAACAGAGAGAGCATATCAAGCAGGATAAAGTCAAAATGCTTCAGCCAACCGCGTATCGCAATTTTATACATCTTTCATCCCCGCTTTTCATAGTCACGGTAACAGCGACTATATTGTATGATATCCGGAAATTGTCTGTCAATCCGGAAACAGACTCGTAACAAAGCTTATCCAATTATTTTTGTATTTTACCAAAGGCGGCCGTGTGAATCAAGGGCAGGTGCCGGAATGTCACCTCTTTTTTTATTATTGAAACAGCTACGTCAGACTTGACATAAGTCATTGACGCTCAGTTGCTTTCTTCATAGCAGTTATGTGACAGAACTGTGATGGTTCCCATGCTATTTTATATACGCAGAGGCAAACAAGAACAATAAAAAAAGAAAAACGAAAAGAATAATATACAGGAGGATTACAAAAATGAGCGAAATCAAAAAGAATCTGATGAATATGAGCGATGAGGCTCTCGAAACTGTTGCGGGCGGCGTATCCGCAGATTACCTTGCCGCAGTCGATGTCATGCAGGGGAAATACGGCGACGGAGAGGACCGCAGAAGACGGCTGACCGCTGCGGGCTACAACTACGATTCCGTGCAGCATCTTGTCAACGGTCTTGCCAAAGGCTACGGCCCGGTCGCTGCGGACGTGATCAACGGCAGATACGGCAACAACCAGGCCCGTATCAATGCGCTGCGGACAGCGGGCTGCGATCCCGCTCTGGTGCAGGATCTTGTCAACGCGATGCTGAAGTAAGCAGCGCCGAGAAAATACAAACGGCAAATGCCAGGCCACCGGATGAAAAACCGGTGGCCTTTTCTTCAATATTATCTTCTATATTCTTAAATAATTATTGAATGGCAGACTGCAGCAGCTCTTCCGTCCGGGCATCCGCGCAGCGAAGATCCGTATAGCTTTCGACGGACGCGACACGATAACCGCCGGCCGTCAGCACCCCGCACATCTTGCCCCCATCCGGCCAGATGTACAGCTCCCGGTAGCTGTCCCATTCCCGGTCGCCGGAATCGAAGGTCGGAATGGACACATGGATCCGCAGGACTTCCTCGTTTTTCTTATTCCTGTATACACGCAGCGTGTCCGAAATCGTTCTCTCGAGTGTAAGAGGCCCTCTCTTATAATTCGTGCTGTGCCTGATCCTTCTGCGGTAGTAAAATCTCAAATCATTGAGCTTAAACTCCGAATACCCTGCCGGTTTTTCAAAGCGGTTCTCCGGGTTCCCCCTTTCTGCCGATGCTCCGTCGTCATCTGCCTCTGAATGCGGTATTTTGACAGACGAGGCGGGCGGCCCCGCCATGCCGGTGTTTTGCGCGTCCCCGTCGGCAGATGATTCCTGCGGGTCGAAAAGCCACTGTTTCACAGACTGCAGCAGTTTTTTGATTTCTTCCATAGCTGTTCCTCCTCCCCGCATGAGCAGCCGGTCACAGGCTGCCCCTTTTTCTGACGGGCATGCCGCAAATGATAAGGAGCCGCAGCAAGACAGTCATCGTGCTGCGGCTCCGATTTTTATGCCGCCCCGTAAAAGTCGGTCCGTGTCGGATTTGCCTGAATCAAAACAGAGCTTTGGCGGAAGGTTTCGATCAGCTCGTCAGCAGCCGCGTGGACAGCATCCTCCGTGGTATCACTCAGGTAAATCACGAGCGTGAATTCCTGGTATACGGTTCCGTCGTCGATCCAGCCGCCGCTTGCCTCCTGCATCGTGTATCCGCCGAAGTGTCTGATCAGGATCTCCTTGGCTTTCTCGCGTGCTTCCGCCTCAGTGAATACCGGCTTGTTGGTATCTTTATCGTTTGTGCCGAGATACAGGACATACTGAATATCGCTGTCAGGCTCTTGCGTGCTTTCTTCGGCAGCCTCCTCTTTCACGGCATGCTTGTCGATCCAGAGCTCATAGACATTCTGAACCCCGCTCTCATTCACATACACGAGGGCATTGTAAGGCTCCGCTCCCGGGTAAACCACAGTCGCTTTGCAGAGGATGCAATAGGTGCTTTCATTTTTTCCGAGCACCGCCACAGGCGTGTAGTTCACGCCTACCAGCTCCGCCGTCGCTTTTTCGAATACTTCCCGGACCTCTTCCGTCAGTTCGGTCGGCGCGGACATATCCCAGTCTTCCGCATATGCGGCGGCGGGGGGTAAGAGCATGATGAAAAGCAAAACACAAAAGATCAGTTTTTTCATGTTGATTCCTTTCTTTTGTTGACCGGCATTCCTGGATGTCACCATGATTATAGCAAAGATCCGGTTATTGTTCAAGGATGCAATGCTCATCTGCGTATGAAAACAGGGCTGCAGCAAAACGAAGGTAATGCTGCAGCCCCCGGATCATATCAGAGACTCAGATGTGTGACGCAGGCATCAGGCTGCGTAGTTGAAAGAAATGTTGCCCTCATTGATGACAATGTCGGCATTCGGCGTGGCATAACTGCCGCCGAAGATATCATTGACACAGAAGGAATACAGATAGTCGCCAGCCGGCAGAAGCCCGAAGCCGAGGGTATCGCCGTCGGTCCAGATATACTCATCACCGGTAAACTCGGCCGGTGCAAAGGTCTCCGGCTCATTGACCCGGAGCCCCTGAGCGACGAGGAAAAAGAGCTGTTTTCGGTTTGCCCCTTTAAGTACCTTTTCAACCGGATCATAAAAACACCGATTGAGTATAGCTCTGAATACCATATTAAGTACTATCTGTCTTTTGCATTAGCTTTCGTTGTATGGAAGCGTACGCACGGAGAGCAGAAATTTGTCAATAGTGAGATGGATCGAAGCATCTCAGAACTCAAAAAGCTGTTCCCGTTTTGGGGAGAAAGCGTATTTGCTGATATCAAAGCCCAGGCAGGATCGGGGCTGAGGGATGCCATGACCCGTTCAAATCCTTTCTCCTATTGGTATATCAGAAGAAAGCGCAACTTCCTTGTGGCAAAATGGACGAATCAGGAGACCGGTGAAGAATACCATTTTCAGGACCCGGATGTCGAAGAACAATGGAAAGAATATATGCAGTCTTCTCAAATCTACCCTTTACCTGACGACCTTCCACCTACAGGCATATGCAATGATTGTTCTTTTTCGGAGTTCTGTCTTAGAAAGTTTTATAATGCACACGGAGATACGGAAGAGGGCTGATTTAGGCTTTGTACTGACAAAGCCGGAGCGGTACACACCGCAAGGGGCGCTGCCCCT
>CAMHEN010000012.1 GCA_946184165.1 uncultured Clostridia bacterium | reverse complement strand
TAGTTATACTGGATCTGGCAGAAATCCCAGTCGTAATCCTGCAGGATTTTCAGGAAGTTTTCGGTGTTCCCATGATAGGAAAAACCGATGTTGCGGATGGCTCCGCTCTGTTTTTTCTCCTGGATCCAATCCAGAATACCGACGTTTTTCAGCTTCTCCCACATGGCCACATCGGTCAGGTGGTGCATCAGATAGTAGTCCACATAGTCCGTGCGCAGACGGTTCAGCTCCTCGTTGAAATACCGATCCAGTGCCGCGCGGTTTCCTATCAGATACTGGGGCAGCTTGGTCGCAAGGTTGATCTTGTCCCGGATCCGGTTGCGCGCGAAGATTTCCCCCACAGCGGCCTCACTGCCGGGATAGATGTAGGCGGTATCAAAATAATTGACGCCCGCACGATAGGCGGCCATGAGCTCCTTTTCGGTTTTGGCAACGTCGATGCCGCTGCCTTTTTTGGAAAAGCGCATGCACCCATAGCCGAGGATACTGAGATCATTGCCTTTTCGGTCTTTCCTGTACTGCATGTGAGTGCCTCCTTATCGTTTTCGAATTCAGCCGGCTATCGACTCGCCCGAATACAGTATATCCGGTTAAAAATTCGTTGTAAAGAGCGAAGTGAGCGTATAGATACAGAAGAACATCTTTTCTCCTTCAGCGTCCGGATCCCTTGACGATATCGCTTGAAGCATGGTAAAATCCACCTGATATTCCTGGTTCGACCAAAAGAAAAAAGTATGTTCTGCCGCAGAGAGGGGACTGGGCGTTCAGGAAGCGAAATGACTGGAGTAAACAGATATGCTGAAAAATCCCGAACTATTTAAAAGCGTGGAGACCGGGCTGAGATCTATGGGTACGATCCGGGTCTTTGAGGAAGAGCACGGAAAGATTCTCGGCCGCGCGATGATCACGCTGACGGATATTCCCGAGAGCGTGGAGGTAAAACGCACGGACCGGGAGAATCTCACCGCTTTTGAAATTACCTTTGATTTTTGCAATGTCGCTCTGGGGATCGCCGTCGACACCAGGAAAAAGACACTGGAGACCAGTGTCTGGGGCCGGTATCAGGCGCCCAACGCGCAGAGACCGTCAGAGGAGTGGGTAAAGTTTTTTATCCGCACCCTGTTTGAAAACATCGGCGACGATGGTGCCTTTGGGATCCCCATGTACTCTTTCGTAAACGACACGGCGGATTTCACCGCTGTGCCGACAGCGCCGCTTCCGAAGGACGCCGTTTTGAACGAGGAGCTGTGACATGTCCGCCATCCGATCTTTTGTTCGGCGGGAACCGGTTCTTTTGATCGCTGCGGCAGCGGCCTTCGTCACCTGCTTCTTTGTTCCGCCGGATCCCGCATACTTCTCGTATCTGGATTTTCGGACGCTCGCGCTGCTGTACTGCCTGATGACTGTCGTAAACGGCTTTCGGAAGGCGGGGCTCTTTGCGCATCTGTCCCATGTACTCTGTGAAAAAGCCGGGAACCTGCGCCGGATTGCGCTGCTGCTGGTGCTGCTGTGCTTTTTCAGCTCCATGCTCATCACAAATGACGTCGCCCTTTTGACCTTTGTCCCCTTTGCCGTTGTGGTGATGGGGATGGCGCATCATCAGAGGGAGCTCATCTTCGTCGTCGTGCTCCAGACCATTGCCGCAAATCTCGGCAGTATGCTCACGCCGGTGGGAAATCCGCAGAATCTGTATCTGTATTCCTGCTACGATATGAAGATCGGCGAATTTTTTGCCGCAACGGGGCCTGTCTGGGCCGCCTCCCTGGCGCTTCTCCTGCTGTCCTGTCTGCTTCTGCGGGCAGAGCGCCTGGATTTCTTCCTGGGAGAGGCGCCCGGAATGGACCGCCGTGCCCTCCTGGTCTACCTCCTTCTGCTGATTGTCTGCCTTCTTGTCGTACTGCGCCTGCTCGCCTGGTATCTCATGCTGGGCATCCTTTTGCTGGTGCTGCTCGTCTACGATCGGAAAACCCTGCTGAAGGCGGATTTCATGCTTCTCCTGACATTTGTTGCCTTCTTTGTGTTCTCCGGCAATCTCGCCAGAATGCCGGGGATCGCGGACGCCATCCGGAATCTGATGGCGGGGCGCGAATTTCTCTCGGCCCTTCTGGCAAGCCAGGTTATCAGTAATGTTCCGACGGCCCTTCTTCTCTCGGGCTTTACGGATCAGGCGCACGCCCTGCTTCTCGGCGTGAACGTGGGAGGCCTCGGGACCCCGATCGCAAGCCTTGCGAGTCTGATCAGCCTGAAGCTGTATTCCCATTCCGAGCATGCCCGGACCGGACGGTATCTCGCGGCATTTACCGCGCTGAATCTGGCATATCTTCTGCTCTTGTCCGGAGCATCGCTGTTTCTGCTTCGACAGGGATAGGATGCGGCGTCGCAGTATACATTGCTCAAAATTGGAGATGGATCGATGGAATATCTGGATATCGTGGATGCGTCCGGCGTCCCGACCGGGAGAATCGTCAGTCGGGAGGAGGCACACCGTTGCGGCGTTCTCCACAGGACAGCCCACGTATGGGTGATCCGGCAGGAGAAGGAGAGGACTGAAGTCCTCCTGCAGAAACGCAGCGAGGAGAAGGACTCCTTCCCGGGTATGTACGATACCTCCTCCGCGGGGCATATCCCGGCAGGGGAGGAAGCGCTCCCGTCTGCGCTGCGGGAACTATCGGAGGAGCTTGGCATCCGGGCGGATCCCGAAGACCTCGATGATGCCGGAACTTTCCGTATCCGGTATGAGAAGATTTTCCATGGCCGGCCCTTCCGTGACAACGAAGTGACGCAGGTCTATGTATACCGAAAACCTATTGACATCGAGAAACTGTCTCTGCAGGCGTCGGAGGTCTCGGAGGTGCGCTGGTTCGACCTTGAAGCGGTGTGGTCAGAGATCCAAAGCGGAGATCGGCACCGGTTCTGCGTGCCGACGGAAGGCCTGCAGATCCTGCGGACATGGCTTGCGGTGAAGGCAAGAATATCTGAAAGTAGAAGGAGGATCATCCAATGAGCCGGATCGACGAGAACTTTGATCTCCAGGCCTATGTAACCAAAGGCGTGGAAAATGTTGTAACAGACGCGCTGAAAGCCACCTTCAAAGATCCGCGGGAGAGCGCCTTCATGATCAAATTTGCCGCGGCCAGCAAGGCGGCATCGAAGAAGCGCCGGGAGGCGGAGGATCAGGGGGAGCATATCCCGCCCTTTCTTATTGCCAGCATCACAAGCCAGTGCAATCTGCACTGCGCGGGCTGCTACTCCCGCTGCAACAATGCAACCGTTGACGCCGCTCCTGTCGAGCAGCTCACCGATGGGGAGTGGCTTCGCATCTTTGACGAGGCGGACGCGCTCGGCATCAGCTTCATCCTCCTTGCGGGCGGGGAGCCGATGCTTCGCCGGGATATTATCGAGGCCGCCGGAAAGAAACCGAATATCCTGTTCCCGATCTTCACCAACGGCACCTTTATCGACACGCGCTATTTTGAACTCTTTGACCGCTGCCGCAATCTCGTCCCCATCATGAGCATCGAAGGGGAGAGGGAGATCACCGATGCGCGGCGCGGCAAGGGTGTCTATGACAGCCTCATCCGCAACATGGATGAGTTTGACCGGCGCGGTCTGATCTTCGGCGCCTCCGTCACGGTGACAACGGAGAACCTGAAAGAGATATGCTCCGACGCATTTCTGAAAAAGCTGTCTGACCGGGGCTGCAAGGCTGTGATCTTTGTGGAGTTCGTACCGGTCACGGAAGAGAGCAAGGAGCTTGCCCCCGGGGACGCGGAGCGCGAGTATCTCCGCCGGGAGATCGCAAGGCTGCGCGACGAGCACCCGGAGATGGTCTACATATCCTTCCCGGGCGACGAGAAGAGCTCCGGCGGCTGCGTTGCGGCCGGACGCGGCTTTTTCCATATCAACTCCCACGGCGGGGCTGAGCCATGTCCGTTTTCTCCCTATTCGGATGTGAACATCAAGAACAGCTCCCTGCGTGAGGCGCTGCACTCGCCGCTCTTTACCGCGCTGAGAAACGGCGATATCCTCCTGGACGACCATGAGGGCGGCTGCGTCCTCTATGAAAAGCGGGCGCAGGTGGAGGCGCTGCTGGCCGCACGCCCCACAGAAGCATAAGACGGAAAGCAAAACCACAGGGGTCGGTCCCGGGACCGACCCCTGTGGTTTTTGCGGACAGAAACGAAATCAAAGCCGTCTGCGGTATTCGTTTGCACTCATATCCGTGAGTTTTTTAAAGACACGCGCAAAGTGTGCCGTGTCGGCATATCCGACCATCTCGCCGATATCGCCGATCCTGAGACTGGGATCCGCCAGCAAACGCTTGGCCTCTTCGATGCGCAGAGAGTTGAGGATATCGTTGAAGCTCTTCCCGGTGTCGCCGTTGAGCAGCTTCGAGAGGTGCCACTGGGAGACATAGCAGGCGTCCGCCACCTCCAGCAGGGTCAGCTTTTCCGCATAATGCTGCTCCATATAGGCGAGAGCATGTCGGACCAGATAATGCCCCGCACGCCGGCTGTCGTCGCTCTCCTCCGCACCTGCGGCAGGGAGCGTGCGGAGCCGTTCGGTCATGGCGCCGAGGGCTTCCCGGATCTCATCGAGCTTGGACGGTTTGAGCAGAAAGCGCGTGACGCCGAGGCGGATCGCCTCCTGGGCATAGCTGAAATCCCGGTAGCCCGTGAGCACGGAGACCTGCAGATCCGGAAACTCGGATCGGAGGCCCGCCAGCATGGCAAGCCCGTCCTGACCGGGCATGCGGATATCGGTAAAAAGAATGTGGGGGTGCACATCCCGGATAAGCTCCGCGCCGGAGACCGCATCCTCGGCCGTCCCCACGACCTCGCACTGATACTCCTGCCATGGGATGACTCTGCGCAGTCCCTCGACGATGATCTGTTCGTCGTCGATCAGTACAACGCGGTACATGGCGCCGCCTCCTTGGCCAGATTCTGTGTGAAACACGAAATTATAATATTATTTTACCCTTTGATCGCGCCGGCCGTCAAGCCCTTGATGATATGCTTCTGCAGGCAGATATAGACGATCAGCACAGGGATCAAAACCAGCACGACCGAGGAGGCCATGAGGCCGTAGTTGACGCCCGCCTGGGAGCTGATCTCATTGAGAAGGCCCGTGATGGCGCGCTCCTGCGGATAGCGCAGGAAGAAGGACTGGGTAAAGAGATCGTTGTAGCTCCAGAGAAAGGCGAAGATCGCCACCGTTGCGAAGGAGGATTTCGCCGCCGGGATGATGATGTAGAAGTAGATTTGGAAGACATTGCATCCGTCCAGATAGGCGCTCTCCTCCAGATCGATGGGGACGGATTGGATAAAGCCCATAAGGATGATGATGGCAAAGCAGAGATTTCCAGCAATCTGCGGCAGGATCACGGCGAGCAGACTCAGCCAGCGGTTGCCGGTCCCGGCGATGCCGAGCATGACCTCCAGCCGGAAGACCGGGATGATGGTCGAAAAAACAGGGAACATCATGCCCGCCATGATGAGGCTGTAGAGAAAGCTCCGCCCGCGGAAGCGGTAGCGCACGAGACCATAGGCCGCAAGGCCCGCGATGACCACGACAAAGACCGTGACCGTCCCGGAGATGAGAAAGCTGTTGAGGTAGGCGTTCTTAAAATCCGCGCGCTGCCAGGCGGTCCTGTAATTATCCCAGGTGAAAGCATCTCCGATCGGGATGGAGAAAGAGTCCGAGAGGATGAGACCTTTTTTGCGGAAGGAGTTGAGCAGGACCCAGATAAAGGGATAGATCGTCGTCAGGGCCCAGAAGCAGAGGACGAGATAGGTCATGACCCGCGGGATTTTATTTGCTTTGTACTGCATACACTCCGCCTCCTTCACAGATCTTCCGAGGGCTTGAAGACACGGTTTGCCACATTGGAGAGCACCACGCCGAGCACTACGATCAAGACCGCAATGGTAGAGCCGTAGTCCACGTTCATGCGGTTGAAGGTCTGGTCATACATGTATGTGCCCGTCAGCCAGCCCTGATTCTCCGGCATGCCCGCCCCGAACATGACCCAGGGCAGGTCAAAGACCTTCAGCGCCCCCGTGATGGACAGAACAAGGCAGGTGCAGAGGACGTTTCGCAGCAGGGGAAGGGTGATATAGCGGGTACGCTTCCAGCCGTCGGCCCCGTCGAGCGCCGCCGCCTCAAAGAGGTCCGGGGAGATGTTGTTGAGCCCGGTGACCAGAATGACAAAGTAAAAGCCCACATACTGCCACATGACCGGCATGAACATGGTAAAGAGAAAGTGCGCCTGGTCCTTCCAGTCCAGCCACTGCACAAGTACCTTGCCGCTGGGCTTGACATCATAGGGGAGCTTCCCGAGACTCAGGAGGAGCTGATTGACCATGCCGCCCTTGTAGAGAAAGATGAGGTTGAACATCAGGCCCAGGGCGGTGGCGGAGATGACGATGGGGAAGAAGTAGACCGTGCGGAAAAACTGGGCGCCGACGCGTATGGTGTCCACCAGCAGGGCGAGGATCAGCGCGATGCCGACCTGGAAGACGATGGTGCAGAGCGTCAGCAGCAGGGTGTTCTTCAGCGCCGTATGCATGTAGGGGTCAGTAAAGAGCCGCCGGTAGTTTTCATACCAGGGGGTGTTGAGGCCCTCCGCGGCGCGGCCCAGCCCGCCGATTTTCAGAAAGGTGTTGGCGACGTTCTGAAAGAAGGGGTAATAGAGAAACACGATCAGAAACGCGAACGCCGGGATCAGGAAGACCAGCAGCGGTTTTTTGTTTTTGTAGATCATGGAGTTCATAACTGTACCGTCCTGTCTGCAGGATAGAAAAAAGGCTGCTGCTTTCGCAGCAGCCTTTTGTGGTTGCGTGTCGGTAAAGGTTCAGTTCAGGGCAATGGCGGCGGCGACAGCGTCAGACGCGCTCATTTTGCCGGTGACAACATTCTGAATGTTGCCGAAGAGATCGGCCTTGGCTTCGCCCGTGATGGTGTCCTGTACGGCGCCGGCGATGGCCGTGATGTTCGCGTTGGCGTCAGCGGCGGACTGTTGCAGGGGGTTGAGGCCCGCGGGCTTTGCGCCGTTGATAAGGGCGGTGACCTCGGTGGTGACGAAGGTGCTCAGCACATCGTCAGAGGTGAGCTGAGAGATGAACTCCACGGCAGCCTCGCGCTTGGCGGGATCGTCCCACGCCTTGCGGGTGATGAAATAGCCCATGGAGATGCCGCCGATGGCCTCGGAGGCCTTGCGCTCGCCCTTGGCGGGGACATAGGAGATGGCAAAGTCGTTCAGATCCGCCGCGTTCTCGGTGAAGTAACCGACCTTCCAGGAGCCGTCAATGAGGAAGGCGGCCTCGCCCTGGTTGAACATTTCAACGGTCTCGGCATCGGAGGCGGTCAGCGTGTTTGCGGGGAAATACCCGGCCTCGTACAGAGCCTTGAAATCCTCGAGCGCGGCGACCCACTTGGCGCCCGCTGCATCGTCGACAGAGGCGGGGATATCGAGATGATTGCCGACAGTGCCGTTATTCATGACGAGGAACTCAAACCAGTAGTGGGGGACCTCCACGAGAGAGCAGGCGATCGGCGTGTAGCCGTTTTCCTTGATGGTCTCGCAGTCGGCGAGGAACTGTTCCCAGGTGTAGTCGGGACCCGGGACCTCGATGCCGCAGTCAGCCAGAACGGTCTTGTTGACGAACATATTCTCCCAGTAGCCGTAGGAGGGGACCGCATACTGCTTGCCGTCGGAGGCGACTGCCAGCATGCTGTCGCGCATATTGGAGGCATAGTCGGGATACTCTGCGCGGATCTCTTCAATGGACACGACCTTGCCGGCGTTGATGAAGGGCTCGGCGTCGGCGTTGGTGAAGAAGAAAAGAACATCGGGCTCGGAGCCGGTCTCAAAATCGGTCAGGACCTTGGCCTTCCACTCCTCGTTGGAGGTTGCGGAGCCGTCGTTGACCTTGTTGCCGGTCGAGGCCTCATAGGCCTTGACGGCTGCTTCAAAACTTCCGCGGTTGCCGTCATCGCCGCCGTAGGAGGTGACGACGTTCAGCGTCACGCCGTCGGCCCAGGCGACAGCGCCGAGACTCAGGACCATGAGCACAGCCAGAAGCAGAGCAAGCGCTTTTTTCATGATTGCATTCTCCTTTGTTTTTTCATAATCGGTGACATCCTATCAATGTCTGTAAGCCTATTATAAAAGAAACCGCGGAAAAGCGTGAGATTTGTTCTTGCTGTTTCTTGCCTTTTCTTGCTGCGTTTACTTCGCGGCGGGGAAGCGCACGCGCGCGAGAACGTGGTCGGCGCCGGACTGGCAGAGAATGAGGCTGCCGTCCCTGCCGTACAGCAGATCGAGACGCTGTTTCACATTCCGGATGCCGACCTGGCCGGACACCGCGGTGTCAGTCACGGAGGAGGAGAGCATCTCCTCCACGCGCTCCAGATCTTCCGCCGTGAGCGTACCGTCATGCTCAGCCTCCAGGACGATATAATCGCCCTCCCTGCGGGCGCGAATGGAGAGCAGACCGCCGCGGCGTGCCGTAAGATCGTGCTCCACGGCGTTTTCCACCAGCGGCTGCAGGATCAGCCTGGGGACCGGCTCGTCGAGCATGCTCTCGTCGATCTCGCGTTCGATCCGAAGGCGCTCGCCCAGCCTCTCCCGGATGATGTAAAGATAGGCGTCCACATAGCCGAGCTCCTCGCGCAGCGGGATCTGGCCCCGGCCGTCCCGGTCCAGCGCGGCATTGAGCATGACCGAGAGCGCTTCGATCATGGCGCTGACGCGCTCATTCCCGGAGAGCCGCGCCTCCCAGTTGATGACCTCCAGGGTGTTATTGAGAAAGTGCGGGTTGATCTGCGACTGCAGGGCCTTTACACGGGCCTGCTGCAGGGCCTGCTGTTCGAGATAGGAGCGCTCAAACTGGTTTTTGAGTTCAGCGGACATACTGTTGAAGTGCTCATAGATGCGCTGAAACTCCCGGCTCATGGGCCGGGCTTCGATCTGGTAGCCGCGCTCGCCGTTCTGAAGATGGCTTGTCGCATCCACCAGCACATCCACAGGCCGCGTCACATGTCTGCGAAACAGCAGGATCATCACGCCGAGCAGAGGCAGTACCAGAAGCACAACAGCCAGAACGGCATCCCGAAGCCAGGGCATGTCACGGAAAATATCATAGGGCGCGAGACTTGCATCCAGCGTGAGCGTGTGGTCGGGCAGGTCCCCGGCAAAATGATAATCGTACGTCTCGGTCGGTTCGGCGGTGAGCTGCCGCAGTCCGCTCCGATCCATCTCAAGACTGTCCAGAACAAAGCGCGTCTTCTCCGGCAGCGCGTCAAGCACGCCGAGCAGATGCTCCCCGTCCACGAGCTGCACGACGGTGGCATAGGGCTGAAAGCGGTTGTCGAGCAGGTTGCGGGCAATGTAGAGATCCCCGTCCACGGTAAAAAAGCGGATAGCCGTATCGGCGTCACGCATGGCGTCCAGAAGTTCGGGCTCGGTGCTGCGGTGATAGTTCCGCGGCAGACTGTATCCGCTGATGCCGCTGCTCATCACGTAGGGATAGATGCCCACCTCATCCCAGAAGCTGATGAAAACGGCCTTATAGCGCTCCTCCCGCCCAAAGCTCTGGGCAAGATACTCGTTTACACTCCGGTACAGGGCGGCGTTGTCCCCGTCCTGCTGCCAGGCGCGGTAGGCCGTACGCACCACGCCGTCATAGCTCACAGACTTGGAATCGGCAAACGCCGTCCCAAGCTGCGCCTCGAGCTGCTGGAGCGTATAGGCGGCGTCTGTTTCAAGCCGTCGGGTCATCTCGTTTTCATAATTTGCGCGCAGAAGATATCCGGCCAGTGCCACAATCATCACGATCGGCACCACCCAGCACAGCAGGATCGTGATCACAAGGCGTCTGCGCAGAGAATGAAGAGGCCTGGTTATGGGAGTCATGGAATTTGCCTTTCTTTCTTACAATGCGGAGAGAGCCCCTCCGCAATGCTGTGGATACACTACAGACTTAAAAGCTCGCGCCATGCGGCGATGAGCTCCTCGGCGCGCGCGGCGCTCTCCGCCTCGGCCGCCATACGCAGCAGAGGCTCGGTCCCGGAGAAGCGGCAAATCACCCAGCTCCCGTCCGTGAACCAGAGCTTGACACCGTCACTGCGGTCAATCCTGGCTGCACCGGAAACGGCGGGCAGAAGCTCCTTTTCAAAAAGCAGCTTCTGCAGCTCGGCCTTGCGGGCGGGGGACATCTTGAAATCGGCCTCCCGGTACATGAGCACTCCATAGGTATCGGTGATCTCCTTGTAGAGCGCCGAGATGGATTTTCCCGTGACGGCCAGCATCTCAGCCAGCAGCGTCGCGGCATAGATGCCGTCCTTCCCGGAGATATGGCCGCGCACCGCCATGCCGCCGGAGCTCTCACCGCCGATGACGGCGTCGGTCTCATGCATCTTGGCGGAGACGTATTTGAAGCCGACCGGCACCTCATAGCAGCGCTGGCCCAGCCCGACCGCCACGCGGTCGAGCAGGTGCGTGGTGGAGTTGTTGCGCACACAGGGGCCCCGCCAGCCCCGGTATTTGACAAGATAGTAGTACAGCAGCACCAGCAGGGTGTTGGGGTGGATAAAGCCGCCCTTCTCGTCGATAACGCCTAACCTGTCGGCGTCGCCGTCCGTGGCCACGCCGAGATCACAGTAACGGTCCGTGACAAAATGTGAAAGCGAAAACAGCGTGTGAGCGTTCGGGGCCGGGAGCTTCCCGCCGAAGAGTGTGTCGTGCCGGTCATGGATGACCTCCAGATCGCAGCGGCAGGTCATCAGGATCGTACGCAGGCAGGTCTGACTTACGCCGTACATGGGGTCAAGAGCGATCCGGAGCCGGGCCTTTTTGATGGCCTCGGTGTTCACCAGGGAGAGGATGCTGTCGATATAGTCGTTTGCGGTGTTGTCCTCCCGCACAAGGCCCTGCCGCAGCGCTTCGTCATAGTCGATGCTTTGGATGGCATTCCCGTCCGCCTGTGCGATCTCCGCCTCGATGCGGTTTGTTACGGACTTGTCGGCGTCGCGCCCGCCCGCGGTGAAGACCTTCACTCCGTTGTAGACAGCGGGATTGTGGCTCGCCGTGACCATGAGACCGTAGGGCATGTTCTGCGCTTTCACCGTATACATGATGAGCGGAGTAGGGGAGGAGCGGTCAATCATCAGGACCCGGTAACCGTTCCCGACCACGACCTCCGCGAGCCAGTGGGCCGATTCCTTGGAGAGAAAGCGGCGGTCGTAACCGATACAGATCTCCGATCCGGATAGCCCGTCCTTATCCATCAGGCGGCAGAGGCCTGCCGCGAGCAGGCGGAGATTGGCCTTCGTAAAACCGTCCGCTATGACGGCGCGCCAGCCGCCGGTTCCGAATTGCAGCATGATTGTTCCTCCTTATCCCATGATGACTTCCACATGGCAGGTCCGGCCTGCCGGCAGCACCGGTATGGTCTCTGTGACTATCCCGTCCACCCGGACAGACCGGACGCCCTTTTCGACGCCGTCCGGGTTTTGCACATGGATCTCGTAAACCGCCCCGCGCCATACGCGCCGTACGGAAAACTCCCGCCAGTCTGACGGGATGCAGGGGTCTACGGTCAAATGATCGAAGTCCGGCCGTATGCCCAACAGATATTGGGTCGCCGCGAAATAGGCCCAGCCGGCAGACCCGGTCATAAAGGGGTGGTGGGCGCGCCCGAAGGCTGTGTGATCCCGCCCCGCAATAAACTGACAGTATGTGTAAGGCTCCGCCCTGCGGATCTCGATCCGGTCATTCTGCAGCGCAGGGCAGAGGGCGTTATAAAACTTCATGGCCCTGCCGCCGCGGCCGAGCTTAGCCTCCGCCGCCCAGGCCCAGGGATTGGGATGGCTGAAGACGGAGCCGTTTTCCTTGAGGCCCGGGTATACCCGTGTCACAAAGCCGATCCCGTCGTCAGGCTTCGTGTAGCAGGGGGCATTGAGCATGAGGCCGTAGGGCGTATAGAGATACTCGTCCACACTGTCCATGGCGGAGAGCCCCTGCTCCTCCGTGGCCGCGCCGGAGATCACCGCCCAGGTGTTGGACTCCATATGAACGCGGCCCTCCGTGTCCGTCCGGGTGCCGATCTTCCGATTGTCCGCAGTGATGCCCCGCAGGAACCATTTCCCGTCCCACAGCACATCCCGACAGACCCGCTTGACATTTTCCGCCATTGCGCGGTAATGGGCGGCGTCCTCCGCCTTCCCCAGATAATCTGCCAGGGCGCAGAAGTTATCCAGCGCCCAGAGATGCAGAAAGCTCACCATGGCGCTCTCTCCGCCGCCGAGATTGAGGCAGTCGTTCCAGTCGGCGCGAAGCCCCTTGCATATGCCGTTCTGCCCTGTCTGACGAGCGGAGAAGTCCAGGATGCGTTTGAGATGCTCGTACACGGTCCCTTCGCCGCCGTCAGCGTAGGTGACTCTTTCCTCCGGAAAATCGAATTCCCCGCTCTCACGGATATATTGTACCACAGAACTCACGAGCCATAAAGCGTCATCCGCACAGGCGTCCTTGAGTCCGTGGACGATCTCGCTTCTGTCCGGCGTGGGGATCACGGTGGGGGACTTGAAGGACTGCTGCGGCTGCTCCGGCTCAAACCAGCGGGGCTCAAAGAGGTGCAGGCCGTAGCCCTCCCGTGTCAGCGCGCGCAGAAGCTCAATGATCCGGCTCCTGCATTTTTCCGGGTTGGAGTGGGGGACCGTCATGGCGTCCTGCGCCGTATCGCGGTAGCCGAGACCGACGCGGCCTCCGACCTCGATAAAGGAGGTGAAACGGGAGAACATGATATTGATTTCGCTCTGATACAGGTTCCAGAGATTGATCTCGGTGTTCATGCCCTCGTTCGGCGTTTGGATCTGCAGACGGGAGAGCTTGTCGTCCCAGAAGCGGGCAAGGCGGTCAAAGTCGGCGTCAACGCGGGCCGCGGTGTATTTTTCACGCATGGCTTTGCCGGCCTCTATACCGCCTTCTCCCAGCAGGAAGAGAAGACGCGCCTCTTCTCCGGGCGCAAGCGTCAGGCTTTTCATGAGACAGCCGCAGTGATTGCCGCCCTTTTCAAAGCTGCCGTTGCAGCGGCCGGACTCCACGGCGATGGGGTTACGCTCCGTGCGGTAGGGGCCGAGGAAGCTGTCGCGCAGACAGTCGAAGCCATCGGGCGCAAAGTCCGCCGTAAAGAACTGATAGCCGTCTTCTTCATAATAGAGGTCGTGTTCGATCACACCGTCCGCAAAGCGGCTGCCGGCGGCATAGAGACTCATCTGAAAATTCCGGTTGTCCATATCCACATGGTGGAAGCTGAACTCCAGATACGAAAACACAGAGAGCCTGCGGGTCCTGCCGCTGTCGTTGCGAAGCCGCAGATCCCAGATCTCCACGGGGTCGTCCATCGCGACAAACAGGGTTTGCTCCGCGTCGACGGCGCTGTAGTCGCTGTGGTATTTCACATAGCTCAGCCCGTGACGGCAGGAAAAGTGCTCCTTCGGCTTTCCCACCGGCTGCCAGGAGACGGACCAGTAATCTCCGTCCTCCTCATCGCGCAGGTAAAGATAGTGGCCAGGCCCGTCCATCGGGACGCCGTTCGGGCGGAAGCGGGTAATGCGGTGATACTCCGGGCTCTTGTAGATGAGATACCCGCCGGCCGTGTGGTTAAAGACACCCATCATATCCTTTGTGCCGATGTAATTGGTCCATGATACCGGAAGATCCACCCTGTCGATGACGTATTCGCGCCTCTCATTGTCAAAATGTCCGTACTGCATAGCTTGCCCCTCCCATCATTTCAGGCTTATTATATAAGAGAAAAGGGAAAAGTGCCAGGCCCATTTCTGCTTCTTCTTGTCAATTCTTGCCGATTGGACGCCGGACAGGGCGCACTGTATCTTGCATAAGCCTCAAAAAATGATATAATTACAAAAAGGGAGGGGATAGGACTGTGTCATATCTGCCGGCAGGGGGTCGCGTGATCACATGAGTCTCTATGCGATCGGAGATCTGCACTCTTTCTGCACTACCTGCCGACGAGTATTCCGGAGGAAGAACGCTTTTACCGCCAAGGCGGAAGCGTACAGCGCAAAACAGCTCATCTATGCCCACAGCCACGGGGAGGCGCGCTTTCATGACAGTATCCTCGGGGAGAGAAACGGGATCCGCTGCAGCCTTGTCTCCGGGGATTATCTCCGATGGAGGCCAATGAAAGTACTGGGGTGACACCATGGATCAATTTCTGAATCTGCTGATTTTCGGCATCACTTTTTATCTTACCCTTCGATTTTTCCGCAAAAACGGCGCGTGGAGTATACAAAACGGTTTGCCGGCTTTTCGCTTTTTTACGGTCCAGAGCAATGTTTTCTGCGCCGTGGCTGCGCTGCTTTTGTGCTTCATGCCGTCTGCCGCCTGGGTGTGGACGCTCAAATACATAGGCACGGCCGCGGTCACGGTCACCATGCTCACGGTGTTTCTGTTTCTCGGCCCCCAGTACGGGTATCGGAAAATGCTGTCAGGGGCGGACCTCTTCATGCATTTGCTGACCCCGGTACTCGCTATTGTTTCTTTTTTAACAATCGAAAGACGGCCTATGCCGCTCCCGACCGCACTGCTGGGGATCCTGCCGGTTTTGCTGTACGGCGTGCTGTATCTGTATAAGGTCGTCCAGGCGCCGGAGGACAGGCGGTGGGAGGATTTCTACGGCTTCAACAAGGGCGGAAAATGGCCGATATCATTTACAGTCATGACTGCCGGAGCACTCGTGATCTGCACCGTATTTTTCCTCCTGCAGAACCGATGATGGTTTTCCGGGGGAGCAGCAGCTCAACAAACGCGTATCCGCGGGATTTCAGACAATCAGAAAAAACTGTCCCGCAATGAAGCGCCGACAATCACATGAAGATGCCCGATAAAACGCTTGATGCACGGAGATACAAATCGGGACTTGACAAAGCGGAACAATTCCGTATAATGAACTACGAGAGGGGATTTCAGCATCCCCTCTGATGAAAAGACAGAAAATGTCGCATAATATAAATTTAGCGAAATTTTACCCTGATATTTTACACAAAGGAGCGTCTCTCATGAATCTCGACCAAATCTGCGACGTGCCGGACATTGTCATGGAATTTCTTGAATACCACTCCACGGTGCGCGGTCACTCCGACAGAACTGTCGCCGGTTATTATCTTGATCTGAAAATCCTGTTTCGATATCTCAAGCGCCGCCGGCGTCTGGTCTCCAAAGAGACGCCCTTCCAGGAGATCGACATCACAGACGTCGATCTGGACTTCATCAAGTCCATCCGCATTGAAGAGCTCTACCGCTATCAGTCTTATTCGCCGGAGCTTGAGAACGAAAACCGCTCTCTCTCCGCGGCCAGCCGCTGCCGCCGGACCTCCTCGGTGAAATCCTTTTTTAATTACCTCACTGTGAAGCGGCATCTGCTGGATCACAATATTTGTCAGGAGCTTGACATGCCCAAGCGCCAGGCGTCGCTGCCGCGCTATCTCGAGGAGTCGGAGTGTGAGCGCCTGCTGGCCGCCTGCGAGGGGCCGTTTGCCGTACGGGACTATGCCATCCTGATGCTGTTTCTCTCCTGTGGTCTGCGTGTTTCAGAGCTTGTCTCCCTGAATGTGACGGACGTCTATGAGGACCATGTGCGGGTCCTCGGCAAAGGCAATAAGGAGCGCATGGTGTTTTACGCCGAAGGCTGCCAGGAAGCAATTGAGGATTATTTGTCCGTCAGAAGTGATGAAAATGTAAAGGAATCAGATAAAAAAGCCCTGTTTATCAGCCAAAAAAGGTGCAGGATGACAACACGGGCCGTTCAATACATGCTCAATAACAAGCTCCTCGCGGCGGGGCTGGACGCAAGCCGGTATTCTCCGCACAAGCTGCGGCACACGGCGGCGACGCTGATGCTCAAAAACGGCGTGGATACCCGGGCGCTGCAGGAGGTGCTGGGCCACAGCAATCTGAACACCACCCAGATCTACACCCACCTGGATAACGCCGCCCTGCATGAGGCCGCCATGGCAAATCCCATCGGCCGCAAAACCAAAGATGAGATCGAGAGCTGATACAATAAAAACTGACGCCTCCTTCCGGGGCGTCAGTTTTCTGTAATCGGGATCGCGGAGCCGATATCGAAGACAGGCCCGTCTGTGAGGAAGACCGGCTCGACCCCATGCGCTTCCAGAAACGCGAGGATCGCGGCCTTGTCCGGATGTTCGTCCAGAGTGCCGGTAAAAGCGAGCCTGTCAGAGGCGATCTTAAAAGAAGCGCCGCCGATAAAACCGTATGGAAAACCGTCCAGCCGAATGAATCCCGGTGTGATGAGCAGCACCTGTACTCCCGCCGCCTTTGCGGAGGCCGCTATTCCCCTGTCCGCCGTGATGACCGCGTCTTCCCTGACCACGCAGCAGGCGCAGCGGCTGTAACCCTGGCGGGTCGGGATAAGCGTGAAGCACTTATCATTTGTTAAATAGTAAACAATAGAAGCGGGGACAATTTTCTTGTGACAAAACAAGCGTTTGCCGACAGCACAGAGATTGAGCGCGGCATCGTGTGGATATTCCGCAGTCTGACACATCTCGGGAAAACGGAGATGCACACCGAGAGTCTCCATATCCCGGGCAAAGCGGCTCTCCCGTAAATACGGCGCCGCGAAGAGGGTCTCCCCTCCCGCATGCAGGAGGGAGAGATCGGTATGTCCCGACAGGCGCGCATCCACGCAGGGATTGCCGGGCAGCAATATGCTCCCGATATTGTTCAGCAAAAGAGCCTTTTGTAGCAAATTTACGTACTTTTCCCCGTAAATAACAGCGTGGCAATCCTCCGGAAGATTTGCGCTGAGAACAAAACGGCTCATTCTCTTGCGAGGACGGCGGCGATCGCCTCACTGATATTGCGCACCGGGATCAGGGTGAGACCGGAAAAATGTGCCGCCTCCTCTGAGCGGTGTACAGGGACGACGCAGCGCTTGAAGCCCAGACGATAGATCTCGGAAAGACGTTGATTCAGGGCGCTCACGCTGCGGATCTCCCCGGAGAGGCCGACCTCCCCGATGGCTGCGAGATCAGCCCCGAGGGGGCGATCCAGATAGCTGGAGGCCACAGCGAGACTGGTGGCGAGATCTGCCGCCGGCTCCTCCAGCGTAAGACCGCCGATGACGTTGATATAGGAATCACAGCCCGCCACCGAGAGACCGCCGCGCTTTTCCAGCACCGCGAGGAGCATGGCAGCCCGGTTGTAGTCCACACCGTTGGAGCGCCGCGCCGCGTTATAGGCGGACGGTGTGACCAGGGCCTGCACCTCCGCGAGGATGGGCCGCGTCCCCTCGATCACACAGGCGACGCAGGTGCCCGGGCAGTTTTCCGGTCTGCCGCTCAGCAGCATCTCGGAGGGGTTTTCCACGCAGGCAAGGCCCCGGTCCGCCATCTCAAAGACGCCGATCTCATTGGTGGAGCCGAAGCGGTTCTTCGCCGCGCGCAGGATGCGGAAGCTGGTGCTGCGCTCGCCCTCAAAATAGAGCACGCAGTCCACCATGTGCTCCAGCACCTTCGGGCCGGCGATGCTGCCCTCCTTGTTGATATGGCCCACCACGAAAACCGTGAGATTCTTCTCCTTGCAAAGGCGCATAATCCGCATGGTGCACTCGCGCACCTGGGTGATGCTGCCGGGCGCGGAGCTGATATCCGCCTGGCTCACGGTCTGGATGGAGTCGATGATCACGATCTCGGGCTGCAGGCTCTCGGCCGCCGCGAGGATCGTGTCCAGGTCCGTCTCCGCGAGGACGTAGATTTCCCCGCCCGTGACGCCGAGACGGTCGGCGCGCAGCTTCAGCTGCCGCTCGCTCTCCTCACCGGAGACATAGAGGATGCGCCGGGTCCTCGCGGTGGCGGCGCACATCTGCAGGAGCAGTGTGGACTTGCCGATGCCGGGGGCGCCGCCCACCAGAATCAGCGAGCCAAGCACGGCGCCGCCGCCGAGAACGCGGTCAAATTCCGATATCCCGGTGGAGAAACGCACCTCCTCTGCGGTATCGAGTTCCTGGAGCTTTTTGGGCTTTGCGGTGCGGGATGCCCCTGCCGGTCTTGCGGGAGTGCTTCTGTCGATCCGCAGCTCGCTGAGGGTGTTCCAGGCGCCGCAGGCGGGGCACTTCCCTGCCCAGTTCGGGGTCTCGCTGCCGCACGCGGAGCAGATATAGACAGTCTTCTGTTTGTTCGCCATGTTTATCACCTGTATATTACAATATGTATAATCTATATACGCACTGTATTCTGCATGTATTGAAGATAGGAACCCATAATGGTGGCCGCAAGAGTGGTCTGATATCCGGGCTTCTTGAGGTTCTCCAGATCTGTCGGATTGGACACAAAGCCGCACTCGATCAGGATCGCGGGACAGTCAAGGTGAGAAAGAATGTACAGCCTTCTGGTGGCGGGCTCAGCCACCCGTCTGGAGCTTGGGTAGAGATTCTGCAGGAGGTTTGCATGGGTGATAGTGCCGAGCTCCGCGCTGCCCTCTCCTGCGGCGTAGATGACCTGGGAGCCGCTGGGCTGAGCGGTTGGATAGTCGTTCTGGTGAATGCTGATATAGACCGGATTCTGCTGGGCCTGCACAAGCTCGGTCCGACACTCGAGATCCCTGTGCTCGCTGTAGGCGTCTGTATCGCATTTGGTGCTGTCATCCTGGCGGATGAGGGTGTTATCCTGCCCGTAGAGCTCAGCCAGGGCGCGCAGCTTTAAGCCGATCGCAAGGTTGATATCGCTCTCCCGGGTGCCGTCCGCCCCTACTGCACCGCTGTCAATACCGCCGTGACCCGGATCGATCACAAGGGTCATCCGCGTGCGTGCATCGGCATCGGTCTCCTGTTTCCTCTCAAGCACGAAGGTCAGCAGCACGGCGGCTCCAAGCAAAACCAGCAGGATCACGAGCCTGGCCCGCGTGCCGCGCAGAAAGCGACTCATAAGCTCCGCCCCGCTTCTCTTCGCCTCAGACCGGCTCGGTGGAACGCCTTGCGGCGTTTCGCCATTATATAGGCATTATAAGCGCCGCTGGGATACAAGTCAATTCCCGGAATTAAAGCAGAATACATATGAGCCCCTCGCTCCCCTCGTTCAATATTCTCTCCAGCGTCTCGCGCAGTTTGTCTTTGACGTTATCGGGAAGCGCCGCGATTTTGGCAGTCAGGCCCTCCTCGGCGATATCGTTAAGGGATTTGCCGAAGATGTTGGACTGCCAGATGCGGTTCACATCCCCGTCAAAGCCCTGCAGCAGGAAGTTGATGATATCCTCCGAGGCGCCCTCTCCGCCGATGGCAGGGGTGACCTCGGTCTCGATATTGGTCATGATCATGTGAATGGCGGGGGCGTTTGCCTTGAGTCTTACGCTGTATTTCCCGCCCTGCCGCACGATCTTCGGTTCCTCAAGCTGCATCTGCTCCGTGTCCGGCATCACGACGCCGTAACCGGTGCTGCGCACCTGCTCCAGCGCGGCACGCAGACGGTCATAGTCCGTCTTGACCTCGCTCATCTCCGTGAGCACAGCGATGAGATCCCGGTCGCTCCCCACCGCAAGACCGGTCTGCTCGCTCAGAATCTGATAGTAGAGAGATTTCGGGAGTCGGATCGAGACCTCGCTCACCCCGGTGCCGAGATCGCGCCGGACGATCGAGGCGGCTTCGATCTGCTCATTCTCCCGAAGCTGCGAGAGAAATGCGCTGCAGTCCTTGATTTTTTCCATGTTCCCCGCGGCATCCAGGACGGCTTTGAAGAGGCTGTTTTTCAACTCGTTTTCCCTCGGAAGGGCATCCAGCCAGTCCGGCAGATATATTCCAACCGCCTGCACGGGAAATTCCTCCAGCACCGCGCTCATGATTTCTCCGATATTCTCCTCGCTCAAATGCAGGCAGTCCACGGGAAGACAGCGCACGTCATGCTTCTCCGAGAGCTCCCGTGCAAGGGCGGCGCATTTTTCACCTTTCGGATCTGCGCTGTTGAGCAGGACGACAAAGGGCTTGCCGATTGCCTTCAGCTCCGCGATGGTCCTGGCCTCTGCCGGGGCGTAATTTTCCCGCGGGATCTCGCCGAAGCTGCCGTCGGTGGTCACCACGATGCCGACGCTCGAGTGTTCGGTGATGACTTTCCAGGTCCCCTTCTCGGCGGCCTCCGTGATGGTCACCTCGTGGTCGAACCAGGGGGTGGTGACCATGCGCTCATGGTCGTCCTCGAACTGTCCTGCTGCGCCCTCCACCATATACCCCACGCAGTCCACCAGGCGAACGGACAGCGCGCTGTTGTCGCCAAGCTGGATCGTGACCGCGTTCTCGGGTACGAATTTAGGTTCCGCTGTCATGATGGTTTTGCCGGATGAGCTCTGGGGCAATTCGTCCCGCGCCCTCTCCCGCAGAAAGGTATTCTCGATTCTGGGAATGACGAGGGTCTCCATGAAGGTCTTGATAAAGCTGGACTTCCCGGTCCGCACGGGACCTACGACGCCCAGCATGACGGCCCCGTCCGTTCTCGCGGCGAGCTCGCTGTACAAATTGGGTTCATACATAAAAAAGCCTCCCACTCTCATGTTCTCGCTTGTTCGAGTGTATGAGAGCCGGAGGCCTGATAGAACAACCCCTTATCTGTACTGAATACAGTCGGCGTGGACACGGCTTTCGAGTATCTCCGTTTCGGGAAACCGTTCGGAAAGCCGCTTCGCAAGGGCCGGGATCACCGGATTTTCCGCATAAAAATGATCCGCGTCGATGAGGGTGAGGCCGTATTCCGCCGCCTTCTGAAACTGGTGATACTTCACGTCGGCTGTCACAAAGGCGTCGCAGCCCTTCCCTATGGCGTCCTCCAGGCTGCCGGCGCCGGCCCCGCCCATCACGGCAATACGGGAGACGAAGTCCCCACCCTTTGTATAGCGGAGTGAGGGAACATGCAGCGCAGATTTACAGTGCTCCAGAAAATCATCCAGCGGCAGAGCTTCCGGCAGCGTCCCGATCCGTCCGCAGCCCTCAGCGTCCAGAGGAGCCTCCGGCTCGGCGCCCAGCAGGCGCAGCAGCACGTCGTTCACGCCGCCCTCCGCGATGTCGAGATTCGTGTGCATGGAGATGACGCCGATCCCGTTTTCGATCAAAAACAGGACCCGCCTCTGGACAGGGTCCGCGTCTGTCACAGACTTCAGCGGTGAAAAGAGCAGCGGGTGGTGGGAGACAATGAGCTCCGCTCCGCGTTCTTTCGCCTCCCGGGCCACCGCATCCGTCACATCCAGGGCCAAGAGCACCCGGCACACCCTCCGGTCGGCGCGGCCGATCTGAAAGCCCGCGTTGTCAAAATCCATCTGCAGCTCCAGCGGAGCTGCCTCACAGAGCGCATCAAATATGTCCTGATTCGTAGTCATAACTGTCTCTCCAATTCTGTGAGCTGGGTGCTGATTTCCCTGTAAAGACCGGCGCGGGGTCCCTCATCCCGCCCTTTCATGGCGGAGAGCGCATGCTCAAAGCGCGCGGAAAGCCTCCTGAGATGCCGCGCGTAGAGATCCTTATCTGCACTGAAGAACCTGCTTCCCGCGAAGAGCTCCGCGTCATTCAGCCGGATCTCTTTGCCAAAGCGCGCGCTGATGATCTGATAGAGATGCCCGCCATCCTCGGCCAGCGTCTCGCAGTCGATACCGAAGCCGTTATACACGAGCCAGTAGCGCAGCACCTCCGCCTTTGTCATGGGCTGCAGGATCAGCTGGTAACGCGCATCCAGGCACCATTCCGCCTCGTCCAGAATCTTCACGATGAGGTCTCCGCCCATGCCGGCGATAACAATGGTGTCGATCTCCTCCGGAGGGCAGAGGGAGAGCCCGTCACAGAGCAGGAAGCTGATGCGATTTGACACGCCGTTGGCCTCCGCCGTGCGTTTGGCCGCCATAAGGGGAGCTTCGTTGATGTCGGAAGCATAGAGCCGCCCTCCGTAACCGGAGATTGCGAGAGCTGCGGGAAGATAGCCGTGATCGGTCCCCACGTCGACGAGACCCTTCCCGTTCCGCACCAGGGCCGCTATGGCCTCAAGCCGTCTGTTCATGTTCATTCACTCCGCTAAAAAGAAAAGCCGGAACCAAGTCCGGCTTTTTCGCCTGATCAGGCGGTCTCAAGGAAAGCCTTGAGGTACTTCAGAAACTCATCAGGGTCGACGCCGTGGGCGCAGCAGGCCTGCTCGATATTCTCGCCGCTGGCCATGGCGCAGCCCATGCAGTGCATGCCGATAGCCTGGAAGGCGGGCATTGCCTGGGGGGCGTTTTCGACGACTTCGGAAATCAGAGTCTCACGGGTAATTTCCATTTTATAAATTCCTCCTGTTAATGAACATTTTTGCTGATCGCGAAAGATTTATGCGCTCATTTCATACGTTTTTAAGCCAGCTTTGCCGGCTTAAAAAACACCCTGAGCCGAACATTGCGAGGCCTCGCGCCGACCAAACGCGGCGTGCTACGCTCCGCCGCGTACGATATGCGCGAGTCCGCGATTGCGAATCGTATTCGCAATCGAATCTAAAAAAGGGGACACCGAGGTGTCCCCTTTTCTGGATCTACAGGCGAATCAGGCCTGCTCTCTCATCTTAGCAAAGCACTCGCTGCAGTAAACAGGACGGTCGGATTTGGGCTCAAAGGGAACCCGGGCTTCGCCGCCGCAGGCAGCGCAGGTGGCAGTGAAGAACTCACGGGGACCACGAGCGGCGTTCTTGCGCGCATCGCGGCAGGCCTTGCAGCGCTGGGGCTCATTCTGGAAGCCGCGCTCTGCGTAGAACTCCTGCTCACCGGCGGTAAAAACGAATTCCTTGCCGCACTCTTTGCAAACTAAAGTCTTGTCTTCGTACATTCTTGAATCCTCTCTTTTGATTGTGCCTGTCGGCTGTATTTGCGTTCAGCTAAAAGCTGATATCGCCAAAAATGTTCTCCCGTGACAGCTTCTGACGTATTCTCTGCACGGCGTTGTCAATTGACTTTGCGTTCCTGCAAAGTCTTTCCGCTATTTCTCTGTACGACAAGCCTTCCAGATAAAGGCCAAGCACTTTGCTCTCAAACCTGGACAGGCACCGGGAGAAAACCGCATTGATCTCTTCCCTGCTCTCTTTTGCCAGAATCAAATCTTCCGGATTGTGGCGGATAAACTCAGGGAGGGTCGAGATGTCGGCACCGGGATCTTCGGAGAGTTCTTCAAGTGATATACCGTCGTTGAGGGGGAAATGTTTCAAACGGGAAGCGGATCTGATGGCAGACAGAAGACGCATACGGATGCAATGCTCGGCAAAGGTGCTGAAAGAGGCGCCGTCTTTCGGGTCGTAATTACGGATCGCGGACAGGAGGCCGAAGGTACCCTCCTGAATCAAATCCTCACTGTCGCCGCCGGCCAGGAACAGAGGCCTTGCGCATACACGGACAAGGCGCAGATAGCGCTCAGCCAGAGCGTCTTCGGCGTCTCTGTCGCCGGAAGAGGCAAGCGTCTGGAGCGCTGTATCACCCAATTCTGCGTAATCTATCATGATAAAATAGTTCTCTAAACGTATACGAGTAGTATTATACAGCACAAATTGCTAAAGTCAATACCTTTTTTGTATAATCTGTTGCAAAGCGTACAAAGGGGTGCTGCGGGCATCGTTCGATTTCCTTAAAATTCCAAGCTCTGCTGCCCTGCATATTCAAGCCCGAGATGCTGATAGGCCTTCTGTGTGACACAGCGCCCGCGGGGTGTACGCGTGAGAAAACCGCACTGCAGAAGATACGGCTCATACACATCCTCGAGAGTGACAGCCTCCTCGTTGATGGTGGCGGCAAGGGTTTCAAGGCCCACCGGTCCCCCGCCGTAAAACTCGATAATGCTGCGGAGCATCCGTCGGTCCAGTGCATCGAGCCCCAGCTTGTCCACCTCCAGATTGGAAAGCGCCTGATCCGCCACAGCCCTTGTGATGGTGCCGTCCGCCATGACCTGGGCATAGTCCCGCACACGGCGCAGGAGACGGTTGGCAATACGCGGGGTGCCTCGGGAGCGCGAGGCGATCTCATAGGCGCCCTCCGGAACGATCTTCACATTCAGAATGCCCGCCGAGCGCATGACGATACGCTGCAGTTCCTCCGGCGTATAGAGCTCGAGCCGAAGCGAGACGCCAAAGCGGTCGCGCAGCGGAGCCGTAAGCTGACCGGAGCGCGTGGTGGCGCCGATGAGCGTGAAGTGCGGCAGATCCAAATGGATTGAATTGGCAGAGGGCCCCTTGCCGAGGATGATGTCAATGGCATAATCCTCCATCGCGGGATAGAGGATCTCCTCATAGGCCCGGTTCAGGCGGTGGATCTCATCGACGAAGAGGATGTCCCCCTCGTTCAGGTTTGTGAGCATGGCCACGAGATCTCCGGGTTTCTCAATGGCGGGGCCTGAGGTGATGCGCATATTGACGCCCATCTCATTGGCGATCACGGCGGCAAGCGTCGTCTTGCCGAGTCCCGGGGGGCCGTGCAGAAGCACATGATCCAGAGACTCCCCGCGCATCTTGGCGGCGTTAATAAAGATGCTGAGGTTCTCCTTCGCCTTTTTCTGGCCGATATACTCCGCAAGGGTTTTCGGCCTCAGTGAGCCCTCGCTGCTGTCCTCGGGGAGAGAGGCGGTCGTGGTGATGATCTCCTCGCTGATTTCTTCGGAAAAGTTAATACTCATAGGACTTATCCCATCACTTTACCATCTGTTTGAGAACAGACCGGATGATCTGTTCCGCTGTCATGCTCTGGGTGTCGAGCTGCTTCAGGATCGGCGCGATCTCCGCACTGGAGTAGCCGAGGACCGTGAGACCGGCCAGAGCGTCGTTCACTGAAGCTCCCCCGACCTGGGCGGGGGCCGCGGCGAAGGCGGCGGGGATATCCGCCGTGCCGCTCTCCATCTCCTTGCCGACCTTGTCCTTGAGCTCAAGGATCACGCGCTGGGCGATCTTTTTCCCGATGCCGGGCGCCACGGTGAGGGCCTTTTCGTTGCCGCTGATGACAGCGAGGGCGAGCCCCTCCGGCGTGTTGTGGGAGAGGATGGACATGGCGGCCTTGGGCCCGATGCCGGACACCGAGATGAGCATCTCAAAGAAGCGCCGCTCACTCTTGTCCAGAAAGCCGAAGAGATCAAAATTGGTCTCGCCGATGGATTCCGAGACGAAGAGCTTCACCCTCTCGCCGAGCCTGAGACCCGCGAGGGTATTCGCCGTGACGTTCAGCGCAAAGCCGATCCCGCCGCAGTCCAGCACCGCAAGACCCGGCTCCATCTCCGTGACCTTCCCGTCTATATGGTAGAGCATGTTTCCTGATCTCCCTTGTAGAGTAATGAGGTGGCGCTCCGCGCATGGCACAGGGCGAGGGCGACGGCGTCCGCCGCGTCATCCGGCTTGGGCGGCGCCGGGAGCTGACAGAGACGCTTGACCATGTCCATGACCTGGCGCTTTTCCGCCCGGCCGTAGCCGCAGACGGCCTGCTTGACCTGCAGGGGGGTATATTCATATACCTTCACGCCCTGCTTCCGGCAGGAGAGCAGAATCACACCGCGCCCATGGGCGACCGCAATGCCTGTGGTGATGTTGGTGTTGAAGAAGAGCTCCTCGATGGATACGGCGTCCGGCTTGAAAAGATCCAGGAGGCTTATCATATCGTCGTAGATCTGTTCGAGGCGGTCGGAGAGACTCGTATGGGCGGGCGTCGTAATGACGCCGCAGTTGAGGAGCCTGTGCTTTGTCTTCTCCGAATCCAGTACGCCGAAGCCGATTGTCGCAATGCCGGGGTCAATGCCCATGATACGCATATTATCACATCCTTTGGTATCTTATCATAAACAGACCCCGACTGCAACAAAAATCAAAGCAGCCCGTCCCTGGCCGGACGGGCTGCCTGTTTCTCAGGCCCTGGGATGGGCCTTGATATAGACATCCTTGAGCTGCTTTTTTACAAGCTGTGAATACATATGGGTGGAGGAGATATCCCGGTGACCCAGCATTTCCTGGATCGCGTGAATGTCCGCACCGTTTTCCAGCAGATGGGCCGCAAAGGAGTGGCGCAGCGTGTGGGGGGTAATATCCTTCTCGATGCCGGCCTTCTTCTGATAATGCTTCACGATCTTCCAGAAGCCCTGCCGGGACATCCGCTCGCCGCTGACATTCACAAAGAGCGACTGCTCATCCGGCATGAGGATCATCTGGGGCCGTACGAGGGTGATATAATCGCTCAGAGCCTTGACCGCTGCGGGATACATGGGGATGAAGCGCTCCCGGTTGCGGCTGGCGCAGCGGATGACGCCCGCCGCGAGGTTCACATCCGAGATGTTGAGCTCAATGAGCTCAGTCACGCGGATGCCTGTGGCGTAGAGGAGTTCCAGCATGGCCTTGTCCCGGTAACCCTTGGGATCTATGCACTTCGGCTGCTCCAGCAGCAGCTCCACCTCTTTACTGCTCAGGATCTCCGGCAGCTTCTGGGTGTTCTTGTCGGGGATGAGACCCTGGGCAGGATTCACCGTGATGAGCTGCTTGATGAAAAGGTGCGCATACAGGCATTTGATGGAGGCGATGGAACGGGAGACCGTAGCGACCGACTTCCCTTCCGCACGCAGCATCCCGATATAGCCCGCGAGATCCTCGGCATTCGCGTCCACGATGCCGTTTTCGCAATGCGTATCGAGATACTCACCCAACTGCCTGATGTCTCTGAGATAAGAGCTGAGGGTGTTTGCGGATGCCTTTTTGTCCTCTGTGAGATATCTCTCGAACATCTCGATGCACTCGGAATTCTGCATTCAAACGCCCTCCTTTCCAAAAGAATTATAGGTAGCCATGATAGGTCAGCCACAAAACCAGACCGGCCGCAGACGCCGCAAGAACCGTGAGCCACAGAGCCGTACCGCAGACAAGCAGCCTCTGCCTGCGCCCTGTGAGAAAGCGCCGTAATTGCAAGGCTGTGCTGATGCTCCACCCGGACAGCAGAAAGTGCAGCGGGACGGAGCTGAGCAGCAGCAGGAGCTGTCGCCACCAGCCGCCTTCCAACGCAAGAACCGCGGATCCGATTTCCGCGGAGACAGCGCCGAAAACGAGCGTCACCGCGGGAAGCACAATGGCTGCGAGCAGGGATCCGGACATGACGGCGTCCGACAGGAGAAGCGCCGCGATCCACGCAGGGGCCGCATCCGGTACCTGCAGAGCCGTGCCGAAAACGCCGCTGCCAAACAGGATACGCAGAAGCGCACCGAGGAAAAAGAGGACCAGCAGGAGCTCGCAGGGGGAAGACCTGACGTTCTCCTTTTCCCTCATTGCTTTTGCTCAGACGGAAATTTGAAATAATTTTGTGATTGACATAACTGATCTGGTAACAATATATTACAATCTTGCAAAATAATCAAGTCCCTTTTTCAATTTTTTTGAAAAATATTTTTTGTTTATGTTAACTCTTGTTACTTTTATATTTTTACCGCATGCCAACACGCCTGTCAATAAGGATTTTGGAATCGGTTTATTGATTTCATTATGTTAATGTCTTGTATATGCTCTCCTTTTCCGGGCTTTTTTTCCGGACCCAGGCAGGAGCAATACGCCCGTCAGCACACCCGCGTAGGTAAAGCTCACAAGACTGAGGATCGAGGACGGATCCATCTCATGCCCGCGGATCAGAAAGCCCAGCGTCAGAAGCAGGATGACAAGGAAGGTCCCCGTCAAAAGCGCCGTGAGCAGACCCGCTGCCTCGCTATGTCCGGCCGCCGCCGCCCCGGCCGCCGCCGCGCACAGAAAGCTGACGGCGGAGCCGAGATAGGCAAGGCTCTGCTCCCCCATCCCTGCCGCGTTGGCCGCAAGGGCGGATATGCAGAGTAAGGCGCAGGCGCTCACAGTCCACGCTGCCGCCGCGTGCAGCAGGAACTTCCCGTCCGGCAGCTTTTCGATTTTGCTCAAAAGCAAAAAAACACCCCCAGGCAAATAAGATTACTTCATCCTATTTGCCCGGGGATGCAATCATGCTGCGGGACAAGCCTTATTTTTTTCTGCCCCTTGTTTTGGCTGCGCGAGCTTCCGCCTCAGCGGCTTCCATCTTGGCAGTCGTGGAGACGCCCCACTTCTTGATCTGGATACGGACGCGGTCCTCACCGGTCTCGAAGGTGACGGTGTCCTCGGTGACCTGTACGATCTTGCCGGTCATAGCGCCGATGGTGGTGATCTCATCGCCGACGCTCAGGGAACTGCGCATCTCTTCGACGGTCTTCTTTTTCTTGTTTTCCGGACGGATAAAGAAGAAATAGAACACCGCGAACATGAGCGCGAGCATCACAAGCATGGAAGCGGAGCCTGCGCCCGCTGCTTCAGCAGAAAGAAAATGCATTCTGAAAAACCTCCGAATTCAAAGTGATAGTATTATAGCTTGAAACATGACAAATTTCAAGATGGTCAAATGCGTTTATCGAGAATTTCCGAAAATTCGTGCCGGAAGCTCTCAAAGCTGCCCGCGTCCAGGCTGTCCCGGATCTTCCGGGCGAGGCTGTTGTAGAAATACAGATTGTGCATGACCGCAAAACGCATGGCGAGCATCTCCTCGGCTTTGAAGAGATGGCGGAGATAGGCCCTGGAATAGCGGCGGCAGACCGGGCACTCGCAGCGAGAGTCGATGGGTCCCTCGTCCCGCAGGTACTTCTCGTTTTTGATGTTGATGATGCCGTCCCAGGTGAAGAGATGGCCGTGACGCCCGTTGCGCGCGGGCATGACGCAGTCGAAGAAATCCACGCCCCGGGCCACGCCCTCGATGATATTGCCCGGCGTGCCGACGCCCATCAGGTAGCGGGGCCGATCCTTCGGCATATGCTCCTCCACGATCTCGATGGTGTCGTACATCTCCTGGTGGGTCTCCCCGACGGCGAGACCCCCGATGGCGTAGCCGGGGAGATCGAGCTCGGCGATCTGCTTCATGTGCTCCACACGCAGATCTGCGAACACCGCCCCCTGGTTGATGCCGAAGAGTACCTGGCCGGGGTTCACCGCGCCCTCCTCCCGGTTATAAGCCGTGAGTGCTGCCTTGCAGCGCTCGAGCCAGCGATAGGTCCTGTCGCAGGATTTTTTCACATAGTCCTTGGGCGACGGGATTTTGACGCACTCATCAAAGGCCATGGCGATATCAGAACCGAGATTGGACTGTATGCGCATGCTCTC
>CAMHEN010000011.1 GCA_946184165.1 uncultured Clostridia bacterium | reverse complement strand
CGGCGGCAAAGCGCAGGCAAAAAAGTCCCCAAAAGGACTTTTTTGACAAGCTGAGAAACGGCGACCCCGAAAGGGGCCGCCGTTTTTTCAGTCCTCCCAGCCCTGCATGCGGTCGAGGATGGCGTCGATTGCAAGGCAGGGGTCCGTGATCATCTTCTGCTCGTCCGCGAGGAGCAGGAGCTGGGTCCCGTCACGGCTCTGCGCCCAGATGGGGAGCCCCTCGCCGTTGGGATCGCCGCTTCGGATAAAGTTCACGAAGTAGTCGCTGAAGATATCGGAGAGGGCCCGGTCGCTCTCGTCAAAGAGCTTCGAGTCTGCCGGGATGTTGTGGTAGCAGTAGATCTCCTCCCCGCTGTGCCAGGCCGAGAGGCGGCCGTTTTCCTTGGCAAAGAAATACTCCCACACCGGCACGCCGAGGCGGATGTCCTGGCGGCTCAGGCAGTAGTGGCCGTGGGTGAAGTAGATCGCGGAATAGAGCTGCAGCCACATGTCGCGGGCCTCCTCGTCCGTGGCCGGGGTCCAGTTTGCCAGCACCTCGTCGGCATATTCGCCGAAGTAGGCGCGCACCTTGCTCTCGTAGTTTTTGAGACTGCCCTGGTCGAAGAGAATGAAGGGCGTGCCCTCCTCGGCATTGAAGCCGTGGAGAATAGCCTCCTCATTGTGGACGCCCGCCCGATAGGCCTCATAGGGGGTCACGGGGAGGAGGTAACCGTCCACGGTGAGGTGGTGGTTCGTGTCCGCCGCCTCCACGATCTTCTCGGCAGGCATGGCGCGCAGCTCCGCGATGTTCTTTGCTCCGAAGCGCGCGAGAGTCTCTCTCCCGGTCTCCAGCGCCTCGTCCATCAGACGGAAGGAGTGCTGCGGCACGGGGGCGGAGGCGGTGGAACTCTCGATGATGGCGCGGCGGAAAAGCCCCTTCGCCTCCGGGGAGGTGCAGAGAGCCGACACGCACACCGCGCCCGCGGACTCGCCCGCCACGGTCACGTTCTCCGGGTCGCCGCCGAAGGCCGCGATATTGTCGCGGACCCACTCGAGAGCTTTGACCTGATCCATAAGGCCGTAGTTGCCGGTGGAGCCGTTGGGGTCCTCCGCCGCGAGCTCCTCATTTGCGAGAAAGCCGAACACGCCAAGGCGGTAGCCGAAGTTCACCACCAGCACGCCCTTGCGGGCGAGCCCCTCGCCCCGGTAATCACCGTACCAGGGCTGGCCGGTCTGAAGGGCGCCGCCGTGTATGTACACCAGCACGGGCAGCTTATCCTGCGCACCGGCGGGCTTCCAAAGGTTCAGGTACAGGGCGTCCTCGCTCACCGCGTCGCGGAAGTTGTCGTCCAGTGTGACCTCATAATCGTGAAAGCCGATGATCCGGCTCAGGGAATTGTAGATCTCCGAATTGCGCGGCTGCATGGCCATGGGCGCAAAGTTCACCGCCGTGCGCACGCCGCTCCAGGGCTCGGGATCCTCCGGCGCCCGCCAGCGCAGCTCACCCACCGGGGGCTTGGCATAGGGGATGCCGGCGTAGACCTCCACCGCGCCGTCCTCTGTCAGGATGCCCTGGATCTTGCCGCTCTGCAGCGTGACCACGCCGGTCATGCCGCCGCTTTTCTCCACCGCGGGGCGGAGCTTATAAGGGCGGCCCACGCCCCATATCACCTGGGAGAGGAGGGCGAGCAGGGCCAGGAGCGCCGCGAGGCGCAGGTAAAAGTGCCTGCCGCGCAGAAAGCGCTGCCGCAGGAAGGCATAGAGCCCCAGCAGCGCAAAGCACACCGCCCAGGCCGTGAGCGCGTTTTTGTTCAGCTCCAGCAGCGTCAGCACCACCAGCGTCATGACCACAAAAAAGACCAGGAAGAGGGTATCGTGCGTTTTGGTTTTGACTGCGTTTTTCATAAAATCCCGCCTTATCAAACGAAAGCGCCCGGCCATCGCCGGGCGCTTATTTTATTCCACGCTGATCATGTAGTAGTACACCGGCTGGCCGCCGTCCACGACGCTCATCTCCGCGCCGGGGATGGCGTCCGAAATGGCGGAGGCGGCCTTGTCCGCGGCGTCCTTCTCCACATCCTCGCCGTAATAGACGGTGATGAACTCGGGGTCAAACTTCTCGAAGGCCCGAATGAGATCCGCAAAGAGCGCCTTCTCGCTCGTGTAGCTGCCGAGAAGCGCCCCGTCCAGGAGAGCCAGGTACTCGCCCGCGTGGATGTCGTGCCCGTCAAAGTCGGAGTCGCGCGCGGCGTAGGTGACCATGGCGGTGTGCACGTTCGCGGCGGCCTCCTTCATGGCCTCCACGATGGGCTCCTCATTCTCGTCGATGTTGAAGTTCAGAAGCGCCGAGATGCCCTGGGGCACGGTCTTCGTGGGGATCACGATGACGCGCTTGTCCTTCACGAGCTCCACGCTCTGCTCGGCCGCCATGATGATGTTCTTGTTGTTCGGCAGGACGAAAACCGTCTCGGCCGGGGTGCGGTTGATCTCCCGCAGGATATCGTCGGTGGAGGGGTTCATGGTCTGGCCGCCGGTGACGACGCGATCCGCGCCGAGCTCCCGGAAGAGCCTGTGCATCCCCTCGCCAGCGGCCACGACCACCGCGCCGAACTGCTTTTCGGGGGCGGCGTACTCCGGCTCCTCGGGCTCATCCTCCATGTTCTCAAGCTGCCGCTCGATATCCTCAAGGTCGTCGGTGCTGATGACCTTCTGTCCGGCCGCGTTCTGGTCGGCCTGGATGACCATGTTCTCGATCTTTGCGATCTCGAGGGTGCCGTACTTCTGGCTCTCGACAAGCACCTCGCCGGGGTTGTCGGTATGGACGTGGACCTTGAAGATCTCGTCGTCGTCGCTGATGACGAGACTGTCGCCGATGCCGCCCAGATAGGCGCGCAGCGGCTCGAGATCCACATCCGGCGTCCTCTTGCGCACCACATAGACCGTATCGAAGGCAAAGGTGATGTTCTCGCGCGCGTCATATTTGGCCTCGGCGCTGTCCACGATCTCCTCGATGCGCATCTGGGCCTGGGGCGCAAAGGCTTCGCCCTTCAGGGAGGCGAACATCGCCTTGAGAATGACCATATAGCCCATGCCGCCCGCATCCACAACGCCGGCCTTCTTGAGCACGGGGTTGAGATTGACGGTGTCGGCCAGAGCCTCGTCCCCGGCGCGGATGGCGGCCTCGAAGGTCTGCTCGAGACTGGCGCCGCTCTCGGCCGCCTTGGCCGCGGCCTCGGACGCGAGGCGGGAGACCGTGAGAATGGTCCCCTCGGCGGGCTTCATGACGGCCTTGTAGGCGGCGTCCACACCCTCCTGCAGGGCGGCGGCGAAGGTGCGCGCGTCCGTCTCTGTGAGGCCCTTGAGCTTGCGGGAGATCCCGCGAAACAGGAGACTCAGAATCACGCCGGAATTGCCGCGGGCAGCCCGCAGCAGGGCGGAGGCCACGCAGTCGGCAGCGGCGGTGACGGTGGGAAAATCGTTCTTGCGCAGCTCCAGGGCGGCCCGCTCCATGGTCAGGCCCATGTTGGTGCCGGTGTCGCCGTCCGGGACGGGAAAGACGTTCAGGTCGTTGATGGCCTGAATGTTGGCTTGCAGCGCGGCGTAGGCACAGAGGATGCAATCCTTGAAGGCCGCGGCATTTATCATATCTCTCAAAACTCTGTTCCTCGCTTATCCGATGATCGTGTCGATAAAGACGTCGACGCGGCGGACGGGCACGCCCGCAGATTTGGACAGCTTGTAGCTGACCTCATTCATGATGCTCTGCGCCACGGCGCTCATATTCACGCCGTGGTCCACACCGATATGGAGCTCCAGCGAGATGGAGCCGTCATCATGGAAATGCACGGTGACGCCCTTGGACATGGACTCCCTGCGCAGAAGCTGCATAACGCCCTCCTTGCTGCGGCTGATCATGCCCTTGACGCCGAAGCAGCTCGTGGCCGCGACGCCGGCGAGATAGGTCAGCACCTCGCTTGTGATGCTGATCGTGCCCTTTTCGTTTGTGATGTTTACCACAGGTCGGGCGCCCCCTTTCGTTTCGCTTGCGGTTTACACACAGGGCGCAAACCGGTTTGATATTATACTATGGAAATAAGGAATTGACAAGGATTTTATTTTAACGTGAAAAAGCCTTCCCCTCGAGGGGAAGGTGCCCCAGTGCGCACGCTGGGGCGGATGAGGTGGAACCCGCCGCCTCTGACCGGCATTGTACAAGCGGCAACGTTGACACCTCATCAGTCACTGCCTCGCGTGGGATCGGCAGTGACAGCTTCCCCTCAAGGGGAAGCCTTCAGGCCGCCGTGAACATGGCGAAGTTTTTCGCAAGGGCGTCCTTGTCCAGGGAGAAGCCCGTGATGACACCCATGTAGTCGCCCCTGAGCAGCATGATCATCCGCTCGTAGACGGGTATGCCGTTCATGGTGGCGGAAACGTTGAGACAGCCGTGGGTCTTGCCCGCGAACTCGCAGCTGCCCTGTTCGAGCTCGATATCGTCCATGATGCCGCTCTCCTTGAGGCTCGTCTCCACCTCTTCCATGCTTGCCTCAAGGAGTTTTTCTTCGGTCAGCACGGCCTTCTGCAGGAGATTGAAGGAGGTCTTCTGGACCTGGATGTTGATGTTGTCGCCGCTGCCGTCCTGGGCGGCGGTATAGAGATCGAAGACCGCCGTGTTCTGTTCGAGCATTTCGGCGAGCCAGTCGGAGTCGGCCTCGAGAATGTCAAAGCCGGCGTACATGAGCCTGGTGGCCTCCTCGGCGCTGTAGACCTGCCAGGTCTCGGGGATCTCGGCCTTGATGCCGAGGGCTTTGTTCTCATAACGGTTTCCGTCCAGGGTACCGAGCATGTCGGCGGCGGACACATCCTCCTCCTTAACGGCTGCCGCAAAGGCGGCGGGCGCCAGCGAGAGGACCAATACAAGAGCGAGGAGCAGGCAAAGAATCTTTTTCATGTCATTTTCTCCTTTTAAAAATAAGTTGATATCGGGTTTATTCGTCCAACTTCAAAACTGCCAAAAAAGCCTCGGTCGGGATGGAGACGGTGCCGAGCTGGCGCATCTTCTTCTTGCCCTCCTTCTGCTTCTCGAGGAGCTTCTTCTTGCGGGTGATGTCGCCGCCGTAGCACTTGGCCAGAACGTCCTTGCGCATGGCCCGGACGGTCTCACGGGCGATAATCTTGCCGCCTATGGCTGCCTGGATGGGCACCTCGAAGAGCTGGCGCGGGATGTTCTCCTGGAGCTTCTCGCAGAGCTTTCTCGCGCGGGGGTAGGCCTTCTCCCGGTGGGCGATGAAGCTCAGGGCGTCCACCTGATCGCCGTTCAGGAGCATGTCCACCTTCACGAGGTCCGAGAGTTTGTACTCCGAAAACTCATAGTCCAGGGAGGCGTAGCCCTTGGTGCGGGCCTTGAGGGTGTCGAAGAAGTCGTAGATGATCTCGTTGAGCGGCATCTCGTAGTGGAGCTCCACCAGGCGCTGATCGAGATAGGTCATGTTCTTGTACTCGCCGCGTCGGTCCTGGCAGAGGGGCATGATGTTGCCCACGTATTCGTTCGGCGTGATGATGGAGACCTTCACATAGGGCTCGTACGCCTCGGCGATGGAGGGGACCTCCGGATAGTTGTGGGGATTGTCCACCATGACGACGGAGCCGTCGGTCTTGACCACCTTGTAGATGACGGAGGGGAGGGTCGTCACGAGCTCCAGGTCAAACTCGCGCTCCAGCCGCTCCTGGATGATCTCCATGTGCAGCATCCCGAGAAAGCCGCAGCGGAAGCCGAAGCCCAGGGCCACGGAGCTCTCCGGCTCGTAGGAGAGGGAGGCGTCGTTTAATCTGAGCTTATCGAGCGCATCGCGGAGGTCCGGGTACTTGGAGCCGTCCTCCGTATAGATGCCGCAGAAGACCATGGGACGCGCGGGACGGTAGCCGGGCAGGGCCTCAAGCGCGGGGTTCAGGGCGTCGGTCACGGTGTCGCCCACCTGGGTGTCGGAGACGTTCTTGATGCTCGCGGTGAAGTAGCCCACGTCGCCGGCGGTGAGCTCGTCGCAGGGCTCGAGTCCGATGGGGCGCAGGTGCCCCACCTCCACCACCTTGTAGCGTGCGCCGGTGGACATGAGGCGCACCTCGCTGTCCCGGCGGACGGCGCCGTCGATAAGGCGCATGAAGACGATGACGCCGCGGTAGTTGTCATACTGGCTGTCGAAGATGAGAGCCTTGAGCGGGGCCGCGGGATCGCCCGCGGGGGCGGGGATGTTCGCCACCACATCCTCCAGCACGGCGTCAATGTTGATGCCGGCCTTGGCACTGATCTCCGGCGCGTCCATGGCGGGCAGACCGATGATCTCTTCGATCTCCGCCTTGACGCGCTTCGGGTCCGCCGCGGGGAGATCGATCTTGTTGACCACCGGGAGGATCTCCAGGTTGTTGTCCAGGGCAAGATAGGTGTTGGAGAGGGTCTGGGCCTCCACACCCTGGGAGGCGTCCACCACCAGGATCGCGCCTTCACAGGCGGCGAGAGAGCGGGAGACCTCATAGTTGAAGTCCACATGGCCCGGGGTGTCGATGAGATTCAGGGTGTAGCTCTCCCCGTCGGCGGCTTTGTAGTTCAGCCCCACGGCGCGGGCCTTGATGGTGATGCCGCGCTCGCGCTCAAGCTCCATGTTGTCGAGGATCTGATCCTCCATGATGCGCGCCTCCACCGCGCCGCACTTTTCGATCAGTCGGTCGGAGAGGGTGGATTTGCCGTGGTCGATGTGGGCGATGATGGAGAAATTGCGGATATTTTTCTGCGGGATCATGCTTCCTGCTCCTTTCCCGTGTATTCGCCGAGCGCGGCGCGGGCCTCGGCAATGAGCGCCTCCACAGATCCGAGACAGCCGAGGGCGGTGGCGGCGGCGCTGCGGGCGGCGTCGGGCCTTTCGCTGCGGCCCAACAGATAATCGGCGCTCACACCGTAGTAATCACAGGCGCGGCAGACGAAGCCGAGACCAGGCTCGCGCGCGCCGTTTTCATAGTGGCTCAAGAGCGCCTGACTGATGCCGAGATCACTTGCCGCCGTGCGCTGGTTGATGTTCCGCTCCCGACGGAGGGCGGAGAGGGTTTCGGGAAAGCTCCTGTCCATGTGTGTTGCCCCTTTGTCTCTTTTGATTACATTTAGTATATTATATCCGACGGGCGCTTCTTTGTAAATAGAATTCTTGAAATTGCGCCCCGTTCGTGATATGTTTATAGTATCGACCAAATATTACGCTGGAGGTAGATTCCATGTTTGAAAATCTGGTAGAAGTTCTCAAAGCCAATCCCCGCAAGATCGTCTATCCCGAAGGCACCGACGCCCGTATCCTGGAGGCTGCCGCACGCCTCAAGAAAGACGGGTTCCTGACCCCCGTGCTCATCGGCAATGTGGATGAGGTCAAGGCCGCGGCCGCAAAGGGCGGCTTCGACATCGAGGGTCTCGAGATCGTCGACCCCGCCACTTACCCCGAGATGGACAAGTTCGTGGACGATTTCGTCGCCCTGCGCAAGGGCAAGGCCACCGCGGAGGAAGCCCGCGCCATGCTGCTCAAGTCCAACTACTTCGGCACCATGCTGGTCAAGGAGGGCCTGGCCGACTCTCTGCTGGGCGGCGCCACCTACTCCACCGCCGACACCGTCCGCCCCGCCCTGCAGCTCGTCAAGACCAAGAAGGGCGCAAACCTCGTCTCCTCCTGCTTCATCCTGGCCCGCGGTGACGAGATGATCGCCATGGGCGACTGCGCCATCAATATCTCCTATGAGGATAAAAAGGACAAGGAGGGCAACGTGGTCCTGACCGCCGCCCAGCAGCTCGCCGAGGTCGCCGTCGAGACCGCGAAGACCGCGAAGGTCTTCGGCATCGACCCCAAGGTCGCGATGCTGTCCTTCTCCACAAAGGGCTCCGGCAAGGGCCCCGGCCCCGAGCTCGTGCGCAATGCCACCGCCATCGTCAAGGAGACCCATCCCGAGATCGCCTGCGACGGTGAGATGCAGTTTGACGCGGCTGTGAGCCCCACCGTCGGCCAGCTCAAGTTCCCGGGCAGCACCGTCGCCGGCTACGCCAACACCTTCATCTTCCCCGAGATCCAGTCCGGCAACATCGGCTACAAGATCGCCCAGCGACTCGGCGGCTTTGATGCCTACGGCCCCATCCTGCAGGGCCTGAACGCCCCCATCAACGACCTCTCCCGCGGCTGCAACGCCGATGAGGTCTACCAGATGAGCATCATCACCGCCGCCCTCGTCTGAACTGTCCTTATAACCAGACTCCCCCGTGCTTCTGCACGGGGGAGTCTTTCTCATCCGCTGCGGCGGATACGGAGTGTCCAGGCGAGGCGCGCGCCGACGCCCGGCTTTCCCCGCATCATGCGCAGCAGCATCCGCGCCGCGGAGGTGCCCATCTGGTGCCGCTCGTGGGCGAGGGAGGTGACGGGCACGGGGGAGAGGGTGCAGAGGTGGCTGTTGTCAAAGCTCACCACCGCCGCGTCCTCCGGCACCCGCCGCCCGGCCCGCAGGAGGAAACGGATCAGGGGATAGGCGATTTCGTCATTATAGCAGACGACGGCGGTGCAGGGGGCGAGGCGCTGCGCAAAACGCAGGAGCCACTCGCCCTGCCCCGCTAACAGAGATTCCCGGTCCGCGGTGTCATACCAGAGGATGTGCGCTTCGTCAATCGCAAGACCCTCGCGCAGCATGGCGGACGCAAAGCCCAGGTAGCGCTCATGACCCTGCCGGTCGTCACTCTTGAAGACGGCGGCGATGCGCTCGTGCCCCTGCGCCCGGAGATGGCGCACCAGAATGCGGGCGCCGCCCTCGTTGTCGTCCTGAAAGCAGGGGGCTCCCGCCGGCGCGGGCAGCGGCGCGTGCAGCCACACAAGAGGTACGCCCAGCCGCTCAAGCTGTTCGAAGAGATCCAGGTTCACACTCGGCAGCGCGCTTTTCGCTCCCTCGATCAGGATACCCGCCGGGGGATCGGCCAGCAGCCGTGTCAGCACCGCCCGCTCTTTGGCGACGAGGTTGTCCGTGACACAGATCTCCACGGTACAGCCGGCCTCCCGGAAGATGGCCTCCGCGTCCCGCAGAAGCTGGGGATAGAGATAGGTATCCGCCGAGGGGAGCACCACGGCGACGCGGCCTCTGCGCACCGGCTCGCCGCCCGCAAGATAGGTCCCGCTGCCGCGCATCCGCACGATCAGCCCCTCCTGCGCCAGCAGATCCAGCGCGCGCCGCACCGTCTGGCGGCTGCAGCCGGTTTCCTCACAGAGCGCCATTTCCCCGGGCAGCTTTGTCTCTCCCTCTCTTCGCATCCGGGCGCAGCGGCGTCTCAGCTCCGCCGCTACCATGAGATATCTGGCCGGCATGAGGAATCCCCCCCCTCTCTTATATATTACATTTTACCACAGATCAGGCGGCCGGGAAACCCGTTTTTTCGCAGCGGAAGAAAACCGACTTTTTCAGCCCGGAAGGGTGTTTTTTCATCGACTTTGCCGGGATCAGGCGGAAAACAACCCGGCAAACGGGGTTGGTTTTAGGCAAATTATCCAAAGAGCAGCCGCGGCACAGGGGAAGGAAAATCGGAAAAAAACCGACAAATCACCCCGCCGGATCGGAAGAAAACCGTGTTTCGGAAAAGTTGTACTTTTTTATGGCACGAAGCTGAAAAGTTGTATTTATTTGCTTTCACGATTTTAAGCTTCACCGCCTCGGAAGCCTTGACGCAGGGGGGAAAAAGTGGTTTGATAAGCTCAGCGGGAAATCCATTCCCAAACCAAAAATTTTTTGAAAAGAGGTAAAGACCATGAAGAAAGTTCTTGCACTTCTCCTTGTTCTGGTCATGATGGCTTCTCTGAGCGTCGTCGCCTATGCCGATGACATCAAGGTCGCCTTCTCCCAGATCGGTCAGGAATCCGACTGGCGCACCGCGAACACCGACAGCATCAAGAGCACGATCGAAGGCCACGAAGGCTGGACGCTCATCTATGATGACGCGCAGCAGAAACAGGAGAACCAGATCAAGGCTCTGCGCAACTTTATCACCCAGGGCGTTGATTACATCCTCTTCACCGGCGTTGTTTCCACCGGCTGGGACGAAGTCCTTGCTGAGGTCAACGAGGCTGAGATCCCCCTGATCCTGGTCGACCGTATGCCCGACTGCGCCGACAAGATCGACTACGCCGCTGCTTTCGGCGGTGACTTCGTCGAAGAGGGCCGCCGTCAGGTCGCATGGGCCGGCGAGTATCTGAAGACCCTTGGCCGCGGCGATGAGGAAGTCTGCGTCGCCATCATGGAAGGCACCACCGGTGCTGACGCTCAGGTCGGCCGTACCGAGGGCAACCTGGCCGCTCTGAAAGAGTACCCCAACATGAAGCTCGTCGCGCAGCAGTCCGGCAACTTCACCCGTACCGAGGGCCAGGCCGTTATGGAAGCATGGCTCAAGTCCGTTGACAAGATCGACGTCCTGATCGTCCAGAACGACGACATGGGTCTCGGCGCCATCGACGCCATCAAGGCCGCCGGCCTTGTTCCCGGCAAGGACATCATCATTGTCGGCTGCGACTCCGTCAAGGCCGCGTTCGAGGCCATTGTCGCCGGCGAGATGAACGCCACCATCGAGTGCACTCCGCTCTATGGCCCGTTCGTTGAGAAGACCATCGAGGCTCTCGAGGCCGGTGAGACCTTTGAGAAGACCATTGTTCACCCCGAAGAGGGCGTGTACGACTGTGTGGGCGGCATCGACCTCGGAACGGTCACCTCTGTCCTCGCTGCTGATGTGATTGACAGCCGCGTCTACTGATTCTCCGCATCCTTTCACATCAACATCCTGAATCCTGGGGGCTGGCGCTCAGCCGGCCCCTTTTTCAAGGGTGGACGGCGTACAGCCTTCCGCCCTTGTCCTTTAAGGAGGAATTCAATTGCCGGAACATAGCCTGCTTGAAATGAAAGGCATTGAAATACAGTTCCCAGGAGTGAAAGCTCTCGATAAAGTTGACTTTTCCCTCAGAGCCGGAGAGATACACGCGCTCCTCGGAGAAAACGGCGCAGGGAAAAGCACACTGGTCAAATGCCTTACGGGCGTCCACCACATGGACGCCGGCACCATTCTGTTCGACGGAAAAGAGATCAGACCGACGAGCCCGCAGGATGCGTTCTCGATGGGCATTTCGACGGTCTATCAGGAGATCAATCTGTGCCCGAATCTGACGGTGGCAGAAAACATTTTCGTCGGACGCCAGCCGATGAAGCACGGCATGATCAACTGGAAAGACATCAATACGAGAGCCCGGGAACTGATGTCAAGATTCCACATGGATATTGACGTTACGCGCCCATTAAATAATTATTCCACGGCGATTCAGCAGATGGTGTCGATCGCGCGCGCGGTCGATATCGACGCAAAGGTCCTGATCCTGGATGAGCCGACTTCGTCCCTGGACGATAATGAGGTCAAGCTCCTGTTCAACGTCATGAATGAGCTGAAGGCAGAGGGCATGGGCATCATTTTCATCACGCACTTTCTGGATCAGGTGTTCGCCGTGTGCGACAGACTGACGATCCTGCGAAACGGCACGCTGGTCGGCACGTTTGACATTGAAAACATCACAAAGCTCGAACTGGTCACCATGATGATCGGCAGAGACATGGACGTGATCTTCAACCTCAAACGGGCCGAGGTCGCCGCCGACGCGCCGGAGATGCTCAGAACGGAGAATCTCGGCGCGCCGGGACAGATCCAGAATGTAAACCTCTCCCTGAAGAAAGGCGAGCTCATGGGCTTCGCGGGGCTGCTCGGCAGCGGCCGCACGGAGACGGCCGAGCTGATCTTCGGCGCTGTCCCCGCAGCGGAAGGGACCGAGACAGTCAACGGCAGGAAGGTGACGATCGGCAAACCGATCGACGCAATCAACGCCAAGCTGGCCTTCTGCCCGGAGGACAGAAAGCGCGACGGCATCATCGGAGATCTGTCCATCCGTGAGAATATCGCCCTCGCGCTGCAGGCGAGAAGGGGCTTTATGCACCCGATCTCCATGCAGGAGCAGAACGAGCTGGCCGAGAAGTATATCAAGCTCCTCTCCATCGCCACGCCGAACGCGGAAAAGAAGATCGGCGAGCTGTCCGGCGGCAATCAGCAGAAGGTCATTCTGGCCCGCTGGATGGCGACGCAGCCGGATCTGCTGATCCTCGACGAGCCGACACGCGGCATCGATATCGGCGCGAAGGCTGAGATCCAGCGCCTGATGCTGGAGATGTGCGGCGAAGGGGTTTCGGTCATCTTCATAAGCTCCGAGCTGGATGAGATCATCCGCTGCTCCAACCGCATTGTTGTCATGCGGGACAGAAAGAAAGTCGGTGAGGTGAACGGAGAAGGCTGCACCCAGCAGACGCTTCTCAACATCATCGCCAACGGACAGCAGGAGGACGCGACGGCATGAAAAAGAAAAATGTCTCTCTATCCGGCATCATGCAGTCCAAGATCACCTGGGCCGTTGTGGCCGAGCTGCTGATCCTGCTGGTCTGCTTTCTGATCCGGCCGGATTTCTTCTCGATCAAATACCAGCCTGCCACCGGCATGCTCTACGGCAGCCTGATCGACATCCTCAACCGCTCCGCGGAGATCACCATCATCTCCATGGGCATGACGCTCGTCATCGCCCTGGGCGGTACCGACCTCTCCGTCGGCTCTCTGGTGGCTCTCAGCGGTGCGCTTGCCCTGAAGTTTCTTCGCTGGGACGTGCTGATTTACAACACGCCGGGCGATTACACGGTCAAGCCCTTCATCCTCGTGATCCTGGTCCCGCTCGCCGTGTGCACGCTGATGGGCCTCTTCAATGGCTTTATGATCTCGCGCATCGGAATGCAGCCCATCATTGCGACGCTGATCCTCATGGTGTGCGGGCGCGGCATTGCGCAGATCGTAACGAACGGCAAGCAGTTTACCACCCTGTACTCTCCCTTCCGCGTGATCGGACAGGGGAGCTTCCTGTTTTTGCCGATGCCGGTCATCATCTCAATCATCGTCGTGGCGGCGGTGTCGATCTTCGTGCGAAAGACGGCGTTCGGCACGATGGTGGAATCTGTCGGCATCAACCCGAGCGCGAGCCGCCTGAGCGGCATCGACTCCCGCAGGATCATCATGATCGTCTTCGCACTCACGGCGTTCCTCTCCGCAATCGCGGGCCTTATCACCGCGAGCCGCGTCATGTCGAACGATTCCAACAACTTTGGAATCAACTTTGAGATGGACGCCATCCTGGCCGTCGTTATCGGCGGCACGAACATGGCGGGCGGCAAGTTCAGTCTCGCGGGCACTGTGATCGGCTCCATCATCATTCGTACGATCGTGACCTTTGTCTACTACTTCGGCATCGTTTCGGAGGCAACCATGGCATTCAAGGCGCTCATCATTATCGTCGTGATCGTGCTTCAGTCCGAGCCTGTCCGCAAGAGGATGTCGAAGATGGGCAAGAAGCGGATGAAGGGAGGTGCGGTGCATGCCTGAACGAATTCCCGAGAGACGGCAAAGCCTTGCGAGCCGCCTGCTGAAGCCGCAGTTTGTGATGGTCTATGCGACCGTCGGCATTTTCATCCTGATCTATATCTACGGCGCGATCCGCTTCGGAAGCATCGGCTTTACCACCCTGCGCACCTTTGTCAACATGTTCAAGGATAATGCCTATTACGGCATCTCTGCGGTAGGCATGACGATGGTGCTGATCACCGGGGGCATCGACCTCTCCGTCGCATCGGTCGCCTGCCTGACCGGGATGATCGTAGCCTACGGGACGAGCGTCCTCGGCTACCACCCAGCCGTCTGCATGCTGGCCGCGCTGGTGGTCGGCGTCGGTCTCGGCCTGCTGCAGGGCGCGGCGATCTATTATCTGGATGTGCCGCCCTTCATCACAACGCTTGCGGGAAACTTCCTCGCGCGCGGCGTCTGCTCCCTGATCAGCCGGGAATCGATTTCCGTCTCCCATCCGATGATCGACGCGCTCGCCGGCTGGAAGTGGTACTTCAAAAAATACGTTGACGGCGAGTGGGTGAAGATCAAACCGATCGCCTTCATCAATGTCAACCTGCTCGTATTCCTGCTGATGATTGTGATCGGCACCTTTATTTTGCACCGGACAAAATTCGGCAGAAACATTTACGCTATCGGCGGCAACGAGCAGAGTGCAAAGCTGATGGGCCTTCCCGTCGGGCGGACCAAGATCCTGGTATACGGCTTCAACGGTTTCTGCAGCGTCCTGGCGGGCCTTGCCTACCTGCTGGAGGTTAAGAGCGGCTGGAACCTCGCCCTGAACGGCGGCGAGTTGGAGGCGATCTCCTGCGCGGTCATCGGCGGCACGCTGCTGACCGGCGGCGTCGGCTATATGATCGGCACGCTGTTCGGCGTCCTGCTCAAGTCGGTCATTCCTGCACTCATCACCTTCAACGGCACGCTCCTCTCCTGGTGGGGCAAGATCGCGACCGGCGGCCTGCTGGCGCTGTTCATCGTGATCCAGCGTATCGTCGTCACCATGTCCGAGAGAAAAAAGGACAGCAAGAAAAAGCAGCCGCAGGGCGAAGCGGGATAAGCGCCCCGGCGGCCTGACAAAGCGCAAAAAACCCGACCATACATGCAGCCCCAAAAACAAAAGCAAGAACAAATCTATAAGGAGGAAAACAACATGAAAAAGATCCTGGCACTCGTTCTTGTCCTGACCCTGATGTTCAGTCTCTCCGTTCCGGCCTTCGCGGCGGAAGACAAAATCAAAATCGGCATCTCCATCTGGAGCTCCACCGATACCCTCGGCAGCGAATGCAAGCGCATGATCGACGCGGCGGCTGAAGCCCTCGGCGTTGAGACCCAGTGGGTCGACCAGGCGCACATCTCCGAGCAGGTCACCGCTTCCGCGGAGACCCTGGCTCTCGCGGACTGCGACGGCATCATCATCTGCAACTCCGCCTCCGCCGAGATGGGCTCCGTCATCAAGACCTGCGACGAGAACGAGGTCTATGTGGCCCAGTTCTTCCGCGTGATCGACAAGGACGCGAACCCCGACGAGTACGCCCAGGCCTGCGCCTCCCCCTACTATGTGGGCGCCGTGCATGAGTCTGAGTTCGACAACGGCAAGACCCTCGTCACCATCCTGGGTGAGAAGGGCTGCCGCAAGATCGGCCTTGAGGGCTGGGAGCCGGGCGACGCCACCTTCCTCGGCCGCTGGGAAGGCTACAAGGCCGGCGTTGAGGAGTGGAACGCTGCTCACGCTGACGACCAGATCACCCTTCTTGAGCCCCAGTACGGCCGCACCACCACCGACACCGGCCGCGCCACTGCCGAAGCCATCATCCAGGCCAATCCTGACATCGACGCGCTGATCGTTGCCGGCGGCGGCGGCGACACCCTCCTCGGCGCGATCGCCGGCATCGAGGCCATGGGCCTGACCGGTAAGATCGCCGTTGTCTCCACCGACTTCCTGCCCGACCTCGACGTCAAGCTCGAGACCGGCGCCATGGCTGCCGAGTCCGGCGGTCACTACGCTGACCCCTTCTTTGCCTTCCTGATGGTCTACAACGCCATCAAGGGCAACTATGCCACCTCCACCGACAGCTTCTATGACATGGTCTTCCCCTACATGTTCGTCGCCTCCCCCGAGGACTATGCCAACTACGCCCAGTACTTCACCGGCAGCGAGCTGCCCTACTACGCCGATGAGATCGTGGAGCTCGCCGCTCTCGATTACGACGCCCTCGCCCAGGCCTGCGCGAACCTGTCCGTGGAAGACGTCGTCGCCCGCCACGCCAAGTAATTAAGCACCAGCAAAAGGGATGCGGGGAGAACCCCGCATCCCTTCCGTCAATTGCAAACGCGATTTTTTGAGGCGGCATAGCGGCCTCAAAAATGTGGTTTAAATGAAAAATAAGGATAACGGCTTAACGCAGCAAATCGTCTATCTGCTTATTCCGTAGGGGTCGATCCCCAGATCGACCCGAACCATCGTTCCCCGTACAAGCCATACAATTTCGGGCCGATGAAGGCATCGGCCCCTACGAAACGGATGTTTTTTCGGTATTGTTGATTTCACATGGTTAGCCGGTTTAAGCCGATATTCATAGAGAAACGGCACTCTCGTAAAATCACCGCAAAGCGCTCGCGCTTTCACAGGAGGCATTTTATGTCGAACACAATCGAGAAGCTCAAAGCCAGCAGGTATTACGGCCTGGTCCTGCTGGGGGCGATGCTTCTGTTTTTCTACGGGGTCTTCAAGATCCTGACGCCGTCCAACTTCGGCTCCCTGAGCAATCTCTACACCTATCTGCAGGCCTCGATCATCTACTCCGTGGGCGGCTGCGGGCTCTACTTCATCGTGGTGATGGGCCTGTTCGATTTCGCGGTGGGCGCGAACATCGTGCTCTCCTCCATCGTGGGCGTCATCCTGTCCCAGAAGTTCGGCTACGCGGGCTTCATCCTGGGCTGCCTCGGCTGCGGCACGCTGATCGGTTTTCTGATCGGCATGCTCTACAACAGCCTGAACGTCCCCTCCATGATCGTCACGGTGGGCCTGATGCTCATCTTCGAGAGTGTGGCCGTGTTCGTGGCGGGCGGCGTCAAGCAGACGCTGGGCGAGAACCTGCGCTTTTTCTCCGGCGCCCCCGGCAATATCATCCTCGCGCTGCTCGCGTTTCTGCTGATGTACTTCATCCTGAACTACACCAAGATCGGCACCTACTGCAACGCCATCGGCTCCAACGAGTTCACCGCGAAGAACATGGGCATCAATGTAAAAAAATACAAGCTCATCGGCTTCATGCTCCTGCACTTCTTCGTGGGCATCATGGCGATCCTCACCGTCTCCTACGGCACCACGATGACCGCTCTCACCGGCATGAGCACCATGGGCCGCAACTTCCAGCCCCTCATGGGCACCTTCTTCGGCGTGGCCTTCCGCAAGTACAAAATGCCCATCACGGCCATTGTCGTCGGCGAGTTCATCATCCAGATCATCTTCAACGGCTTTGTGGCCCTGGGCGCCCCTACCACGATTCAAAACGTGGTCACGGGCGGCGCGCTTCTTGTGATCGTGTCCCTGACCGCCCGCGGCGGCAAGGGCAGCGTCGTAAAGTGAGGTGGCGGGAATGGAAAACAGAGTTCTTCTTGTCGCCGAAAACATCGACAAGCGCTTCGGCATCACCCACGCGGTTGACAACGTCTCCCTCACCATCAACGCCGGCGAGGTGCGCGGCCTGATCGGCGAGAACGGCTCGGGCAAATCGACCTTCTCCCAGATGCTCTGCGGCATCTACTCCATCGGCGGCGGCACCTTCACGCTCGACGGCAAGGTCCTGCACTGCCGCAACCAGGTGGAGGCCAACAACGAGGGCGTGGCCATCATCGTTCAGGAGATGGGCACCCTCTCCGGCCTCACTGTGGCGGAGAACATCTTCCTCGGGCATGAGGAGCCCTTCATGCACCTCGGCGTGAAGGACACCCGCGCCATGAACAAAGAAGCCCAGCGCCTGCTGGACGAATACGGCTTCGGGCGCATCAAGGCCGGCAACATGATCGACCTCTACAACTTCGAGGACCGCAAGCTCGTCGAGATCGTGAAGGCCACTTACATGAAGCCCAAGATTCTCGTCATCGACGAGACCACCACCGCCCTGTCCCAGAACGGGCGCATGGAGCTCTACAAGATCATGGACGCCATCCGCGCCGACGGCCGGACCGTCATCTTCATCAGCCATGACCTGAACGAGGTCCTGACCCACACGGACACCGTCTCCGTCCTGCGCGACGGCGAGTATATCGCCACCGTCAACACCCGGGACGTGACGGAGGACGACCTCAAGCGCCTTATGGTCGGGCGCGAGATCGGGTCGGCCTACTACCGCACCGACTATGGCGAGCCCATCTCCGGGGAAGTGGTGCTCTCCGTCCGGGACGTGAGCGTGCCCGGCCAGATCGACCACGTGAGCTTTGAGCTCCACCGGGGCGAGATCCTCGGCTTCGGCGGCCTTTCCGAGTGCGGGATGCACGAGGTGGGCAAGGCCATCTTCGCCGCCTCCTGGGACCGCACGGGCTCGGTTACGCTCGCGGACGGGACCGAGATCAACAGCATCCCCACCGCGATCGCCCACTCCATCGCCTACGCCTCCAAGGACCGCGACAACGAGTCCGTCATCTTAAACGAGTCCATCCGCAACAACATCGTTCTCCCCTCCCTGGGGGATCTCGCAAATCACGGCCTCCTCTCCGGCAAGAAGCTCACGAAGTTTGCCGAGAAGCACGCTCTCGACATGCAGACCAAGATGCAGAACGTGGGCCAGTTCGTGTCCGACCTCTCCGGCGGCAACAAGCAGAAGGTGGTGCTGGCGCGCTGGCTCGGCAAGGGGAGCGATATACTCGTGCTGGACTCGCCCACCCGCGGCATCGACGTCAAGGTCAAGCAGGCTATCTACGCCCTGATGGCGGATCTGAGACGCCAGGGCAAATCCATCATCATGATCTCCGAGGAGATCCCCGAGCTTCTGGGCATGGCGGACCGCATCATCATCATGAAGGACGGCGTCCTGAACGGAGAATTCCTCCGTGATCCCGCCCTGAGTGAAGAAGACCTGATTGCGAAAATGGTGTGAGGAGGCGATGAAGATGTCAAATACCGTCAAGAAAGATCAGGAACCCTCCAAGCTGCGTTCCTTCCTCAGCAGCGATACCTTCAAGGGCCTGCTGCCCTTCATCGGCCTCGTGGTCATCGTCGTCGTCATGAACATCCTGACCCAGGGCAAGATCCTTACGCCGAAGCGCCTGCGCCTGCTTCTGAGCCAGGTCTACTATCCCATGATCGTCGCGACCGGCGTCTTCTTCGTTATGACGCTCGGCTCCATCGACTTTACCGAGGGCTCGACCCTGGGCCTTGCCTCCATCGTGATCAGCAAGCTCTCCTTCACCTCGATCCCTCTCGCGATCCTGGGCGGCATCCTCACGGGCGCTGCCATCGGGGCGATCAACGGCTTCTTCCACGTGAAGTTCAAGCTCCAGAGCTTTATCATCACCATCTGCACCATGTTCCTCTTCCGCGGCGTCTGCGCCTATCTCACGACGGAGACCGCTGTCCCGGCGAGCGCGGCCATCAAGGCCCTGGATCAGAACTGGCTCAAGATCACCATCACGGTGGCGGTGCTGCTTGTGGCCTGGTTCCTCTTCCGGTTCACCCGCATCGGCAACGACGTCAAGGCCGTCGGCTCCGGCGAGACTGCGGCCCGCTTCTCCGGCGTGAAGACGGACCGGGTGAAGTTCCTCACCTTCGTCGCGGCGGGCGCTCTCACCGGTCTCGCTGCCTTCGTCAACGTCATCAAGGTGGGCTCCATCACCGCCACCGCCGGCAACCAACTGGAGACCCAGATCCTCATCTCCCTGGTGCTGGGCGGCCTGCCCATCACCGGCGGCGCGAAGGTCCGCTTCTCCAACATCATCGTCGGTACGCTCATGTACACCGTGCTGAATAACGGCCTTGTCATGATGGGCTTTGAGTCCCAGACCCAGCAGCTCATCAAGGGTGTCATCTTCCTGCTCTTCGTCGCCCTGACTATCGACCGCAAGGCGCTGAAAGTTATTAAATAAGGAGTAAAGTATGCGTAATTACGAATTCTGGTTCGTGGTCGGCAGCCAGTTTCTCTACGGGCCCGAGGTTCTGAAGACCGTCGAGACCCGGGCAAAGGAGATGGCGGCGGAGCTGTCGAAGGTCCTGCCCTATCCCCTCGTCTACAAGGTGACCGCCAAGACCAACAAGGAGATCAGCGATGTGGTCCGGGAGGCAAACTACCGCCCGGAGTGCGCGGGCATCGTCACCTGGTGCCACACCTTCTCCCCCTCCAAAATGTGGATCGACGGCCTGCGGGACCTGCAGAAGCCCTGGCTCCATTTCGCCACCCAGTATAATAGGGAAATCCCGAACGACGAGATCGACATGGACTTCATGAACCTGAACCAGGCCGCCCACGGCGACCGGGAGCACGGCTTCATCGGGGCCCGCCTCCGGAAGCCCCGCAAGATCGTCGCCGGGTACTGGCAGGATGAGAAGGTCCACAGACGCATCGGCGACTGGATGCGCGCCGCCGTCGGCGTCGCCGTGTCGAAGGACATGAAGGTCATGCGCTTCGGCGACAACATGCGCGAGGTCGCCGTCACGGAGGGCGACAAGGTCGAGGTCCAGATCAAGCTCGGCTGGCAGGTCAACACCTGGGCCGTGGGCGATCTCGTGAAGGAGATGGGCAAGGTCACGGAGGCGGAGATCGACGCGCTGGTGGCCGAGTACGAGGCAAGCTACGACGTTGCCACCGACAACACCGCCGCCATCCGCTACCAGGCGAAGGAAGAGATCGCCATGAAGAAGATGCTCGACCGCGAGGGCTGCAAAGCCTTCTCCAACACCTTCCAGGATCTCTACGGCATGGAACAGCTCCCGGGCCTCGCCTCCCAGCACCTGATGGCCCAGGGCTATGGCTACGGGGGCGAGGGCGACTGGAAAGTCTCCGCCATGACCGCCATTTTGAAGGCCATGGGCGAGGGCGGCAACGGCGCCTCCGGCTTCATGGAGGACTACACCTACCATCTCGCGGAGGGCCAGGAGTACTCCCTCGGCGCCCACATGCTGGAGGTCTGCCCGTCTCTCGCGGCGGACAAGCCCCGCATCGAGACCCATCATCTGGGCATCGGCATGAACGAAAAAGACCCCGCCCGTCTGGTGTTTGAGGGCAAGGCCGGCAAGGGCATCGTCGTCTCGCTTATCGACATGGGCGGCAGACTGCGCCTGATCGTCCAGGATATCGAGGCCGTCAAGCCCATCCTGCCCATGCCGAATCTCCCGGTGGCCCGCGTCATGTGGCGGGCGCTGCCGGATCTGACCACCGGCGTGGAATGCTGGATCACCGCGGGCGGCGCGCACCACACGGTGCTTTCCTACGACGTGACCGCCGAACAGATGCGCGACTGGGCCCGGATGATGGACATTGAGTTTGTCCACATCGGCGCGGACACCACCCCCGAAAAGCTGGAAGAAGAACTGCTGGTCAAGGACCTGATCTGGAAACTCAAGTGAGGGACAGCTATGGATTTGAATAAAACCGCTTTGGGCATTGAGCTGGGTTCCACCCGCATCAAGGCCGTGTTGATTGACGAAAAGCACATCCCCATCGCCTCCGGCGATTTCGAGTGGGAAAACCGGCTTGTAAACGGGATCTGGACCTACTCCATGGACATGGTGCACACCGGCGTGCAGACCTGTATCAAAAACCTTATGTCCGACGTGAAGGCAAAGTACGGCACGGAGCTCACCACCGTGGGCGCCATCGGCGTGTCCGCCATGATGCACGGCTATCTGCCCTTTGACGGGAACGGGAAGCAGCTCGCGGAATTTCGCACCTGGCGCAACACCATCACGGGCGAGGCGGCCGCAAAGCTCACCGAGCTCTTCGGCTTCAATATCCCCCAGCGCTGGAGCATCGCCCACCTCTATCAGGCGATGCTGAACGGCGAGGCGCACGTGAAGGATATCGCCTTCCTCACCACGCTCGCGGGCTACATCCACTGGCGGCTCACCGGAGAGAAAGTCATGGGCGTCGGCGAGGCCAGCGGCATGTTCCCCATCGACAGCGCAAAGGGCGACTATGACGAGGAGATGCTCGAAAAGTTCAGGACCCTCACGGGCTGCGACCTGCGCGCCATCCTGCCGAAGGTCCTGCCCGCGGGCGCAGACGGCGGCCGCCTCACCGAGGCGGGCGCGGCCTTCCTCGACCCGACCGGCACGCTCAAACCCGGCGTCCCCGTGGCCCCCTGCGAGGGCGACGCCGGCACCGGCATGACCGCGACGAACTCCGTCCGGGTCCGCACCGGCAACGTCTCCGCCGGCACATCGGACTTCGCGATGATCGTCACGGAAAAGCCCCTCGGCGTACACCGGGAGATCGACATGGTCACCACGCCGGACGGCCTGCCGGTCGCGATGGTCCACTGCAACAACTGCACCTCGGACATCAACGCCTGGGTCAATCTCCTCTCTGAGTTCTGCGAGATGATGGGCATGCCCGCAGGCAAGGGCGAGCTCTTCGTCAAGCTCTTCAACAAGGCCCTCGAGGGCGACCCCGACTGCGGCGGACTTCTCAGCTACAACTACTTCTCCGGCGAGGGCGTCACCGACCTGGACGAGGGGAGACCCGTCTTCGCCCGCCTGCCGGATGCGAAGTTCACGCTCGCAAACTTCATGCGCACGCATCTCCTGTCGGCGCTCGCCACGCTGAAGATCGGCCTTGACATCCTGACCCGGACCGAGAAGGTGCAGATCGACAAGCTCACCGGACACGGCGGCTTCTTCAAGACCCCCGAGGTGGGACAGCGGATGCTGTCCGCAGCGGTCGGCGCCCCGGTCTCCGTGATGGAGACGGCGGGGGAGGGCGGCCCCTACGGCATGGCCCTGCTTGCGGCCTACATGCTCTGGAAGGACGAGGGGGAGAGCCTGCCGGACTACCTCGACCGGAAGGTCTTTGCAGACGCGAAGTGCGTGACCCTCACAGCTTCCCCGGAGGACGCGGCGGGCTTCCAGGCCTTCCTCACCCGCTACCAGAACGCCCTCCCCACCGAGCGCGCCGCCATCGAAACTCTCTGCTGATCCGCGCAGGCGGGGGAATCCCCCCCGCCTGCAGGTGAACTTCTCTCCCGTATATGGACCTGCCTACACAGGATCCTATATAAATAAATTCGGAAAGGACTATCAGACATGTCTAACAAACAGATTTCCAGACGCGAATTTCTGAAAGGCACCGCCGCTGCCGGTCTCGGCCTTGCCGCAAGCCAGCTCCTGGGCGCCGCCGCCTATGCCGACGGCGCAGTCTACAAGCCCGGCAAGTATCAGGCCACCGCTTACGGCAACCTGAGCTATGTCACCGTGGAATGCACCTTCTCGGAGACCGCCCTGGAGAACGTGGAGATCATCTCCCAGAACGAGACGCCCATCCTCTTCTCCCAGGTGCAGGACAAGCTGATCCCCGCCATCATCGAAAACCAGGCCGGCGGCCTCGACGGCATCACCGGCGCGACCAACTCCTCCCGCGCGGTCAAGGAAGCCATCGCCGACTGCGTGGCCCAGGCCGGCGGCGACAAGGACGCGTGGCTTGCCAAGAACATCACCGCCGTCGCGGGCGCGGATGAGACCTATGACGTGGACGTCTGCGTCATCGGCTGCGGCGGCTCCGGCTTCATGGCCTCCATCACCGCGGGCCAGAAGGGCGCGAAAGTCCTGACCATCGAGAAGGCCAGCTCTGTCGCAGGCGTCAACGGCATCAAGGTCTCCGGACCCTTTGCTGTGGATACCTCCGTCCTGCATGCCCGTGAGGGCGGCACCACCCTCGAGGTGGAGGAAGTCTTCCAGCACGTCATGAACTACACCCACTGGACCCCCAACCCCGCCCTGATGCACCGCTGCCTGGACGAGTCCAAAAACTCTGTCGAGCAGCTCGTCGGCATCGGATACAAGATGCAGGAGGCCAATTTCCGCTTTGAGACTCCCTTCTATCAGGAGAAGGGCGGCTTCCACCTCATCACCAACTCCCTGGATGAGCGCGTGGAGCTCTGGAACAAGGCTCTCGAGGACGCCGGCGTTGAAGTCCTCTTCAACACCACCGCCACGGGCCTCATCATGGACGGCGACAAGGCGGTCGGCGTCACGGCGAAGAAGGCCGACGGCACCTCCGTCACGGTCAACGCCAAGGCGGTTATCATCGCCTCCGGCGGCTATCTCGGCAACCGCGACCTGCAGGAGAAGTTCCTCAAGACGCGCAAGCTCAACGCGGCGGCCGGCGGCAACAGCCTCTGCACCGGCGACGGCATCATGATGGCCGAGGACGCGGGCGCGGTCCTGTGCAAGACCTTCGGCTACTGCCCCTGCGAGTACGGCGGAACCAACTCCAAGGCTTCCCGTCCGGCCAAGCAGGACAAGTACGATCAGAACTACGCGTTCAAGTTCGGCCTCTACGGCAACCTCCTCGTCGATCAGGAGGGCAAGCGCTTCATCAATGAGGGCCTTCTGTGCGACTACCCGATGAGCTACGGCTCCGAGCAGATCATCCTCAACGCCCCCTGGTACGGCATTGTGGACCAGGCCTATGTGGACGCCATGACCACCATCGGCCTCTATGATTACACCATCGCCAAGGGCGCAGAGCCCGTCGAGGGCAAGTGGTTCATCGGCAACTACTTCAAGGGCCGCATCCTGGATAAGCTGCCCGAGGATATCGAGGAAGGTATCCGCGAAGGCTGGCTTGCCAAGGCCGACACTCTTGAAGAGCTGGCCGAGAAGTTCGGTCTCACGAATCTGCCCGAGACCGTCGCCAAATACAATGAGTACTGCGACAAGGGCGTGGACGAGGAGTTCGGCACCAACCCCTGGTACCTGAGCAAGATCGAAAAGGGCCCCTTCTACGCCGTGCAGTGCGAGCCGTCCGCCTGGAGCACCTTCGGCGGCATCCGTACCGACGATAAGCTGCGCGCCCTCAAGCCCGACAACACCCCGATGCAGGGTCTGTACGTGGTCGGCACCGACAACGGCTCTCTGTACTACAGCCCCTACTACGACGTGCCCGGCTACTGCTACGGCCTGTGCGTAGACTCCGGCTACATCGCCGCAACCGAGGCGGTAGAGTACATTAAGTAATCCCCGCCCCGAAAAAACCGAAACAGAGGATTCGTATAACGCGAATCCTCTGTTTTTGCCGATTGGAATGTGAACCAAAAAACAAGAGCGCATAGCGCCGCGCCCGGATCGGGGTGCGGCTCGTGCGCATAGAGAAAAAGATTGCTTTTTTGCCGGCGCGATGTTACTATGGTTTTGCGACACAAACCGAATATAACGTCTCAAAAGGTGGGTTTTTACCTCTTGGTAAAAACGCATCTCCACTTCCCATCTTTTGAGATTCGAAGGTTTGTGTCGCAGCAAACGGAGCTCTGCGTTTTTCGTGCGCAGCTCCGGCTGCGCACTTTTTGTTTGGAGAGGAGAACCTGAGATGAAAAAATGCATTTCTTTCCTGCTCACGCTCTGCATGATACTCTCGTTCTGCGCGTTCGGCGCCGCGCCCGCGATGGCAGATGACTGGGCCCTGCCCGAAGGGACGCCGATGTTTGAGCCCGGCTGCGTCATGGAGACGGAGTTTGGGACGTTTACTGTGCTGGATGCCGGGTTTGCGAAAAAAGTGGAAACATATTATATGACCGTAGGCAGCGAGAGCAGAGCAGGAAACGGGATAACAGAAACTCATGATATCATTACGGAAGGTTATGACAGCGCGAAAGATGGTTTCGCTTTGTTTGTCGTGAAGGGTGTTTTTCAAAACAGATTGTCTGACACGCTGGCAACAAAAGCAATTTCTCCTTCTATTCGTTTCGATTCAAATGAGCCTGTTTTGCTGGACACGTACCCTGTGGTCAATCTTGTAGAAGTTGGGAGTGGAACCTTCTCACCTGGCTTAGTGATGGAACTTGAGCCGGGGAAGTCTATCGAACTTGATTTTGCTGCGGTGGTTCCAAACAAACTGTATTTTGGAAATGCGGATATTATGTTTGAGCTGTTTGAAACTACGCTTGGTTTCAGGAAAACTGAATTAAATAGCTATGTTTCTATCGGTTTCGGCGCAGATGACGGAGTGCTTACCGAAGATGTGACACAGCTTATCGATGAAGTTCGCGCAGCAAAAGAAACGCAGCAGGAAAAAGTAACGGAGTCGCAGCATGTTGATGAAGTTCTTGTAGAGGACATTTTGTTTGAAAAGAGTTCATCAGATTATTACCGTACAAGAATTAAGGTACGTAATCATGCTATGCCCATACTCGAAGGTCATGAACTCGTCAATCTCGTTTTTGGATACAGATTATTAGATGAAAACGGAGATGGGATACCATCTAACTCAACTGTATTTGAGACCTCTAGTACATTTAGAAATCTGGCTCCTGGGCAAGCTGGGTGGACCTCAAATTACCAAACTATCAGCAAAACTGCTGTTGATTTGGCAAAATATATAGAGTTCTCTACTTACGAATTTCGATATGGTCCGAATTCGCTGGGAGAATGGAAACAGATTCCAGGCTCGTGTTCAAAACCTGCCGTTTTTGAAATCGCCGATTATTTACCGAAGGATTCAAATACATATTCAGTAGATAATGTTTCGGTTTCATTCTCCGAAAATTTGCCGTCTTTGTTAGCTGGTTCTCCCGAATTTCTTGCCGGGTTAAAGAAATTCGATTATGCGCTAAATGAGAGTGAGACTTATGCAGTTATTCATTTCTCACTTACCAATCTGGATAAGCAGGAGCTCGTCGTCGCGGACTTGAAGAAAGATGTTATTGTTGAGTTAGTCTTCAATGACGGCTTTATTTATTCCACAGACTCCGACAGCAGCAGGCCTCATATTTTCCAATACGGGAATGATTTTGCCATTATAAACAACAACACCTCAATTGGACATCATTTTGTCATCTCACCTCTAGTTACGAGTGATTTCATTTTATATTTGCCCTGTGCAAAAATGGTTGAAACGCAAACGAATATGCCTCTGGTTGTATCAGTTCATACTGCACAACCGGGGAGTCAGAAGATCGATGTTAAGGTCCGTTAAGATACTTCTCGCCCGACATTGTAGTGGGAGGATATCATCCTCCCGCGCAGTAGGACTAACATTTTGCAGATTTGCCCGGCAAATGTGCAGCACCTACCGTTCACCGCGCGGGAGGCTGATAGCCTCCCCTACGGCATAAGAATACGATTATGCACAACAATACTGTGTGTAAAACATCTCGCATATTCAATGAGCCGCGCCCCGTTTGGGGCGCGGCTCTTGTCGGCAATCTCAGGAAATCAGCGCTCTTCCCATCTTTGTTTCACATACTGCTCGACCGTGGAGATCACGGCTTCCGCCTTCTCCATCTGCCGCCGGGCATCCTCAATGGCGACCACGTAGAAATCTTCATAATCCGCCTTCTCCCGGAGGCGAAAGGCGGAGTCAACCATTTTGGAAAAGGACTTGTCGAATATTCCCGCCTTCACGTAGTTCTGGTTTACAAAGGCAATGATCCCGGAATGCTTGCCGGAATCAAACTGATCCAGCGCGGTTATCGCCCGCAGCGCGTGAAAAATGGCGTAGTAGGACCGATTAACAGAGGCGCGGTAGCTCTTTTCGGAAAAATTTGCCCGGGCCGTCTCCAGGTCCTCCTTTGCTTTTTCAAGGCGGTATTTTGAAAGATCCGTTACGCTGCCGTCCATAACACGATCCCGTCCTTCTCGACATTCTGGTAAAATGGCGTGACCCTGCGCCACTTCTGATATACGTCCTCGTCAATATCGATCACCGAAAAGACTTTGTCGTATTTCAGATTCAGATCCACGATCATATCCGAAAGCCGTTCGTCCGCAGCGCTGTCCAGCCTTGACCGGACAAAGACGGCAATATCGACATCCGACTCGGGGGAATTTGTCCCACGCGCGGTTGAACCATAAAGAACGATCCGAAGGGCCTGACCGGGCAGCACGCGCAAGATTCCCTGTACCAATTCACGCAGCATATTGTCTTCCATTGTCATCACGCTCCCCCTTTTTCAATCTGTCTACAGTATATCCGGATAAAAGAAAAAAAGCAAGAGCACATAAAACGCCGTGCCCTGTTTGGGGCGCGGCGCTTTGGATTCTTATCGCAGTGTTTTGCGCTGATGCAGGAGCTTGCCGCCGTTGACGATGTTCAAAACGCCGACCGTGACGCCGAAGAGCAGCGTCAGGATGCCGAGCGTCAGGGACTCCGCCCCGGAGCGCGACATGCACCGATAGGTCTCTTTCACTGTTTCACTTCCTTTATGAGAGAGCCGCGCCCCGTTTGGGACGCGGCTCTTGTTGTGTGATTTACAGGCGGGCGACTGTCAGCCGCTCAACCAAAGGGGTTCTTACTTTCTGTTCTCGCCGAAGGTCTTCTTGGCCTCTTCCCAGCCGGCGAGGAGGGACTTGTAGCCTGCCTGGGCGAAGTCCTTGAGCTCGGCGCTGGCGTCAACCGCGGCGGCGGAGAGCCTGTCGGTAGCCTCCTTCAGCGCGGCCTTTGCGGCCTCGACCTTGGCGTTGACCTCAGCCTCGGCGGCCTTGCGGGCTTCCTCGGCGGCCTTCGCGGCGGCCTCCTGCTCCTTGGCCTCCTTGATGGCGGCCTGAGCGGCGGCGAGGCGGGCGATGGGAACGCGGAAGGGGCTGCAGGACACGTAGTCCAGACCGACCTTGTGGAAGAACTCCACGGAGGAGGGGTCGCCGCCGTGCTCGCCGCAGACGCCGAGATGGAGGTCAGGACGAGTGGCGCGGCCGAGGGTCGCGGCCATCTTCACGAGCTTGCCGACGCCCTTCTGGTCGACGCGGGCGAAGGGATCGCTCTCGTAGATCTTGGCGTCGTAGTAGGAGGTGAGGAACTTGCCGGCGTCGTCACGGCTGAAGCCGAAGGTCATCTGGGTCAGGTCGTTGGTGCCGAAGGAGAAGAACTGGGCCTCGGTGGCGATCTCGTCCGCGGTCAGGGCGGCGCGCGGGATCTCGATCATGGTGCCGACGAGGTACTTCATGTCGGAGCCGGCCTCGGCGATGATCTTGTCCGCGGTCTTGACGACCACGTCCTTGACGTACTTGAGCTCCTTGACCTCGCCCACCAGCGGGATCATGATCTCAGGCTGCATCTTCCACTCGGGGTGGCGGGCCTGGACGGCCAGCGCGGCCTTGATGACGGCAGCGGTCTGCATCTCGGCGATCTCGGGATAGGTGACGGCCAGACGGCAGCCGCGGTGACCCATCATGGGGTTGAACTCGTGCAGGCTGGAGATGATGGCCTTGATATCCTCGACGCTCTTGCCCTGGGTCTCGGCAAGGGCCTTGATGTCCTCTTCCTCGGTGGGGACGAACTCGTGGAGCGGGGGATCCAGGTAGCGGATGGTGACGGGGTAGCCCTGCATGGCCTCGTAGATGCCCTCAAAGTCGCCCTGTTGCATAGGCTCGAGCTTGGCGAGAGCGGCCACGCGCTCTTCCTTGGTGTCGGAGCAGATCATCTCGCGCAGAGCGGCGATGCGGTCGCCCTCGAAGAACATATGCTCGGTACGGGTCAGGCCGATGCCCTGGGCGCCCAGCTCGACCGCCTTGGCGGCGTCGCGCGGGGTGTCGGCATTGGTGCGGACCTGGAGACGGCGGTACTTGTCGGCCCAGGCCATGATGCGGCCGAACTCGCCGGCGATGGAGGCGTCGACCGTGGGGATGAGCCCGTCATAGATATTGCCGGTGGAGCCGTCGATGGAGATGAAGTCGCCCTCGTGGAAGGTCTTGCCCGCGAGCTCGAACTTCTTGTTCTCCTCGTCCATTTTGATCTCGCCGCAGCCGGAGACGCAGCACTTGCCCATGCCGCGGGCAACGACGGCCGCGTGGCTGGTCATGCCGCCGCGCACCGTGAGGATGCCCTGGGCGGCAGCCATGCCCTCAATATCCTCGGGGCTGGTCTCGAGACGGACAAGCACGACCTTCTCCTTGCGGGCGGCCCATGCCTTGGCGTCCTCGGCGGAGTAGACGATCTTGCCGCAGGCGGCGCCGGGGGAGGCGCCCAGGCCCTTGCCGATGGGCGTCGCGGCTGCGAGAGCCTTGGCGTCAAACTGCGGGTGGAGCAGGGTGTCGAGGTTGCGCGGCTCGATCATCAGGACGGCCTGCTTCTCGTCGATCATGCCCTCGTCCACGAGGTCGCAGGCGATCTTGAGGGCGGCCTGCGCGGTACGCTTGCCGTTGCGGCACTGGAGCATGTAGAGCTTGCCGTTCTCGACGGTGAACTCCATGTCCTGCATGTCGCGGTAGTGATCCTCGAGCAGCGCGCAGACCTTGACGAACTGGGCGTAAGCTTCGGGGAACTTCTGCTCCATCTCGGCGATGGGCATCGGGGTGCGGACGCCGGCCACGACGTCTTCGCCCTGGGCGTTGGTGAGGAACTCGCCCATCAGCTTCTTCTCGCCGGTGGCGGGGTCGCGGGTGAAGGCGACGCCGGTGCCGGAGTTCTCATTGAGATTGCCGAAGACCATCGGCATGACGTTGACGGCGGTGCCCCAGGAATAGGGGATGTCGTTCTGCTGTCTGTAGTAGTTGGCGCGGGGGTTGTCCCAGGAGCGGAA
>CAMHEN010000010.1 GCA_946184165.1 uncultured Clostridia bacterium | reverse complement strand
AAGAAGTCCTGCAGGGAGTAGGAGCCCACCGCGTCCTCGCTCTTCTGCTCGATCATGTCGTCGTGGATGGGCAAAAGCTCCGGGGTGACGGGGCAGTCCAGCACGTCGTAGAGCGCGGCCTTGAGCACCTTGTCCTCCGTCCGCGCCGCGATGTGGCTCACATTCGCGCGCACCTGGGTCTTTGTGAGGCCGAGGTTCACGTCGTACATGCTGGTGTGGTCGCCGTTGTAGGTGCACCAGCCGTCGATGAACTCGCTCAGATCCTCCGTGCCGACGTCGAGGCCGTTGCATTTATTGGCAATGTCCATGAGGACCTGCGTCCGCTCTCTCGCCTGGGCGTTTTCAAAGGCGAGGGAGTAATCGTCGCGGGCATGGCCGATGTCGTCGAAGTGCTGGAGGACGGCCTTCGTGATGTCGATGACGCGCACGTCGCAGCCCCACTGTTCGGCGACGATGACGGCGTTTGATTTGGTGCGCGAGGAGGTGCCGAAGCAGGGCATGGTGCAGGCGATGACGTTCTCACCGGGAAGCCCCATGCGCTTTACCGCCATCGCCGAGACCATGACCGCAAGCGTGGAGTCCACACCGCCGGAGATGCCGACGACGCAGTGGTCGAGATTTGCGTAGCGCATCCGCTTGACGAGGGCCGAGACCTGGATATCGAGCATACGCTCACAGAAAGCGGGCAGGTCGGCGGGATCGGCGGGCAGGTGCGGGTGCTTGTTGAAGCAGCGGGTGAGGGCGGTGTCGACGGGCGCGCAGTCCCAGGCGAGGGCGGTATAATCCTCGTCCACCCAGTCGAAGTCCCCGCTCTGGCGGCGGAGGTTTTCGAGGTATTCCACGTCGATCTCCGTGACGGCAAAGCTGTCCTCCCCCTCGGTTTCACTGAGGATGTCGCCGTTTTCCGCGACCATGCACAGGCCGGAATAGCTGTTGTCGGTGCTGCTCTCCCCCTTGCCCGGGGCGGCGAGCATCACGGCGGCGGTGTTGTGCCGGGATTCATAGCGCAGGTTCAGCTCCGCGTCCCGGGTGGAATACACGGTCTGCGGAAAGTCCGCCATCTTGACGAGCAGCGTCGCGCCCGCCTGGGCATGGATGCTCTCGCGGGACCAGACGCAGTCCGTGTCCCCGCCGAGCTCCACCGCGATGTTCAGCCCCTCAAGGCCCTGGCAGCAGATCAGCGTGTCCGCGCAGCAGGGCACCGCTTCAAAGCCGGCCACGTCATTGTCGATCACGCGGCATGCGCCGTCGTCGCCGATAAACTGATCCGTGGCGGAGCGCTGGGGAATGAGGCCGAGGAGCCTGCCGCCCGAGATCGCGGCGGCGGCGCTGTTGACCGCATGGCCGATGGAGACGGGGGCGCCGACGAGCACCAGCATGTCGCGGCCCTCGGTCGCACTGATGACCCTGGCGAGCGCCTTCTCCGCCCCGTCGAGCAGGACGCGGTGGCGGAAGAGATCGCGGCACTCCACGCCGGTGAGCGTGAGCGCCGGAAAGGCCAGAACCTTGACGCCGAGCTTTTCGGCTCTTTCGATCGTCTCAATGACCCTGTCCGCGTTATAGTCGCAGTCGCAGACCCTTATCACGGGCGCTGCCGCGGCGACCTTGATAAATCCGTTTTTCACAGAGTATACCTGTCTTTCATAATGATTGCCCTCTCAGTCACGGTGGCAAGCCGTCACGACAGCTCCCCCAAAGAGGGAGCCAAAGGCCTTGCCTCCCCCTTGGGGGAGGTGCCCGCCCCTTGCTCCGGGGCCTGCCCCGTAGGGGTCGATCCCCAGATCGACCCGCAGTTTTGCACAATCAAAAGGCTTCGGGCCGATGAGGGCATCGGCCCCTACGGATGAAGATGCTTCGATTCTTAGAACTTCACGCGCTCGGCGATGTAGGCCTTGACCTCGGAGATGGGGATGCGGACCTGCTGCATGGAGTCGCGCTCGCGCACGGTGACGCAGTGGTCGGCCACATCCGTCTCGGTGCCGACGGTGTTGAAGTCGAAGGTAATGCAGAAGGGCGTGCCGATCTCATCCTCGCGGCGGTAGCGCTTGCCGATGGAGCCGGTCTCGTCGTAGTCGCACATGAACTCTTTGCTCAGCTCGCGGTAGAGCTCCATGGCGGGGCCGGTGAGCACTTCCTTCTTGCTCAGCGGCAGGATCGCGCACTTGAAGGGGGCGAGGGCCGGGTGCAGGTGCAGGACCGTGCGGACATCGGGATTGCCCTTCTTGTCCTGGCCCACGACCTCCTCGTCATACGCCTCGCAGAGGAAGGCGAGGGCGACGCGGTCGCAGCCGAGGGACGGCTCGATCACGTAGGGGATATAGTGCTCGTTCGCGTCCTGGTCGTAGTAGCTGAGATCCTTGCCGGAGGCCTCCTGATGCCGTCCGAGGTCGTAGTCGGTGCGGTCGGCGATGCCCCAGAGCTCGCCCCAGTCGGTGAACGGGAAGGCGTATTCGATGTCGGTGGTGGCGCGGGAGTAGAAGGCGAGCTCCGCCTTCTCATGGTCGCGCAGTCGCAGATTCTCCTCCTTGATGCCGAGAGAGACGAGCCAGTTCTTGCAGTAGTCCTTCCAGTAGGCAAACCACTCGAGGTCGGTGCCGGGCTTGCAGAAGAACTCGCACTCCATCTGCTCAAACTCGCGGGTGCGAAAGGTGAAGTTGCCCGGGGTGATCTCGTTGCGGAAGGCCTTGCCCACCTGGCAGACGCCGAAGGGGAGCTTGCGGCGGGTGGTGCGCTGGATGTTCGCGAAGTTTACAAAGATGCCCTGGGCGGTCTCGGGCCGCAGATAGCAGACGGAGGAGGAGTCCTCGGTCACGCCGATGGCGGTCTTGAACATGAGGTTGAACTTGCGGATGGGAGTAAAGTCATGCTTGCCGCAGACGGGGCAGATGATATCTTCATGCTCGGCAATGAACGCGTCCATCTCGTCAAAGCTCATGGCGTCGACATTGACCTCGGGGTGCTCGTCCCCGATGAGCTTGTCGGCGCGGTGGCGGGCCTTGCAGGCCTTGCAGTCGAGCAGGGGGTCCGAGAAGCTGGAGACGTGGCCGGTGGTGACCCAGGTCTGGGGGTTCATGAGGATGGCGGCGTCGAGGCCGACGTTATACTCGCTCTCCTGCACGAACTTTTTGAGCCATGCCTTTTTCACGTTGTTCTTGAACTCCACGCCGAGGGGGCCGTAGTCCCAGGAGTTGGCGAGGCCGCCGTAGATCTCGCTGCCCGCGTATACGAAGCCGCGGTTCTTGCACAGGGCGACGATCTTGTCCATTGTCTTTTCGTTGTGTTCCATGATTTTTCTTCCTTTCCCACGGCTGGATGCCGCGGAGATGATATAGTTTGTCGTCTTCCGACAAAAGGGTATTGTATCAGAGTTCCGTGCAGGTTTCAAGTTCCGGCGCGAAAAAAGCTGCGTTCCCGGACGAAATCCCATCGTGCCGGGGACGCAGCGTTCCGTATTCTTCTTTCCGTATCAGTCCGCGCGGACAAAGACGCTGTCCTCCGGGCGCAGGGCGAGATCGTCGTGCCAGCAGAGCTCCCCGTCGGCGCCGGGGTAGAACCGGCCGCTCACGTCCCAGTCGAAGTCCACGCTCGAGCCCATGCCGGTCTCGTCATACTCCATGACCTCGTGCGTGCCGTGCTGATAGGCGAGGCTCCCGTCCTCCTGCAGGACGGCGGTCATCTCCCAGACGTGCTCCGTCGAGGCGCTCTCCGGCCAGCGGGCCGTGATTTTCACCTTGTTCCAGGCGAGGCTCTTTTCGATATTCACCTCGCCGCGCCCGGCGATCTTCTCCCGCCAAAGGCCCGTGAAGGCGTCCGCCGCGCCGTCATGCTCCCGCAGGCCGGCCTTCTCCGCGGCGGCATAGTACCAGCTCTGCATGGCCTCGGCCGGGCTCACGGTATCGTCATACCAGAAGGCCTGGTAGAGCCACTCCAGCCCGCCCTGCACAAGGCGGACATAGCCCCCCGGCGCAAAGAAGAAATCGAGGTGCGCATCCTCCTGCGGGAGGGACAGGGTCACATACTCTCCCTCCGGTGTGTCCGCCGGGCCCACCTCCTCGAAGCTGCTGCGGATCGCAAACTCCGCCGTATCCGTGCCGTCCGCGCCCTTTGCGTCCGCCGGGCCGTACTCCGCGGTGCTGAGGACCGCCTTTTCATCGCCCCAGGCCGCGCGGGCCAGGAGCATGTCGACGGGGCTGTTGCCGAAGGACACGTACTGAAGTCCGTTCTGGTCTGCAAAGCGGTTGATCTCCTGCTCGACCCAGGCGGTGAGCATGCTCCACTGCTCCTGATCCCGGGCCATCTCCTTGGGCGTGGCGCGCTCATAGCGCACGTCCGTGGGGTGATAGCAGAGATAGTACATGCCCGCATCGTCCTTCGCGAAGGCGTAAACGCCGGACATGTCCTGCCCCAGCAGCTCATGCAGGCGGTCCGCGTCCGCTTTGCCGATGCTGAAGAGCCAGCCCGCGCCCTCATAGCCGCCGGCCTCGAGAGACGCCGTCTCCGACACGGTGAAGAGGACGCCGTCCTCCGGCGTCTCCACCGTGACAAGGTCGTTGTACTTCGGCAGGATCTCCAGGGTCAGGCCGCCGTTTTCATATTCGCCCCAGATCCGCGGAGGGAATTGCACCGTGACGGGATCGAGCCGCACGGCGGGCGCGCCGTCGAGGACGTCCCGCGTCTCCCCGCGGTACAGATCGAAGGTGAGCGTCAGGTCCTCGATGCCCTTGAGCTCCGCGATGGGGCTTCCGAAGGCCATCAGGGCGGCGGTGCATTTTCCGGGGGCGGCGGCTGTGGAGAAATAGATATCACCGTCGCCGCAGCTTACGCCGTCCGCCGCGGCGGAGTCCGCCGTGAGGCCCAGGTACTGCCCCGATTTGTTCACAAGGTACAGCACGATCTCCGGACCGATCCAGTCCTCATAGTCCTGCTCCCCGATCACGAGCGTGAGCTCCTCATTGTCGAGCACGACCGTGCCGAGGGATGCGAAGTCCACCGGCTCCGCCGGCAGGCCGGTGACGATGGTCACGGGGTCAGAGCTGTAGTCCGGCCAGGTGAAGGCGTCCTCGGCCAGGGTGAAGCAGAAGGACAGCTCGCTCACGGTGCGGGCGCCGATCGAAGGGAGCTTCTGGCAGCCGAGGGCATAGCGGCCGCTGCTGCCGGCAGGGATGACGAGATCGAAGCTGTAGTTCCCGCCGAAGTATGCGCCGTCCTCCACATAGAAGTCGATGAGCCAGAGATCGCACATGATCCCGTTGACAGAGCCCTCCGTCACGCCGAGGCATACATCCTGCGCGCCGGCGTTTTCGATGTCGAGCCAGATGATGGGCTCCTGCTCGTCCGAGGTGGGGTCCGTGTCGAGCCCCGCCGTCGTGACCTTCAGGCCGTCCTTTTCAAAGAGGACGCTGCCCGCGGCGGAGAAGCCCTCCGCGAAGGCGGCGGAAGTCAGCCCCGTCCACATGCCCAGAAGCAGCAGAACGCAGAGCAGCAGCGAAATGGTTTTTTTCATGGGGTCATCCTCCAGTACAGGTGCTGTTGATAGTAAAAGTATAGCAAGGCGCCGGGAGATGGGCAACACGTTTTTTATAAAGAATTGTGAAGACGCCGTGGACGGCCGCACAGGGCCCGGGCACGGCCGATGCGCCAGGAAAAGCAGATGCCGTCTCCTGTTCGTGGGAGAGCAGTATCAGATCACAGCGCTTCGGCATACGGCATTCTTCGTTTTCATACGAGAACCTCATAAAAACCTTTAATTTCTTAAAGGTTTTTATAGCGCCGCAAGGTGCGTAGAGCTTCTGTACGAGACGTGTTTTCCGCGTTTCACGCTGAAAACGCCGCGGGAACTGCGGCTTTCTTGATTAAATGCTGTAATCAAGAAGCAGTATCAGTATACCGCAAGACTCTCTGTTTGAACATGAGAGATTCGAACTTTTTTGTTGACTGTCTTATTGTCTCGTCCGCATGCAGAAAGGACCCGCAGGCAAGCCCTTTTTTATCCAGGCCGGATCTGTAAGGGGGTTGTGAAGGGGAACAGTTTGTAAAAAAGGTTTACAGGGCCTCACCGCGCTCCTGCGCTTTCCACCCCGTCTCCGGGCGCTCCGGGTTTTTGAGCACCACATAGACGCCCTTGTCCGTGTGCTCCAGCAGCCCCTCATCACACATCTGCCTGAGTACACGCAGGAGCTGGCGGGAGCTCACATTGAGCGAGCGGGCAAGACGGCCGATTTCGGAAAAGCGCGTCCCCGCCTCGGCATGGCGCAGCGACAGGATCACCCGCTTTCTGAGCGGCCCGTGCCGCGTGGCGATCACCGCTCCGTTGAGCTTGCCGGCCAGGCAGCGGCAAACATAACGCAGAAAAACAGGATCATTCAAAAGCAGGTCCCGGTTCTGGTCCAGGAAGACCGCAAGGGTATAGACGTCCGTCTTCGCCTCCACGAAAAATGGCGTGAAGCTCGCATCCAGAAGCTCCATGTCGCCGAGGATCTGGACCTCGCTGTAATTGGTGGAGAGGGTGACGGTGGACTCCTCATCCGGCATGTCGTACAGCGTCACATCCCCCTCCACGATGAACTGGAGGTAGCGGCTGGGGGAGAAGGGCGTGGTCAGCAGCTCCCCCGGGGAGAAGTGCAGCAGGAAGAAATGCGGAAGTTCCCTGCCGAAGAGCGCCCGAATCCCGCGCTGCCGGATATAGTTTTTCATCAGGTTCTGATCGTGGATCGTCTCCACAGGATCCCCTCCTTTAGCGTATCTGCCAATTTTCCGTCTGTATGTTTGAGAAGAATGACCGGATATTTATAGGAACTGCACAAAAATGCAGGGGAAGATTCGTCCGGGGGATGTGACAGATGTCACTACATTTGTACACTTTATTTTATATACTATTTTCAGGAAAAGCGCAAGTCCCGCACTACTCTGTTCCAAGTCGGCAGCACTGCCGCAGCTGTATGAAAGGAGCGATTTTTATGCCTGTCCCGATTGTGAAACGCGACGAAAAAGGCATCCCCACTCTCTATGTCCATGACAAGCCCTTCTTCCTGAGAAGCGGCGAGATCCACAATTCCAGCGCCTCCGATCCGCGCTTTCTGGAGGAGAGCCTCTGGCCCGCCCTGCGCGGCCTGAATTTGAACGCCGTCATCCTCCCCCTCTACTGGGAGCTCATTGAGCCCACGGAGGGCAGCTATGATTTCTCCCTGCTGGAGGCGATCATCGCCTCCGCCCGGCGCGAGGGCCTGAAGCTCTGCTTCCTCTGGTTCGGCCTCTGGAAAAACGCCGAGTCCTTCTATGTCCCCGCCTGGATGAAGAAGGACACCGAGACCTACTTCCGCGCGGAGAAGGTGAACGGCGAGAAGATGAAGACCATCTCCCCCCTGTGCGCCGCCGCCGTGGAGAAGGACCGCCGGGCCTTCTCCGCCGTTATGCGCCGCATCCGCGAGATCGACGAGCAGGAGAACACCGTCGTCGTGATGCAGGTGGAAAACGAGATCGGCCTTCTGGGCACCGACCGCGACTACAGCGAGACGGCGAACAAAGCCTTTTTCGCGCCCATCCCCGAGAAGCTCACAGCCGCCATCGGCAAGAGCGGCACCTGGGAGGAGGTCTTCGGCGCGGACGCCGGCGAGAGCTTTATGGCCTGGCACTTCGGCAGCGCTGTGGAGACCATCGCCGCCTCCGGCAAGAAGGAATACGACCTGCCCTGCTACGCAAACGCCTGGCTGCGGCAGAGCCCCTGGTTCCCCGGCTCCTATCCCTCCGGCGGCCCCGTGACCCAGGTCCAGCCTATCTGGCGCGCGGCGGCTCCCTCCCTCTTCGCTTTCGGCCCTGACATCTACGTCCCCTACTGCGCGGACGTGCTGGACGAGTACGCAGGCGTGGATAACCCCCTCTTCATCCCCGAGATCCGTAAGGACGCGGTGGCCTCCTCCTACGCCCTCTACGCCTTCGGCGCGAAGAACGCCATCTGCTTCTCCCCCTTCGGCATCGAGGATCTGGCCCTCGACCCGAGCCGGCTCGACAAGCCGCCCATGGATCTGATGATTGCCCTGAACATCGACCCCTCCGCCTTCGACATCACCGGCAGCCGCGACTGCCTCGCCGCGACCTATAAGCTCCTTGGCGAGCTGGAGCCCCTCTATCTCCGGTACCGCGGCACGGAGCATCTGCAGGCCTGCGTGCGCTATGGCGAGACCGATTACACCGGGTTCCTGCGCTTCGGCGGCTGCGATATGGTCGTAAAATACGGCCCGCGCATGAGCGGCAAACCCCTCGGCTGCCTGTACGCCATCGAGCTTGCGGACGGCAGGTTCCTGCTCACCGGTCTCAATTGCTCCGTGGAATTCCACGCGAAGCCCGGCGACAGCAGGAAGCTGGACATCCTCCGCATGGAGGAGGGCTGTGTCGAGCAGGGCGAGTGGATCAGGGGCCGCGTCCTCAACGGCGACGAGCAGATGACCCTCCGCTTCGGCGATATGCCGGACTCCCGCATGATCGAGCTCTACGCCTTCTGATACTATTTTCCACAAATTCTTGGCGTTATGCCCGCCCGCTGCGCGTCTATTTTAGTACATCTATACAAATACCGCGCTTGAATTTCAGTGGAGCGTAGTGACATATGTCACTACAGGTGAACTTGCTGTCTTATATACTATACACAGGCAAACGAACCGAAACATTCTATAACCATCAAGAAGGAGAGCAATTCCATGGAAGAAAAAGTTCTCGGCTACGGCGTTATCGGCACCGGCGTTTACTGCGACCACTACTTCGGCACACTGGGCCCCGTGTTCAAAAACCTGCGCCCCGTCGGCTGTGCGGATCTGAACGTGGAGGCGGCCAAGGCCGCGGCGGCCCGCTGGAACGTCCCCAAGGTCTACACCACGGAAGAGATGCTGGCCGACCCCGAGGTGGACATCGTCATCATCCTCACGAACCCCGCCTCCCACTACAGCCTGACTATGGCGGCCCTCAAGGCAGGCAAGCATGTCTACTGCGAGAAGCCCCTGGCCGACAGCCTGGAGCAGGCCAACGAGATCGTGGAGTTCGCAGCAAAGCAGGGGCTCTTCGTCGGCTCCGCGCCCGACACCTTCCTGACCCCCGAGTTCCAGACCGTGCGCAAGCTCCTGGATGAGGGCGCCATCGGCAAGGTCATCAGCGTGACCGCCAACTACGTCGGCCCCGGCGCTGACCTCTGGCACCCCAACGCAGGCTACCTCTACAAGAAGGGCGTGGGTCCCGCGCTGGATATGGGCCCCTACTTCCTCACCTCCCTCGTCACCCTGCTCGGCCCCATCGACAGTCTCTTCGCCTATGCAAACCGCGGCTGGGACGTGCGCAGGATCTGGGGCAAGGACGTGCAGGTCGAGGTCAACACCAACTACTGCGCCGTGCTGAAGTTTGAAAACGGCGCCGTCGGCAACCTGAACCTCACCTATGACGAGTGGAAGTCCAGCCTGCCCGGCATGGAAATCTACGGCACGGAGGGCGTCCTCTTCGCCCCCGATCCCAACGCCATGCAGGGCCCCATCAAGCTCCTGAAGGCGGAGGATTTCAAGGCGCTCGTCAACGGCAAGGGCGACAACGTCGGCGCCCGCCTCGGCGCGATCTACGGCCCGGAGAGCCTGGGGCTCTTCACCGAGATCGAAACCCTGGCCCCCCGCGTGGGCAACCAGCGCGGCTCCGGCGTGTCCGACATGGCGCGCGCCATCGTGGAGGGCCGCAAGCCCCGCGTCAGCGCCGAGCTCTGCCGCCACGTCACCGAGGGCATCAACGCCTTTGACGTGAGCGTGAAGACCGGCCTGCCCTACAAGATGACCACCACCTTTGAGATGCCTGAAGCATTGACTTTTTGAGCGGGAGGTAAAAACGAATGTACCGCAATACGACCAAAGGCCCCAAGCGGGGCGTCGCCCTCTACAGCTACTCCGCCGAGTTCGGCTTTGAAAAGACCCTTGAGGACTGCTTTGAGGATCTCAAGGACATGGGCGCCACCGGCGTGGAAATCCTCGCCAACACCCATATCGAAAACTATCCCTATCCCACCGACGAGTGGGTCAACTATTGGTTCTCCCTCTGTGACAAGTATGAGGTGGAGCCTGTGGAGTACGGCCACTGGATCGACTGCCGCGTGCTGCAGGACCGCATGCTCACCACCGAGGAGGCCGTCGCCCGTCTGGAGCAGGATCTGCGTCTGGCCCATCGTCTGGGCTTCAAGGTGCTCAGAACCAAGATGAGCGTCGTGGACGACGCCCTCAACCCGGTTGAAAACTGGCGCGAGATCATCAAGGGCGCCCTGCCCCTGGCCGAGCGCTTAGGCTTGACCATGTGCCCCGAGATCCACATCCCCACGAACCTCAAGAGCCAGATGATCCAGGACTACATCGACTTTATCAACGAGACCGGCACCAGGAGCTTTGGCCTCAACATCGACTTCTCCGTCTTCCGCCGCAAATTCGACGAGGGTGAATTTGTCGATCCCCACTTTGTCCCCAACGAGCCGGAGGACATCATCCCCCTGATCCCCTACATCTACTGCTGCCACGCCAAGTTCATCCACATGAACGACGACTTTGAGGAGACCACCATCCCCTACAGGGAAGTGCTCACGGCCCTGCGCGACAACGGCTACAACGGCTATCTCCTCTCCGAGTATGAGGGCGCGGACAAGTACGACCAGGGCTACGAGGTCGGGCAGACCCTGCGCAGACACCACATCATGATGAAGAACATTCTGGGTTATTAAGGAGGCGGAGAACAATGGAAAAACAGGTCATTCAGTCTGTCGGATTCCGGAATATCGCTGAAAACGGCGAGATCACCGGCTTCCAGCTCAAGATCCGCCTGCCCTACTACCGCGGCGTGTATCTGAGCCAGATCAAGCCCGGCCACCTGATCGTGGACGGCGAAACCTTCGGCGAGGACGAGATCATGTGGCGCGTGAACGGCGAGGACTTCACCTATGCCGACATGCGCAAAGACTGCGCCCGCCACTGGCATCCCATGGAGCCCGCGACCCTGATCGTCAAAAAGCCCGGCGGGCTCAGCCAGGGCTTCCACGATCTGACCTACGGCTTCTGCTGCACCCACTCCTACATGCCCCCCTTCATGGAGGCGCTGGAGGACCCCGACAAGCCCGCGGTCATCTACTTCCGCGAGTTCGGCGAAAATCAGCACCATCGCCGTCTTTTGATCGTCTGAACTCCTGCGGACTCTGTCCTCCGGAGTCCGGACGAGGAACTCGCGTTTATCGCGTGATACTAGAACCTCATAAAAACCTTTAATTTCTTAAAGGTTTTTATAGCACCGTAAGGTGCGTAGAGGTTCTGTATGAGACGCATTTTCAGCGCCTTTGCGCTGAAAATGCCGCGGGAACCGCGGCTTATCTGATTATATTTTTTACTGTGAAAGCTCCGCTTCCACAGTAAAGATTGATCCAAGCGCCTGTTTCTCGCCGCTCACGCGGCAACCGAAACAGATGCGAAAAACACCCATGCGTTATGAGCTTTCATGCGTTGTGGAGCGGATTGCGACGCATGGGTGTTTAATCAGATAATAGTATGAGACGCACGAACGAGTGATATTTCCATCGGAGCGTATTTCTTTCTTTTTCAATGCTGAAATAAAGGAGTGTTCAGAATGATTAAAATCGGTATCTTAGGCTGCGGCAAGATCGCGCAGGTGCGCCACATCCCCGAGTACGCCGCAAACCCCGACTGTGAGCTCGTAGGCTTCTTTAACCCCACCAAATCCCGCGCCGAGGACATGGCGGCCAAATACGGCGGCAGGGCTTATGACAGCGCGGAGGAGCTGCTCGGCGATCCCAGCATCGACGCCGTCTCCGTCTGCGCGGCCAACAATGCCCACGCGGAGCTCACCATCAAGGCACTCCGCGCCGGCAAGCACGTCCTGTGCGAAAAGCCCATGGCCATCTCCCTCGCCGACTGCGAGGAGATGGTGAAGGTCGCCCACGAGGAAGGCAAGCTCCTGATGATCGGCCAGAACCAGAGACTCACGAAGGCCCATGAGCTCGCTAAGAAGATGCTCGCCGACGGCGAGATCGGCAGGGTCATCACCTTCCGCACCGCCTTCGGTCACGGCGGTCCCGAGACCTGGAGCATCACCCCGGGCAAGAACACCTGGTTCTTCGACAAGACCAAGGCCGCTATGGGCGCGATGGCCGACCTCGGCATCCACAAGACCGACCTCATTCAGTTCCTGCTGGGCGAGAACGTGGTGCGTACCACCGCGAAGCTCTCCACGCTGGATAAGCGCGGGGCGGACGGGAATCTCATCGGCGTGGACGACAACGCGATCTGCATCTACGAGATGGCGGACGGCGTGATCGGCACCATGACCGCCTCCTGGACCTACTATGCGGCCGAGGACAACTCCACCGTCATCTACGGCACCGAGGGCGAGATGCGCATCTACGATGACCCGGCCCACTCGATCGTCCTCAAGAAGAAGGGTGAGGAGCCGAAGTACTTCGACGTGGAGCAGATCCAGACCAACGACAACCAGACCAAGTCCGGCATCATCGACCTGTGGGTGGAGTGCCTGCTGGAGGGCAAAGAGTCCCCCATCTCCGGCGACTCCGTGCTCAGCGCCATGCGTGCGGTCTTCGCCTCCATGGAATCGAGCCAGACCGGGAAGGCCGTGGACATTCCGGCGAACCGGTAAATGCTCTTGCCTCCCCCGAAAGGGGAGGTGCTGAGCGAAGAGAAGCGGAGGGGTTATCCCGTGACAGGCCAAACCCCTCAGTCAGCCTGGCGGCTGACAGCTCCCCTTTCAGGGGTGTCAAGAAAGGAGCATACACAATGATTCATTTTGGTCTTCTGACCGCCATTCTGGACGGATGGACTTTCGAAGAGGCTGTAGACATCGCAGCCGGGATGGGCTTTGAGTGCCTTGAGGTCGCCTGCTGGCCCGCCGGGAAGGCGGAGCGCCGCTACGCCGGCGTGAGCCACATCGACGCCGAGCGCGTCCTCACCGACTCCGCCTACGCCAAGTACGTCACGGACTACGTGGCGTCCAAGGGCATGCACATCTCCTCTCTCGCCTACTACCCCAACACTATGGATCCCGACCTCACCAAGCGCGCCGCCGCCATCGGGCATCTCGAGGCTCTCATCAAGGCCAGCGCCCTTTTGGGTGTGAACATGGTCACCACCTTCATCGGTCGCGACCAGCACAAGACCGTGGAGGAGAACATCGAGCTCTTCAAGGAGATCTGGCCCCCCATCATCCGCCTTGCCGAGGAGAAGGGCGTCAAGGTCGCCATCGAGAACTGCCCGATGCTCTTCGGTCCCGACCAGTGGCCCGGCGGACAGAATCTCATGTGCACCCCGGCGATCTTCCGCAGACTCTTTGCGGAGCTTCCCAGCCCCAACTTCGGTCTGAACTTCGACCCCAGCCACTACGTGTGGCAGGGCCTCGACTACGTGCAGACCGTGCATGAGTTCAGAGACAGGATCTTCCACGTCCACTTCAAGGATATCAAGCTCTACCCCGAAAAGCTCAGGCAGGTCGGCGTGCTGGCCTACCCCCTCGAGTATATGAGCCCGAAGATCCCGGGCCTCGGCGATGTGGACTGGGGCGCCTATGTCTCCGCCCTCAACGACATCCGCTATAACGGCGACGCCGTCATCGAGGTGGAGGACAAGGCCTTTGAGGGCTCCCGCGAGGATATTCTGAAATCCATCCGGTTGTCGAAGCGCTATCTCGATAATTTCATTATTTAACGTCGTTCAGCCCTTCCGTCCGGGAGAATGCGGAGGGAAAATAATATGAGGAGGATTAACCCATGAACGAAACCAAAAGCAAAGGCGTAAGCCTGCAGCACCTGATCGGCTACGGTCTCGGTGAGGTCGGCTGCCAGCTCAGCTGGTACATGATCAACAGCTACCTCAACATCTTCTACACCGATATCGTTGGCCTCTCGGGTGCTGCCATCTCCGCCATCGTACTCATCGCGCGTGTCTGGGATACGATCAACGACCCCATGATGGGCCAGATCGCCGACCGCACCAAGTCGCGCTGGGGCAAGTTCCGTCCCTGGCTCATCTTCGCGCCTCCCTTCCTCGCGCTCTTCAACGTGCTGACCTTCACGGTGTTCCCCGTCCAGGGCGCATTGAAAGCCATCCTCTGCGCGGTATGCTATATCTGCGCCGGCATGGCTTACACCGCCGTCTCCATCTCCTACCAGGCCCTGCTGAACGTCATCGAGGTCGACTCCCGCAAGCGCCAGATCCTGGCCACCGCCCGTTCCACCGGCGCTTCTGTCATCGGTATCATCCTCTCTCTCGTTGCCATGCCCCTGATCCTGCACTTCTCCTCTTCCTTCCAGCCCGACGGCACCCCCATGGCCGACGGCCACGGCTACTTCATGGGCACCCTCATCATCTCCCTGGCCATGATGCCCGTGTTCTGGCTCTGCGCCGGCATGTGCAAGGAAACCTACGGCGAAGAGCTCCACAAGGATCATGTTGAAAACGCCGGCTTCCTGGAAAACATGAAGGGCCTGTTCCAGAACGATCAGCTCCTCATGGTCGTCCTCGCGACCGTCATCGGCGCCATCTGCGTCACCGGCCGTTACGGCATCCTGGTCTACCACGTCATCTACGTCGTGGGCGGCCCCCAGTACATCGCCACCATGTTCACCGCCATGACCGTCGGCCAGCTCTGCGGCACCCTGACCGTGCCCTGGGGCACCAGAGTCTTCGGCAAGAAGAAGTACATGATCATCATGAACGTGGTCATGGCCGCAGGCTTCATCGCCCTCTACCTCAACCCCACCAACAATCCCTACTTCCTCATCGGCGCCTCCTTCATCGGCTCTCTGGGCTTCGGCGCTCCCGCCATCTGCTACGGCATGGTGGGCGACTCCCTCGAGTATGCCGACTGGAAGCTCGGCAAGCGTCAGGAAGGTCTCGCCGCCTCCCTGCTCTCCTTCGGTGTCAAGCTCGCCACCGCCCTCTGCGCGCCTGTGGTCCTGCTGCTTGAGGCTGTGGGCTACGTCCCCAACGTGGAGCAGACCGAAGCCGCCAAGCACGGCATCAACTTCATGGTCAACATGCTGCCCGCCATCCTCGCCTTCGTGTCCTGCATCCCCCTCATCTGGTACAAGCTGGACGACAAGCGCGTCAGCGAGATCCGCGCTGATCTCGAGGCCGGCAAGCACGCCTGGGACAAGTAATCTGTTCAATCCTCATCTTATGACCGGGTCCTTCTGGGCCCGGTCATATCCATACAAATAAACAAGGAGAATCGCAATGCAGTACAAGACCATCGTTTTGAGTGAAGAGAGAAACGTCACCCTCACCGTCATGATCCAGGGCACGGGCGGCGAGTTTCGCAGCATTTCCGAGAGACCCGCGGTGCTGGTGATCCCCGGCGGCGGCTATCGCTTCTGCTCCGACCGGGAGGCCGACCCCGTGGCGGCGGTCTATCTCAAGGCGGGCTACCACGTCTTCATCCTGCGCTACTCCGTGGGGGCGGACGCCCGCTGGCCGCGGCCTCTGGAGGATTACGAGGAGGCCATGGCTCTCATCGACGCGCACGCGGATGAGTGGCACGTCATCAGGGAAAAGATCGCCGTGGTGGGCTTCTCTGCCGGCGGCCATCTCGCGGGCGCGGCGGCGACCATGGCGAAGCGCCGCCCGGCGGCGGCTGTCCTCGGCTACGCCGTTCTGCGGGAGGAGACGGCCCGGGAGCTCGGCTGCGACATCCCAGCCATTCCGGAGCATGTGGACGGGGACACCTGCCCCTGCTTCCTCTTTGCCACCCGCTCCGACAGCGTGGTGCCGATCCAGAACACACTGGATATGCTCAACGCCCTCAACCGCTTCCAGACCAGCTTTGAGTGCCACATCTACCCCTACGGTCCCCACGGCTTCTCGACAGGGGATCCCTCGATCCAGAGCATGGACACGATCTTCCCCCGCCGCGCCGAGGATTGGACCGCGGACAGCGTGGCCTTCCTGCGGGATCTCTTCGGCGACTTCGGCGCCCGGGGCATGACGGAGCCTGTGCTGCGCGCCCACACGAACGACGACGGCATGGCCTGGCTGAGTCTTGACTGCTCCGTCGGGCGCATCTACGGGAATCCCGAGGCGCGGCGGGTGCTGGCCGATACCATCCGTCACATGCGCGAGCGTATCCGCCCCTTCACCCCGGAGATGAGCTTTGAGGATATGATGCAGGCTCTCGGCAAGATGACGCTGCGGGAGCTTCTCACCGAGCGCGGCATCGATACGGACCGCCTGCCCGAGCTGGACGCAGCTCTTCGCACCGTACCGAATATTTGATATACGGAGGCCGCATCATGGAGCACCGCTTTCACAATCCCATCCTGCCCGGCTTTTACCCCGATCCCTCGATATGCCGGGTGGGCGAAGACTTCTATATGGTCTGTTCGAGCTTTGAGCTCTGCCCGGGCATCCCGCTCTTCCACAGCCGGGACCTGCAGCACTGGGAGCAGCTCTGCCATGTCATGACGGAGGAAAACGGCTTTCACGTGGAGAAAAACTGCGGGAACGGCGGCGTCATGGCCCCGACGATCCGCTGTCATAACGGCATCTTCTACGTCATCAACTGCAACTTCTCAGACCGGGGCAACTTCATCGTCACGGCCGAGGACCCCGCCGGCCCCTGGTCGGAGCCCCACTGGCTCGACGACGTGCCGGGCATCGACGCCTCCATCTTCTTCGACCGGGACGGCGCCTGCTGCATCATGGGCACCGGCGACGTCTGGCCCGACGGCAGGGGCGGCATGCGCCAGGGGATCTGGGCTGCACGATACGATGTTGAGCACTTCCGCATGGCGGGCGAGCCTGTGCCCCTCTGGGGCGGGGCGATGGCGGGGGTCGCCTCCCCCGAGGCGCCGCACATCTACCACATCGGGAAATACTACTATCTTCTCATCGCCGAGGGCGGCACCGAACAGTACCATTCCGCCACCGTGGCGCGCAGCGAATCCCTCTTCGGCCCCTATGAGGGCTGCAAAGCAAATCCCGTTTTGACCATGCGCCATCTGGGAGGCCGCGCCCTGATTCAGAACGCGGGCCACGCCGATCTCGTCGACCTGCCGGACGGGAGCTGGTGGGCGGTGTTTCTGGCCTCCCGTCTCATCGGCGGCGTGAGCAAGAACCTGGGGCGCGAGACCTTCCTCGTCCCCGTGCGCTGGGAGCTGGACTGGCCCCTTTTCACCCCGGACACCGGCAAGGTGGAATGGGAGTACGAGGCTCCGGCAAGTCTCCCCTGGCAGGAGGCGCGGGAAAAGCCCGTGCGGGATTGCTTTGATGGGGATTCCCTCGCCCCCGACTGGTGCTTCTGGGGCAGGCCCTATGAGAAGTATTGGGCTCTCGGTGAAGAGGGTCTCTCGATTCGCTGCATCCCCCAAGCCCTTGCGGAGGAGCTCCGGCCCATGAGCATGGAGGTCACCCACGCGGAGGAGAACTTCGCCCCTTTTGTGGCCCGGCGCAGGCTCCAGCCCCGCTGCCGCTTCGCCTGCAAAATGGACTTCTCCCCGAAGGGGTCCGAAACCGCGGGCATCGCCGTGGTGCAGGCGATGAACCACCAGCTCCATCTGCAGCTTTCGCAAAGGGATGGACAAACCTGGATGGAATTGGTACAATATACGGCAGACTATGCCCTGCCGCCCTACATCCCCGGCTTCCGCGCTGTGACGAAGCGCGAGGTACTGGCGGAGGCCCCCTGGGACGGCGGCGGGATCGTGCTGGAGATGGAGCTGCGTGAGAACGACTACCGCTTCCGCTTCGGCGAGGAGGGGAAGCCGCTGCGGGAGTTCGCCCGGGCGGACGGCGCTGTCCTCAACCCCGAAAAGGTGGGCTGCATGGTGGGCGAGATGCTGGGCCTCTTCGCAAGCGGCAACGGCACGGAGAGCCGGAACCGGGCGGTCTTCTCCTGGGCGGAGTACGAGGATTGAAACGCAGCCGCAAGGCCGGGACTTCGCATCTGAAGACTTACGCTTAACGCACGCGGCAATGCGTATAGATTGTCCGAGAATTTCAGTTTTTTGGGAGGCAGCATGGACAGACCGGTTTTCCCCTTTTTATGGATGCGCGGTGAGGATGAGGCGACCCTGCGGCGTGAGATCGGCAAGATCGCCGCGTGCGGCATCCGGGCCGTCTGCGTGGAAGCGCGGCCCCACGACGATTTCTGCGGCCCCGGCTGGTGGCACGACATGGACATCGTCCTGGACGAGGCGAAAAAGCGTGACATGCGCGTCTGGATCCTGGACGACAAGCACTTTCCCACGGGCTACGCAAACGGCCTTATCGAATCGAAATATCCGGAGCGGAAAAAGCAGTATCTCGCCTGCACGGTCGCGGATGTGTTCGGCGCGTCCCGGGAGCTCACATTAAACGTCCGGCGCATGCTCAAGCCCTCCATCGGCTTCTGGGAGATCGGAAACCCTGTGGACCGGGAAGAGCGCGCAAACAACCGGCTCTTCGCGCTCACGGCCCTGCGCTTTGAGGAGTGCAGCCGCTTCTGCGAGGACGCCGTCGATCTGACCGCATGCGTGGATGAAAACGGCTTTGCCCGCTTCACCCTGCCGGAGGGGGCCTGGCGCGTCCACGCCCTCTATGTCACGCGCACCGACGGCGGAAACCCCGCCTACATCAACATGCTGGACGAGATCTCCGCCCACACCCAGATCGAGGGTGTATACGAGGCGCACTATGCGCACTATGCCGACGAGTTCGGCAAGACCATCGCGGGCTTCTTCTCGGACGAGCCCCAGTTCGGCAACACCCCGGACCAGGTGTTCGACACGAAGCTCGGCAAAAAGAAGATGCCGCTGCCGTGGAGCGACGAGATGGCGGCGATGCTGCGGGCGCGGCACGGCGACAGGCTGCACGCAGAACTCCCCTTCCTCTTTGCCGAGAGCGCCGACAAGCAGATCGGGCCGCAGATCCGCTATGATTACATGGACTGCGCCACACGGCTCTACGCGAAGAACTTCTCCCGCCCCATCGGCGAATGGTGCCGGGCGCACGGGGTGGAATACATCGGCCACGTGGTGGAGGACAACGGCGTACACAGCCGTCTCGGTCTCGGCGCGGGCCACTGGTTCCGGGCCATGGAGGGCCAGGACATGGCCGGCATCGACGTGATCGGGAGCCAGTACTGCTACGGCGCGCCCGCCCAGACCCGCAAGGGCATGACCGAGGTGGATGGAGAATTTTTCCACTACGCTCTCGGAAAGCTCGGCGCCTCGGGCGGACACCTGGACCCCAAAAAGCAGGGCCGCACCATGTGCGAGCTCTTCGGCGCCTACGGCTGGGGCTTCGGCGTGCGGGATATGAAGCGGCTTCTGGACCATCTGCTCTGCTGCGGCGTAAACCGCCTGGTACCCCACGCCTTCTCCATGGCGCAGTACCCGGACTTCGACTGCCCGCCCCACTTCTACGCGGGCGGGCACAACCCGCAGTTTCCGGCCTTCCGGGAGCTGATGAAGTATGCCGACAGCAGGTGCAGGATGCTCAGCGGCGGGCAGCATGTCGCGTCGGTCGCGATCCTGTACGACGCGGAGCTCGACTGGAGCGGCGAGCACCTGCCCATGCAGAAGGTCTGCCGCGTTCTTACCGAGCACCGGGTTGAGTTTGACATCGTCTGCCTCGACATGCTGCGTGAACTTCCCAGGTATAACGGCAGCGTCAGCGGGAGGACACTCACCGTCAACGGCGTCAGCTTCGGCGCGCTGCTCATCCCCCGGGCGGAGAACCTGCCCCAGAGTCTGCTGCGCTTTGCCCGCGAGAACCCGGACTTCCCGGTGATCTTCGTCGGCGGCAGGCCGGAGCGCGTCCTGCGGGACGAGTGCGGGGAGGAGCCGGACACGGCGCTTCTCGAGACCCTGCCCGTGTGGGAGCTCCCGGAAGTTCCGGAAACGCTCTCCGACATGGGGCTCAAGCCCATACGGGCGGAGCCCGCTTTCCCGGCCCTGCGGGTCTACCGCTATCGGAAGGACGGTGCGCAGACCTTCATGCTCATGAACGAGTCCGCAGGCGAGAGCTTCACCGGCGAGATCCTGCTCCCGGCTGAGCGGCCGCTTCAGTACTTTGACGACAAGCTCTCCGGGCGCCCGGCCGTGATGCAGCCCCTTGGGTGGGACGGAAGCTCTGCCCGATTCAGCCTGTCCCTTGCCCCCGGAGAGAGCTGTATCCTCCGGGAGACGGAGGAGCCCGTTGACGATCTGCCGGTCTGGACGCCGCGGGAGGAGCGGATCGCGGCCTGTGACAGGCGCATCCCGCTCACCGACTGGCTGGTCGCCCTCGCCCCGGCTGCCGAGCCGCTGAAATTCGGGCGCTCAAAGCGGGTGCGGGAGCTCAGACCCATCAGCGACAAACACCCGGCCTTCTCCGGCGTCATCCGCTACAAGACGGAGTTTACGCTGGAGGATGTTCCGAAGGAAGCCTGGTTTACGGCTGAGCAGGTGTTTGAGTCGCTGCGCGTCACCGTAAACGGTCTTGAGCGCGCATGGCAGCTCGCACCGCCCTACGCCATCGAGATCGCGGGTTTGAAGAAGGGACGGAACGTCCTGATCGCGGAGGTCGCGACCACGCCCGCGCGGGATCAGATGAACTACCCCCAGGCGCCCTTTGATTTCTGTCACGAGGCGCTGGAGCCCACGGGCATGTTTGGAAACGCAGAAATACTATACCGATAAACAGGAGGCACGCTTATGACACTGACGCAGGAACAGAAGCAATTTGTGGAGGATCTGCTCGGGCGCATGACGCTCGAGGAGAAGATCGGCCAGATGAACCAGGAGTCCCCCTCCATCGTGGGCGGCTTCGACGTCCCCTTCTCCGAGCTCATCGAAATGCTCACCGACGGCAGGATCAGTCAGGAGGAGTTCGGGCGCATCATGGCAAGCGCCAAGCAGGATCTCCATGAGGACGACATCCGCGCCGGGCGCGTGGGGTCCATGATGGTCAACGACCCGCGCCAGAACAATACCCTTCAGAAGATCGCCATGGAGGAGAGCCGCCTGGGTATCCCGCTCATCATCGGCTTTGATGTGATCCACGGCTTTCGCAGCGTTTTTCCCATCGCCATTGCCGAAGCCTGCAGCTTTGACGACGACCTCTTTGAATCCACGGCGCATATGGCGGCGGTGGAGTCGAGAGCCCACGGCATCAACTGGAACTTCGCGCCCATGATCGACGCGGCGCGGGACTCCCGCTGGGGCCGCGTATCCGAGGGGCCGGGGGAGGATCCCCTGCTCGGCAGCCGCTTTGCCCGCGCGAAGATCCGCGGTCTGCAGAATGACCACTCCAGTCCCTTAAACTATGTTGCCGCCTGCACCAAGCACTTTGTCGCCTACGGCGCCTGCGAATCCGGACGCGACTACAACACCACCTCCATGTCCGTCTCCCAGCTCTATAACGTGTATCTCCCCGCCTTCCGCGCGGCGATGGAGGAGGGCGCGGCCACGGTCATGGCGGCCTTCAACGACTTGAACGGCGTCCCCTGCACGGTGAACAGACACCTGCTGCGGGATATCCTCAAGGGCGAGTTCGGGCTGGAGGGTTTTGTGGTCAGCGACGCCAACGCCATCCGCGAATGCGTAAGCCACGGCATTGCCGAGGATGAGCGCGACGCGGGCGTCCAGGCAGCCCTCGCCGGGATGGACATGGATATGGGCACCCACATCTATCTCGAGCATCTCAAGGCTGAGGCGGAAAAGGGCACGGTACCGATGGAGGTCATCGACGAGGCCGTGCGCCGCATCCTCTCCGTCAAGGTGTGGCTGGGGCTTTTCGAGGATCCCTTTGTGCCCGAGGAGCTGATCGCGGCCTATGAGAAGGGCCTGCCCGAGGCGCACGTGGGTCTCTGCCGCAGAGCCGCGAACGAGTCCATGGTGCTTTTGAAGAACGACAACCATCTCCTGCCTCTCAGCCGTGGACAGAAGATCAGCCTTGTGGGCAATCTTGCCGACAATCCGGACGAGGTCTGCGGCGCCTGGGCCATGGCCTGGAAGCGGGAGGACTGCGTGTCCGTCCGCGCAGGGCTGGAGGCCGCCGGGGCGCAGGTTTCCTACTACCCCTGCGGCGGGCCCGAGGGGGAGATCGACCTTGAGGAGGCCGACCGCGCCTGCGAAAACGCCGATGTGATCGTGGCCGTGGTGGGTGAGACCGACGCCATGTCCGGCGAGGCGAGCTCCCGGACCGACACCACCCTCCCCGGCAGACAGCGTGAGCTTTTGGAGCGGCTGCTCCGGTCCGGCAAGCCCGTTGTGGCGGTGCTCATGAACGGGCGTCCCCTGGCCCTCGGCTGGGAGGCGGAGCATGTGCCCGCCATCCTGGAGGCCTGGCATCTCGGCATCCGCATGGGCGACGCGGTGGCGGCGGCGCTTCTCGGCGATGTAAACCCCTCCGGGAAGCTCTCCTCCTCCTTCCCCTATGTGACGGGCCAGTGCCCCCTCTACTACAACCATCCCAGCACCGGCCGCCCCGGCAGCAAGAGCAAGTTCACCTCCCGCTATCTCGACGCCCCCTGGGACGCGCTCTACCCCTTCGGCCACGGGCTGAGCTATACGAGCTTTGCCTATGACGACATGCAGGTCCACAAGATCGGCCAGTGCCTGGAGTTCACGGTCCGCATCCGCAACACCGGCGAGCGCGCCGGGACCGAGATCGCGCAGCTCTACATGCAGGATGTGAGCGCAAGTCTCGTCCGCCCGGTGCGAGAGCTCAAGGACTACCGCCGCGTGGAGCTCAAACCCGGCGAAGAGAAGAAGATCACCTTCGTCCTGCCCCTGGACGCTCTCGGCTTCTACGACAACGAGGGCAAGTACCGTCTCGAGGACGGACTCTTCCGCTTCACCATCGGCCCGAGCAGCCGCGAGGGACTCTCGAAGGAGCTCCGGCTGACGTTTTAAAGCTACAGCAAAACGAACAACTTCTGCACGCCGACTCGTGTTCAGCGTAGGGGGGCGACGCCACGGCGGCCCGACGGAAGGATATTGAAAATGAGCATATTCCCGGCGAATTCGCTGCGTCTGTACGTTTTCGTCGGGAATACTTGCATATTATGACGCTGTTTGTGCGGGCCGCCGAGGGCGCCGGCCCCTACGGCAGCAACGCTGCTTTTACGCAAAAGCGGGCGCTGCTGCGCTGTTTCGCCTCTCGCCCTTTCTATTCCTTCTTATGAATCATTCTGAAATTCCGCATTTTATTCTCGCGTTCTTTGTCGGTTTTCGCCCTTGACAAGGGGGCGGGCCGGATGGTAGACTACACGCAACAAGTGCATAGCACCTGAAAATGGCGATGAAGAGAAGAGTATTCCGTCTAAAGCCTCAACAGAGAATCCCGGGAGCTGAAAAGGGACAGGACAAGGGCGGAGGAACATGGTCTCGGAGCTGCGGGCGTGAGGAGCTTCCAAGCGCACGACGGGTACTCCCGTTACAGAGGATGCGCGTGTCGGCGCGCTTTGAGGCAGCGGTTTCCCGCTGTGAAGCAAGGTGGTACCACGAGATGATTATCCCGTCCTTACAGTTTTTGTAAGGACGTTTTTTGTTGGAGAAATACGATGATCGAACTTGAGGCTTTGAATAAATCCTTCGGCGGGAAGGACAGCGCGATCCGCGCGGTGGACCACGTGTCCCTGCAGGTTAACGAGGGGGACATCTACGGAATCGTCGGTTACTCCGGGGCCGGCAAGAGCACCCTGGTCCGCTGCATCAATCTTCTGGAGATGCCGGACTCCGGCACGATCCGCGTGGCCGGCTTCGGCGCGGTGCAGTGCGAAAACGGGCGGGCCTGGTATCAGAACGACAGCGGCGCGCGCGAGCTCCTCACGGAAAAGCGGCTCAAGCTCCTGCGCCGGGACATGGGCATGATCTTCCAGCACTTCAATCTGCTGGACCGCAGCACCGTCTATGACAACATCGCCTACCCTCTCCGGCACAGCGGCATGGGCAAAGCCGCCATCAAGGCGAGAGTGCTGGAGCTGCTGGAGCTCGTGGACCTGCGGGAGAAAATCGACGCCTACCCCTCGGAGCTCTCCGGCGGGCAGAAGCAGCGCGTCGCGATCGCAAGGGCGCTTGCAAACAACCCCCGCATCCTCCTGTCGGACGAGGCGACCTCCGCCCTCGACCCCGACGCCACCGAGTCGATCCTCCGTCTTCTCAGGGAGCTCAACCGCAAGCTCGATCTCACCATCGTCCTCATCACCCATGAGATGGCGGTGGTCAAGGCGATCTGCAGCAAGGTGGCCGTGATGGAAAACGGGCGCGTTGTGGAGCAGGGCGATGTGTACCGGGTCTTCTCCGAGCCCCAGGCCACCATCACCCGCAAGTTTGTGGACAGCTCCTCCGGTCTCGGCCGCATCAACAAGCTCATCGACGAGCACGCGAACGTCATCAGCGGCGGCGGTACCCTCATCCGCCTGACCTACAACAAGGACTGCGTGGGCGACGCCCTCATCTCCGAGGTCTCCCGCCGCTATGGCGTGAATATGAACATCCTCCTCGGCAGCCTCGAGATCCTCCAGGGCAGCCCCCTCGGCGGGCTCATCGTGCTGGTGGAAGGCGAGATGGACGCCCGGCGCGAGGCGATCCGCTATCTGTGCGAGAAGAACGTGATTGTGGAGGTGATCGAGCATGGCTGAATGGCTTGCGAGTATCATGCCCAACGTGGTGGACTACAGCGGCAAATTCTGGTCGAGCTGCCTTGCCACCGGGCAGATGTTTCTCATCGCGGGGGGCTTCACCCTCGTCTTCGGCAGCATCTTCGGGGTGCTGCTCACCGTGACGAAGAAGGGCGGCATCCTGGAAAGCCCCCTGGTCTACGGACTCGTGAACACGCTGACCAATGTGTTCCGCTCCATCCCCTTTGTGATTCTGCTGATCTTTCTCATCCCGCTCACACGCATGATCGTGGGCACGGCCATCGGCGTCAAGGGCGCCATCGTGCCGCTGGTGTTCGGGGCGGTCCCCTTCTTCACACGCCAGGTGGAAGCCGCTCTCGCAAACGTCGCCCCCGGAAAGGTGGAGGCCGCCGCCGCCATGGGAAGCGGCAAGCTCGGCATCATCTTCCGCGTCTACCTGCATGAGGCCGTGCCGGATCTCATCCGCGCCGTCACCATCACGGCCATCAGTCTCATCGGTCTGACCACCATGGCGGGCGCCGTGGGGGCGGGCGGCATCGGCAGCTTCGCCATCAACTACGGACAGAATCTCCACCATCAGGACATCGTAAACGTGTGCGTGCTTGTGCTGCTGGTGTTCGTATCCCTGATTCAGGGTCTCGGCAACACCCTGGCCCGCCGCACCACCAACCGCAGTCTGTTCCGCCGCAAGGTTGAAACAAAATAAAAAGCGTATCCCCAGGTAAATATGAAAGGAGAAAATATCATGTCCAAAAAGATTCTCACGCTGGTAAGCACGCTTCTGCTGGTCGCTCTGCTGGCAGCCCTCTCCCCCGCCGCCTTCGCGGCGAGCGACATTCTTATCGGCATTCCCGACGACGCCACCAACGGCGGCCGCGCCATCAAGCTGCTGGAATCCGTCGGTCTCATCGAGGTCAACCCCGACGCCGGCTGGACGCCTGAGCTCAAGGACGTCACCAAATATCTCTACAACATTGAGATCATGCCCACCCAGGCCAACACCCTGCCCGCCACCCTCGACGACTTTGGCGCCTCCACCATCAACGGCACCTACGCCATCCCCACGGGTCTCGTCCCCTCCAGAGACGGTCTCGCCATCGAGTCCCAGGCCAGCGCCACCACCGAGGCCGGCAACCCCTTTGTGAACGTGGTCGTGGCCCGCAGCGCCGATAAGGACAACCCGCTCTATGCCTCTATCCAGTCCGCCTTCCAGTCCGACATCGTGGGCCAGTACCTGATCGCAAAGTACAACGAGGCCTTCATCCCCGCCTTCGACTACGCCGACACCGACAAGACCAATGAGGAGCTTCTCGCCCTCATCGACGGCTACAAGGCCGACAAGGCCGGCAAGACCGTGGTAAAGGTCGGCGTCTGCGGCGCGTCCAACGACCACTGGAGGGCCGTCCAGTACGTCCTCGACCAGGCCGGGGCCGACATCTACATCGAGCTTGTGGAGTTTGACGCCTACAACCTGCCGAACGAGGCCCTCAACAGCGGCGACATCGACCTCAACTCCTTCCAGCACAAGGCCTATCTCGCCAAGGAGGTGGACTCCCAGGGCTACGAGATCGAGACCATCTTCGACACCCTCATGGCCCCGCTGACCCTCTACTCCAAGAAGTATGACTCCGTCGACGCCCTGAAGGCCGCCGCCGGGACCAAGTAAGCATAATACCGAATCACGGGGGCTGTGGGCAAACCATGGCCCCCTTTTTCTGAAAGGGGAAATCTTCATGACCGAAACACAGAAGGCCCTGTATGAGGCGGTGCTGCGGGATCACAAGTATGTGGTTTCGCTCCGCCGCGCCTTTCATCAGCACCCGGAGCTTGCCCGGGAGGAGTTTGAGACTCAGGCCATGATCGAGCGGGAGCTTGACGGGCTGGGCCTTTCCCACAGGCGGATCGCGGAGACCGGCGTCCTTGCCGAGATCACCGGCACCGCTGAGGCGGAGGGCGCGCCGCGCTGCATCGTGCTCCGGGCGGATATCGACGCGCTGCCGATCACCGAGGAAAACGGCGCGCCCTACAGGAGTCTCACCCCCGGGAAGATGCACGCCTGCGGGCACGACGCGCACAACGCCGCGCTCATCGGGGCCGCGCGGGTCCTCGCGGCAAACCGGCACCTCTTCTCCGGCAAGGTGATCATGACCTGGCAGCCGGGCGAGGAGGTCGGTTACGGCGCAAGGCCCATCATCGCGAGCGGCGCCATCGACGAGGCCGGGCGCAGCTTCGGCGTGCACATGGCGTCCAACGTGCCGGTGGGCTCCGTGGTGCTGATGCCCGGGCCCAACAACGCGAGCGTGGACTGGTTCCGCATCCGCGTGCACGGACTGGGGGCACACGTCTCCACGCCCGATCTCGGGGTGGACGCCGCCTATATCGCAAGCCAGATCGTCGTGGGGGCGCAGGCCCTGGTCACCCGGCGCACGAGCCCCATGGACAACGTGCTCATCGGCATCGGCAAGATCACCGCAGGCACGACCTACAACATCGTCGCCCAGGAGGCGGAGCTGGAGGGTACCATCCGCGTGCTCACGCCGGAGCTGCGCAAAGCCACCAAGGAGCGGCTCGAGGCGCTGGCCGTGCAGACGGCGGCGCTCTACGGCGGGACGGCGGAGGTGGAATGGAAGGACTTCACCTCCCCCCTGCTGAACGATCCCATCGCGACCGCCGAGGCGCAGAAGACCGCCGTTTCGCTCTTCGGAGAGGAGCGCGTGATCCGCGCGCGCGAGCCCGCCCTCGGCGGGGACGACTTTGCCGAGTTCATCCTCCGCGTCCCCGGCGTCTACGCCTATATCGGCTCATCCAATCCCGAAAAGCCCGACACCTGCGTGGCCCACCACAATTCGCATTTCGACATCGATGAGGACGCCCTCACCGTCGCCGCGGCGCTCTACGCCTGCTACGCGGCGGACTATCTGAACGGCGAGGTATAAGCCATTCTTGGCAAAACGGCGGATTCGTACCGTGAAGGTACGGATCCGCCGTTTTCTTTGTTATGCTGTTTTCCTTGAGAAACAGGTTCAGTCCCGGAACCGCTCGCGCACGGCGAGAATCTGGTCGTGGGCCGCTTCGAAGGCGTCTGTCACCTGGGGGTCGAACTGGGTGCCGCGGCCGTTTACGATCTCGCGGAAGGCGTCCTCCTCCCGCCAGGCGCTCTTGTAGCTGCGCCGGCTGGTGAGGGCGTCATACACATCCGCCACCGCGACGATGCGGCCCTCAAGGCTGATCTCGTCCCCGCGGAGGCCTGTGGGGTAGCCCTTGCCGTCATAGCGCTCATGGTGCTGCAGGGCGATGGTGCGCGAGAGCTGCATCTCCTCCCCCTCCACATTCTCCAGCAGCTTGCCGCCCAGGGTGGTGTGGGTCTTGATGACGGCGTACTCCTCGTCCGTGAGCTTCCCGGGCTTCTCCAGGATCTCGGAGGGGATGAGGAGCTTGCCCACGTCGTGCATGGTGGAGGCGATGCGCACCGCTTCCACCCGATCCGCACTGAGACCGAGCTTCTTTGCGATGATCTTTGCATACTCCGACACGCGCTTGATGTGCTGCCCCGTCTGGCCGGACTTGTTCTCCGTGATCTCGGCGAAGGAGAGGATCATCTCCTCCTGGATGCGGTTGGTCTCGTCCGCCCGCTCCTGGATGTAGCCGCCGTACTCCATCACATAGGAGAACAGCATCACGATCGAAAAGGCGATGCCCGCGACGATGGGGTTATAGAACAGCATGAGCAGCAGGTAGTATGCCTTGTGGCGCATCTGCCGTGCGGCCTTCACATCCAGCGGCTGCTCTCCCTCCGCGAGATATTTCATCATGCCGGCGAACATCCGGAGCATCACGAACAGAGACAGGTACATGATGAACAGGACGGCGCAGCCGATGGCGGCCTGGTACTTGTCCGGCATCGTTTCGATCCCGGCGAAGCGCCTGAGAAAGTTAAAAAGGAAGTTGTTGTTGAGCCGCGGTCCGATGTACACTGCGGCCGCGGGGACAAACAAAACCGCTGCCGTGAGGCCCGCCTGCCCCACCGTCAGCGCCCCGAGGATGATCTCGGAGATAAGGCAGATGATGTAATTCGTCCGCCCGCCGCGCCGGATATGCTCGCGCGTTTTTTCCAGATCGACGCTCGTTTCCGTCTCTGTCATCTCTCTTCCGTCAGAGTGCCGCGCGGTATTCTTCCGCGAGCTTGCGGAACACAGGCAGGGCGCGCTCGATCACATCCCGGCTCACGCAGTAGGCCAGGCGCACATAGCCCGGCGTGCCGAAGCTGTCCCCGGGGACCACCAGGAGGTTCTCCTTCATGGCCCGGCGGCAGAAGGCCTCCGCGTCGGGCTCCGGCGTCTTCATGAAGAGATAGAAGGCCCCGTCCGGGTAGACGCAGGTGTAGCCCATCTCCGTGAGGGAATTGTACAGAAGGTCGCGGTTGCCCTTGTAGATGGAGATATCGCTCGTGGCGCCGAGGCACTCGATCGCCACGCGCTGCCACATGCTGGACACACAGATGTAGCCGAAGGCGCGGATGGCGGCGAGAGACGCCGAGTAGATATCCTCATAATCGTCCAGCTCCGGCGGCAGAGCCATGAAGCCCACGCGCTCGCCCGGCAGGGACATGGATTTGCTGAAGGAGTAGCAGTAGATGGTGTTCTTGTAGATCGACGGCAGGAACACGACCTCCTGCCCGTCATAGACGAGATCCCGGTAAGGCTCGTCCGCCACGATGTAGATGGGGTGGCCGTACTCCTTCTGCTTGCGCTCGAGGAGCGCGGCAAGGCCCTCCAGCCCCTCTCGCCGCAGGACGACGCCTGAGGGGTTGTTGGGGGAGTTGATGATGAGGAGCATGGTGTCCTCTGTCAGGGCCTTCTCCGCCGCCTCCAGGTCGAGCTGGAAGGTATTGGGGTCCGTGGGGCACTCGGTGAGAGTGGAACCCACCGCCTCGGCATAGTATTTATAGTCCATGAAATAGGGGGTGAATGTCATGGCCCGGCCGCCGCCGGAGAGCAGCACCCGCGTCATCACCGCAAGGCAGGTGGAGGTGCCGCAGGTGATGATCACATCCCTGGCGCGGTAGGGCATGCCGAAGGTGCGCGTCAGGTACTGCGCCGTCTTCTCCCGGACCTCGGGGAAGCCGATCGCCGGGGCATATGTGTGGAGCTTTGCCGGCGGGATCTCCGCCCGGAGCTTCTCCATCGTCTCAAACACGCAGGCCGGCGGGTCGATGCTCGGCGAGCCGATGGTAAAGTTGTACACATGGTCCTCCCCCACGATTTTTGCCTGTTCGGCGCCGTACTCCGCGATCTCGCGGATGATGTTTCCGCTGCGGCCCCATGCCGCGAGCTTTTGATCGATCATGACTGTCACTCCTTTTTAGATACGCCCCGGGTTTTGTACCGTCCAGGCCGGGCCCGTTTATTCGGGCGACCTGGATTTTTATGTATTATATCCGATGTGCCCGCCGTTGGCAAGTCCCGCCCGCACGAAAAGCACCCCCTCGGGTTATCCCGAGGGGGTGCCGAGACTGTCAAAAAAGCCTGGCGGCAGTGTGCGATAACAGAGCCGCAGGGGAGCTCGAGGGGGCAAGGCCCGCCTCGAATACGATAAACCGCCGTCTGAAAAGACTTGAATTTCAAGGCTTTTCAGATATCAGCATTTTGCCTCAAGCAAAATGCTCGGCGGCAAAGCGCAGGCAAAAAAGTCCCCAAAAGGACTTTTTTGACAAGCTGAGCACCCCCTCGGGTTATCCCGAGGGGGTGCCGGGGTTTATGCGATTTTGCGGATTATACTGGTTTTCATTGAATAGTAGACTTTGTCTACTATTCATAGCGCCGCATGGCGCGTTGAAAATCGTATGAGACGTCAGTTGCGCCAGCAACTGTATGCCGCTTCTGCGGCATCTTTTTCATAAAAAGTACTGACTTTTTATGAAAAAACGTGTCATTCGTAGAGGGCCTTGAGCTTCATGAGATGCTCGTAGCGCTTCTTCGCCTCTTCCTCGTTCTCGGTGAAGAGCCTCTCGGCACGATC
>CAMHEN010000009.1 GCA_946184165.1 uncultured Clostridia bacterium | reverse complement strand
GCTTTTGCGGTCCGCCTTTTTTTGTCCGCAGACCTGATAAAAAAAGCGAATCCGCAGGAAGCTGCGGATTCGTCTGATAATGTATGTGATTGACCGTTATTTCGCCTCGGCAGCGGGAGTCTCTTCGGCAGCGGGAGTCTCTTCGGCGGCGGGAGTCTCTTCGGCAGCGGGAGCTTCCTCGGCGGCCGCAGCTTCTTCGGCGGCTTTGGCAGCCAGTTTCTCGGCCAGATCCTTGAAGGAGATGGTCTCCTTTCCGTCCATCAGGGCCTTCAGATCGGTGCCGGCCGGGATCGTAAAGCTCTGCTTCTCTCCGGAGTCGTAGTCGAGGTAATCGAACTTCACGCTCACGTCCTGGCGCTCCGCGATCGCTTCGGCCACATAGACGTTCATGGTGTACCAGGATTCGGCGTTGATCTCAACACTGCCGTTCTCCTCCGCACTGCGGATGCGCTTGGCCCAGATCTCGTTGATGTAGAGGAACTGGTCGTCAATGTTGTTGCGGACATAGATTATCGTGGTGCCGGCATCGGACTGGATAGGGACCAGCTCACCAGGGTTGCCGTTGCAGAGAACTTCGCCGTTCCAGTCGCCGGGCCTTACGAAAACGTGGGGATTGCCGTCCTGATCGGGCTCGACCCAGGTGACGAGGGGCGGCTCGACGATTGTGATCTCGGCAAAGGCCGCAGCGGGCAGCAGCGCGGCCAGCATCAGCACGGCGAGAAGGGCGCCCATAACCCTATAAGAATGCTTCATGGAAATATCCTCCTGTTTCAGATTTTATCAAATCATTTGTTTGCTTTTATGATCTTGAACAGTATAAGTATAGAATAAGACGGAGCCGGGGTCAAGCGCGTTTTTCACTTTCGGCGAATTTTGTGAAAAAGGCTTGTCAGAAAGGGGGGCAGTGTGCAATAATAAGAGGAGTTAACAATGTTATGTAAAGGTGAGATCCATGAATATTCTCTTTGTCAACGGCTCGCCGCGCGGGCGTTTCAGCGTCACGCTCCAGACCTGTCTCTATCTCGAAAAGCGCTTTCCCCGGCACAGCTTCTCTTATCTCAACGCCGCTGCCGGGCTCGACGCCTTCGAGAAGGATATGGCCCCCGCTGCCGAGGCCATGGGGAAGGCAGAACTCGTGATCTTTGCCTACCCGGTCTATTCCTTTCTTGTTCCCTCCCAGCTCCACCGCTTCCTGGAGCTTCTGAAGGAGAGCGGTATCCCCCTCCGGGACAAGTACGTCACGCAGCTTTCCACCTCCAAGCACTTTTTTGATGTGACGGCCCACCGCTTCCTGGAGGAGAATTTTCATGATCTCGGCATGCGCGTCATCCACGGCCTCTCCGCCGATATGGAGGATCTGCTGGAGAAGCGGGGCCGCCGGGAGGCGGAGCGGTTTCTGGAGTATGCGGTCTTCTGCGCGGAAAACGGCGTCTTTGAGGAAGCTCCGTCTGTACCTGCCGAACCGGCGAAGCCCTATGTGAGCTGCCTTGAGGGCTGCAAGAAGGAAGAGGGCTTCGACGTGGTGATCGTAGCGGACCTGAGAACAGGAGACGAGAGCCTGCGCGCCCTGATTAAGGACTTCGGCGCGGCCTTTCCGTACTGCACGCGCTTTGTGAATCTTGCGGACTTCTCCTTCCGGGGCGGCTGCCTCGGCTGCCTGAGCTGCGCCACAAGCGGCAAATGCGTCTACCGCGACGGTTTCGACGCTCTGCTGCGGGATGAGATCCAGACTGCCGACGCCATCGTCTACGCTTTCACCCTGCGGGACCACAGCATGGGAGCGCGCTTCAAGATGTATGATGACCGGCAGTTCTGCAACGGCCACCGCACCGTGGCCGAGGGCAAGCCCTTCGCCTACCTCATAAACGGCGACATGAGCCGGGAGGACAATCTCAAAACCGTGCTGGAGGCCCGGGCCTCCGTGGGACACAGTTTCCTCGCGGGCTTCGCGTCCGACGCCGATTCCCTGCGCGCCCTCTCCCTGCGCCTGAGCTGGGCGCTGGAGCACGGCTACAATCCGCCGCGCAGTTTCTGGGGCGTGGGCGGGATGAAGATCTTCCGGGATCTCGTGTGGCTCATGCGCGGCATGATGCGGGAGGATCACCTCTATTACCGCGCCCACGGGCTTTATGACTTTCCTCAGAGGCGCTGGCCGCGGATGCTGGGGCTGAGCGCGCTGGGCGTCCTGCTGCGGAGCCGACGCCTCAAGCGCGTGATCGGCGACAAGATGAACGAGGGAATGCTCGCTCCGTACAAAAAAGTTCTTGAAAAGCTGTGACAGGAGGGGATCAACTTGACTGTTTTCTGGATGAAGCTGCTGGCCCTGAGCTCCATGCTGATCGACCACACCGCGATCTTTCTGCACCCGCGTTTTATAGACAAGTCCCTCTATGAGATCCTGCGCGCCGCCGGACGCCTGGGCTTCCCAATCTACGCCTACCTGATCGTGAACGGCTATGAGAAGACCCACAGCGTCAGGCGTTATCTCACGCGGCTCGTGGCCTTCGCCTTCGTTTCCCAGATCCCCTATGTGCTGGCGATGGATTATACCTATCTCCCGAAGGACAACGGACTTGTGATATCTCTCGGCAGCCGGTGGTTCGTATGCCTGATCTTTATAGCCGTGGCGTGCGTGGCCTGGTATGCCACGGTGCGCGCCGACTGGAGCGTCCTGCTTCTGGGACTTGCACTCGCGGCGGCGGTGTTGCGCGTAGAGTACGCGGGCATCCGCATTCTCAGCGACAGCCTGAACGTCTTTTATACCCTTGCTCTGGGGCTCGCCGTCATCGCCGTACTGGATGAGGCGATCAGCCCCACGCGGGATATCATACGGCTTCTGATGCAGGCCCTCGCCCTCTTCGGCGTATTCTTCCTCATCCGGGACAACGCAGACTACCGCTCGCTCGGCGCGGCGCTCATCGTTGCGATCTGGCTTGCCCGGGGCAGCCGCTTTTCCCAGGCGGGGGTGATCCTGCTGTGGTGCGTGGCGGAGTACATCATCGACCCCATGCCGCACCCCGCCTCCCACTTCATCGTGGCGGCGCTCTCCCTGGTGCCGATCCTGCTGTATAACGGGAAACAGGGCAAGCCACTCAAGCTCGCGTTCTATGCCGTCTATCCCCTGCATCTCGCCATCCTCGGCATGGCGACGGTGTATCTTACCCTCACCCGGGCCATAGGATAAATTTGTTGTAAACAGGGCCTTTCCGTGGTATACTGATTTAGTTTATTGATCTCTTCAAAGGAGCAGATTGTCATGATTCTTGCGGTAACCGGCGTCACCGGACACACCGGCCGATATTTTCTGGAGGAGCTCGTGCGCGGCGGTTTTGACGGGACGCTTCGCGTCCTGGTGCGCGAGAGCTCTGATACCCGCCTGCTGGACGCCTCCGGGCTGCGGGTGGAGAAGGTCGTGGGAGATCTTTTGAATGACGAGGATCTCTTCCGCCTGGTGAACGGGGCGGACCGTATCATGCACATTGCGGGCATCCGCGTGACGCTTCCCCTTCTGGAGGCGGCGGAGCGGGCGGACTTTCAGGGCCATATGGTGCTTGTACATACCACCGGCATCTACTCGAAGCACCGCATGGCAAGCGGTGAATACAAGGACATCGAGGCGAAGATGCAGCCTTTTCTCGACCGCGGCATGAACGTCACGATCCTCCGGCCCACCATGATCTTCGGCGACATGTGCGACCACAACATCCATAAGTTCATCCGCATGGTGGACGTCTTCCCGGTCATGCCCCAGATTGACGGGGGCCACGCCTTTATCCAGCCGGTGAACGCCCGCGACCTGGGCCGGGCCTATTACCAGTGCATTATGAAAGAGAGCCTGCCGGAGCTCGACTACGTCTGCTCCGGTTCCCGGCGCCTGAGCGTGCGGGAGCTCTGCAGCCTGATCGGCATCTATCTCGGCAAGAAGACCCGCTTTTTGAGCGTGCCGATGGCCGTCGGCGCGGCGGGCGCGTGGAGCGTCCGGGCTTTGAGCGGCGGGCGGATCGACTATGTGGAAAAGGTGCTGCGCCTCGGGGAGGACCGCAGCTTCAGCCATGAGAAGGCGACCCGGGACTTCGGCTACGAGCCGGAGATCTTTGAGATCGGCCTTCGGCGCGAGGTGGAGGAGTATCTGCATGGGAAGCGCTAAAACCGTTCTTTTTCTCTCCAATCACTTCATTACGCTCTACGCCTTCCGGCGGGAGCTGATCGAGCGGCTCCTGCAGCGGGGCCACCGGGTGGTCCTCTCCATGCCCGCGGACGAGCAGAACGAATACTTCCGGAAGCTCGGCTGCGAGATCATCGAGACCCCCATGTCCCGCCGGGGCTTGAATCCGCTGGAGGATCTGAAGCTCCTGCGCAAGTATAAGGAAATCATGCGCGCAGTGCAGCCGGACGTCATCTTCAGCTACACCTCCAAGCCCGATATCTACGGTTCCATGGCCTCGAACGCCCTGGGCTTCAGGCAGGTCTGCAACATCACGGGCCGCGGCAACGCCCTGGCCTATGACAATCTGCTGGCCGTGACCGTCCGCGCCCTCTACCGGGCGTCCATCAAAAACTGCTACAAGGTCTTCTTCCAGAATGCCGACGATAAGGACTACTTCCTCCGCCACGGCATTGTGAAGGACAACTGGGAACTGATCCCCGGCTCCGGTGTGAACCTGAGCCAGCACGCGCTGTCCCCCATGCCGGACGACGGGGAAATCCGCTTTCTCTATATCGGGCGCATTATGGAGGTCAAGGGAGTCGATCAGTTTCTCGACTGCGCCGTAGCCGTCCGCCGCAGGCATCCGAACGCCCGCTTCTATCTTGCCGGGTGGATCGAGCAGGATGTATACAAGGACAAGCTCGCCCGGTACCAGGCGGAGGGCTATATCGAATATCTCGGCTTCCAGAAGGATATCGACGCCTGGATCCGCCGCTGCCACTGCACGGTGCTGCCCTCCCACGGCGGGGAGGGAGTGCCGAACGCGGTGCTCGAATCTGCGGCGGCGGGCAGGGCCTGCATCGTGTCCGATGTGCCCGGCTCCCGCGATGCGGTGGAGGACGGCGTGACGGGCTATCTCTTCGAGGCCGGCAGCAGCGCCGCGCTCATCGAAAAGGCCGAGCGCTTTCTCGCACTCACGAAGGAGGAGCGGGAGCGCATGGGCCTCGCGGGCCACGAAAAGGTCGCGCGGGAATTTGACCGCGAGCTCGTCATCGGCGCCTATCTCCGGGAGGTCGAAGCGTGAACAAGTACATCCGCGCCCTCGGGGTATACCCCACGGGCTTTCTGAAAATGGGAATCCTCAAGCTCCTGCATGGGGCGAAATTTGAGGGCCCCGCTCTCTGTCAGGTGTCGCCGCACACGGAGATCACCCTGGACCGCGGGGGCGAGGTTCGCATCGGGCCGGGCTTCAAGATGCGCGCCGGGGCCATCCTCCGGGTGCGCCGGGGGGCCGTCTGCCGCCTCGGGAAGAACGTCTCCCTCAATACGAACAACATGCTCGCCTGTCAGGAGAGCATTACCCTGGGGGATAACGTGCTGCTGTCCCCCAACGTGCAGATCTATGATCACGACCACGACTACAGGGCCGAGGGCGGCGTCGCCGCCATGAAGTACCGCACGGCCCCCGTGGTCATCGGCAGCAATGTCTGGATCGGGGCAAACTGTGTCATCCTGCGCGGCACCACCATCGGCGACAACTGCGTCATCGGGGCGAACACCGTCGTGCGCGGGAGCATTCCCGCAAACGCCGTCGTCACCCAGAAGCGGGAGACCGTGATCGAGATCCGGGAGGCGGAGAGATGATCCGCGTGCTGCACATGATCGCGAGTCTCGACGTGGGCGGCTCGCAGACCATGATGATGAATATCTACCGGAATATCGACCGGGAAAAGATCCAGTTCGACTTTATCATCGACCATCCGGGGGAGACCTACTTCGCTCCCGAGATCGAAGCCATGGGCGGCAGGGTGTATACCCTCGCGGGCTTTCACGGCACCAACGCCGGGGAGATCCGCCGGGACTGGAATAATTTTTTCTACACCCATCCCGAGTACCGTATCCTCCACTCCCACTCCCGCAGCTACGCCTCCCTGTATCTGCCGGTGGCGAGGAAACACGGGCTCAAGACCATCATCCACAGCCACTCCACCAATTCCGGCAGCGGCCTCAAGGGAGCGGTCAAAACCGTGCTCCAGCTCCCGCTGCGGGACCAGGCCGATATTCTGATGGCCTGCTCCCAGGGCTCCGGCGAATGGCTCTACGGAAAGCGCGCCTGCCGCAGCGAGCGCTTCGTCCTCCTGCCGAACGGCATCGACACGAGCCGCTTCACCCTCGCCCCCTCGGTGCGGGAGCAGTACCGCAGGGACCTTGGGATCGGGGGGCGCTTCGTGATCGGCAATGTAGGCCGCTTTCGGGACGTGAAAAACCATACCTTCCTGCTCGACGCCTTTCAGAAGGTGCACGAGCGAAATCCCGGCGCGGTGCTGCTGCTCGTGGGCGTAGGGCCCCTGCAGCAGGCCATGGCTGAAAAGGCGGTGGCCCTCGGTGTTGCCGACCAGGTACTCATGACCGGAAACAGGGACGATGTGCCGGAGCTTTTGAGCGCGATGGACGTGTTCGCCTTCCCCTCTCTGTGGGAGGGGCTTCCCATGACGGTGGTGGAGGCGCAGGCGGCGGGGCTGCCCTGCGTCCTGTCCGACACGATCACAAGAGAGGTGGACGTCTCCCCGCTGGTGGAGTATCTGCCCCTTGGGGATCCTGATGTGTGGGCCGAGGCGCTCTTAAAGCCCCGCAAGCGCCTGGATGCATCCGAGGCGATCCGCGAGGCGGGCTTTGATATCCGCGACAGCGCCGCAAAGCTTACCGCCCTCTACACGCGCCTTGCCGGGGAAGCGGGCGCCCTTTGAAGGAGAACACCATGACAGGAAAAACCGTTATGCTCTATCTCAACTCCCTCGGCCGCGGCGGGGCGGAGCGTGTCTTCATCCAGCTTGCCGAGCGCTTTGAGCAGTGTGGGTACCGCACGGTGCTGGTCACCTCCTTCACCCCCGCAAACGGGGTGGAGTACGCCCTGTCCGACAGGGTGACCCGCCTGAACATGGAGCCTGAGCTGATCGTGCAGTCCCGCCTGAAGCGCAATCTCAGCCGCATCGGAAAGCTGCGGCGCTGGCTGCGGGAATACAAGCCCGACATTCTCATCACCTGCATGCAGGAGCCGAACTTCCGCGGGATGGTGGCCTCGCTGGGGCTGCCGGTCAAGCGGCTGGTTTCCGTCTGCAACGCGAGCGAGAAGGAATACCCCGGCCTCTCCGGCAAGGTGGTGGGCAGGCTCCTCATGCCCATGGCGGAGGGCTGCGTCTTCCAGACCGAGGAGGAGAAGCGCTGGTTCCCGAAGCGGCTGCAGAAGAAGTCCCGCATCATCATGAACCAGGTCAACGCCTCCTTTTTCGAGGTACAATATGACGGCCCGCACCGGGACATCGTCTCGGTGGGCCGCCTGAACCGGCAGAAAAACCAGGCCCTGCTGATCCGCGCTTTCTCGAAAATCGCCGGGGAGACGGAGGATAATCTCCTGCTCTACGGCCAGGGTGAACTGCGGGATGAGCTTCAGGGGCTTATTGATTCCCTGGGCCTCACGTCCCGCGTGAAGCTCATGGGCGTGAGTGCGGACGTGGCCTCCGCCATCAAAGGGGCGAAGGTCTTCGCCCTCTCCTCGGATTACGAGGGGCTGCCGAACGCCCTGCTGGAGGCCATGGCCCTGGGGCTCCCCTGCGTGAGCACCGACTGTCTCGGCGGCGGGCCCGCCATGGTCATCGAGAGCGGCGTCAACGGTCTTCTCGTCCCTCCGGGGGATGAAGAGGCGCTGTCCGGGGCGCTTTGCCAGATGCTGCAGAATCCCGCCGCGGCGGAGCGTATGGGCAGGGCTGCGCGGGAGACGGCGGAGGGTTTCCGCCCGGACGTCGTCTTCGACCGGTGGCGGCAGTATGCGGAGGAGATCCTGCATGGGTGATTCAGTTTTTTTCAGCGTCCTCATCCCCGTCTACAATGTGGAGCCCTTCGTGGGCGAATGCCTGGATTCCATCCTCACCCAGGGCTATGAAAATCTCGAGCTTCTCGTGGTGGACGACGGATCCACGGACAAAAGCGGCATCCTCTGTAACGAATACGCCGCGCGGGATGCGCGCGTGCACGTCTTCCACAAGCCCAACGGCGGCCTCATGTCCGCCCGGCGCTATGCCATCGAACGGGCGCGGGGCGACTATATCCTCTTTGTCGACTCCGACGATTCGCTCCTGCCCCGCGCCTTTGAGACCCTCGACAGGGCGGTGCGGGAGAGCGGGGCGGACTGCGTCATCTACGGCGCGCGCTCCGACGCTCCGGGAGGCGTACTGCACGCGGTGAACCCCGGCCCCCTCTGCGGGCAGGTCCTGCGGGACCGCCGGCAGGTGACCGGCATCGTTCTGAGCGACAGCACCTACAACGCACTCTGGCGCAAGTGTGTGCGGAGAAACTGCTTTGACGGGCGGGACTTCTCCCCCTGGTTTCACATCAGCCGGGGCGAGGATCTCCTGCAGAGTACCGAGATCCTGGAAAACGCGGAGAGCTTCCTTTTTCTCGAGGATGAGCTCTACCTCTACCGCTACAACAGCAGCAGCATTACCCACTCGGTTCGCTTTACGGGCTACCGGGCGGATTTTACGCTGGACGAATTCGTCTATGCCTGGCTTCGCCGCCTCTCGCTCTTTGACGAGGCGGATTACGCCCGCTATCGGGACCACCTGCTCGACACCCTGGTCATCGAAATCAAGCGTATCTGCCGCGGCTGCCCGGACCGGGAGGACCGGAACGCCGCCCTCCGGAGCATCCGGGACGCGGCATTTTACCGGGACTTTCTGTCCAAGGGCTACAGCGGAGCCTCCGGTCTGCGCGGTGTGCTGAACCGGCGCGCCCTGCAGCTTCTGGATCAGGGAAAATTTGACGCGCTGGTGTTCTTCTGCACCCGTGTCTACCGGGGGAGGTGAGGGGCGGACATGGATAAGCAGACGATCGTCCGGTCCCTGGCCTATAAATTTACCGAGCGCTTTGCGGTCAAGGGCCTTGGCTTCGTCATCAGCATCCTGCTGGCGCGGCTTCTGGCCCCGGAGGTTTTCGGCCAGGTCGCGCTGCTCACGGTGTTTACAGACCTCTCCCTCACGCTCATCGACAGCGGGCTCAGTACTGCCCTCGTCCAGACGCGGGAGGCGGACGAACGGGATTATTCCACCGTGTTTCTCATCACCTTGGGCCTCTCTTGCGTCATGATCGGGTTTTTGCAGCTCACAGCCCCCGCGATCGCCCGTTACTTTCGGAGCGAGGAACTCCTGCGCCCCCTGCGTTTTTTCTCCTTCTCCCTGCTTCTGAGCGCCTTCAACTCCATCCAGGTGGCCCGGATGCAGCGGGAGATGCGCTTTCGGGAGATGATGTTCTGCAATCTCGCGGCGACGGTGCTGGCGGGCTCGCTCGGCGTGTGGCTTGCCTTCCGGGGCGCGGGGCTCTGGGCGCTGGTGGGCTACTTCTTTGCCCAGATCGCGGTGAGCTCCCTTGCCATGCTGAGCGTGCTGCGCTGGTTCCCGCGGGAGCGCTTCTCCCTGGAGAGCGCCAGGCGGCTCTACGGCTTCGGCCTCAAGATGCTGGCGGCATCCATCGTCACCACGGTCTACAACAATCTCCGCCCGCTCATCATCGGCAGACGCTTTTCCACAGCCCAGCTCGGCTACTTCAACCGCGGCCAGACCTTCGCGAGTACCGTCTCCCTCAACCTGGACGCGGCGATCCAGTCCGTCATGTTCCCGGTACTCTCCCGCTCCCAGGATGAGCCGGAGACACTTCTGGAACTTCTGCGGCGAACGAAGAAGCTCGGCTGTTTCATCATCTTCCCCATCATGTTCGGCATGGCCGCGGCGGCGGAGCCCATCGTGCGCGTCGTGCTGACGGACAAGTGGCTGCCCGCGGTGCCCTTCCTCATCCTGATGAGCGTCGGGGAGGCTCAGGTCCCGCTCACAAGCTCGAACCTTGTGGCCCTCAAGTCCCTGGGGCGCAGCGACCTCTACGCGAAGCAGGAGGTTTTGCGCCGGGTGCTGATGCTCATTGTGCTCGCCGTGAGCGTGCTGGGCTTTCGCACGGTGCCGGCCATCGCGGCGGGCTTTGCCTTCTCTGCCTGGCTGGACGCCCTGGTGACCTCCCTGCCGCTGAAAAAACTCCTGGGCTACAGTGCCCTCGACCAGGCGCGGGATGTGTGGAAATCGCTTCTCTCGTCCCTTGTCATGGCGTGTGCCGTGCGGGCCTTCGGGCTTCTGGCGCTGCCGCAGATCCTGAAGCTCTTCGCCGAGATCATCCTCGGCGTTGTCGTCTACATACTTATTAACCGCCTGCTCCGGAACGAGAGTCTTCTCTACATGCTCTCGCTGCTCCGGCGCAGACGTTCGAATCCGGAGGAAAGACCATGATCCCTGAGGAAAAACGCATCCACACCAAGGAACAGCTCCGGGAGTGGCTCGCCATCGAGACGGCCCGCTACCCCCTGAACGCGAAGCACATCTTCCCCTACATCTTTCAGCTCAGCCAGGGGGCGATCCTCCGCCGCCACATGGTGCTGCTGCGGAAAACCGAGTATTATCTCAACACCGGAAAGCGTCTGCGGGCGAAGCTCTATCTCATGCGGCTCACGAAGCTGCAGCTCCGCTACGGCATGTATTTCCCGCCCAACACCTGCGGCAAGGGACTCTATATCTCCCACGTCAACACCGGCGGGGTGAACCCGAATTCCTACGTTGGGGAATACTGCCGCTTCATGCCCTACGCCGTCCTCGCGGGGGATGACGTGCAGGATCTCGCGCCGACGATCGGGGATCATGTGACGCTCGGTCTCAGAAGCACCGTGATGGGCGGCGTCACCCTGGCGGACGGGATCACCGTGGGGGCCCATGCCCTTGTCACGAAGAGCTTTACGGAGCCCGGCATCAAAATCGCCGGGGTGCCTGCCAGGAAGCTCGGCGGCGGCGCGCAGGAGAAGGCCACATGAAAAAATCCGTACTCTCGTGGCTGCTCCGGGCGCTTTTCGCGGGGCTTCTCGCCTTTGCGCTGCTGTGCCTTTTCTGCCTCGCTTACTTCAACATCCCCGTCCACCATGAAAACCCGGACGGCGCCACCGAATACAAGTATGAGCCGGGGCGCTTCTACTCCCGCGGAACCGAGGGCTTCGGCGCGGGCCGTGTCAATAACGACGGCTTCAATAATCTCCGCGACTATACCCCCGGGGAGGAGATCGACCTGCTGCTCATGGGCTCATCCCACACGGAGGGCTTCTGCATCTTCCAGGTGGAGAACGCCGCAAATCTTCTCAACGAGTTTTTTGCCGGGGAGAAGTATACCTATAACATCGGCATGGCGGGGCACACCTTTCTGTACGCCGTGAAACGTCTGGACAAGGCCCTCGAGACCTATGCGCCCAGGGACGCCGTGATCTTTGAGCTTGCCACCCTGAGCTATGATCCCGCCGCCATGGATGCCGCGGCGGACGGGACCCTGCCGGACATTCCCTCCCACAGCGGCGGGCTTCTCACGATACTGCAGAAGCTGCCCTATCTGCGCCTCCTCTATACCAAGTATTTCAAGGGCACCAACGAGGCCGTCGCGGCCGCGGCGGTGAGCGCGGAGCCGGTCACGGCGGAGGCTTATGAGGCCTCTCTTGCGCGGCTTTTGGAGAAGACCGGAGAAGTCTGCGCGGAGTACGGTGTGAAGGGCATCCTGGTCTATACGCCCACGGTGCAGCCGGACGCGGCGGGCCGCGGCGTCACCGAGACCCGCCCCGGCGAGCGCGAGGCCTTCTCGAGACTCTGCGCGGAAAACGGCCTTGTCTTTCTCGATCTGACGGAGGAAAACATCTCCGCTATGACGGAGGACGGCGTCCTCCCCTTCGGCTTTGCAAACACCGCGCCGGGCCAGGGTCACATCAACAGCCTGGGCCACCGGATCTTCGCCGAGAGCGTGCACGCGTATCTCACGGGAGAGGGGGCCTGAGCGGATGCTGTTCAACAGTTTTACCTTTGTCATCTTCTTCGCCCTGGTTTGTCTTGTCATGGCGGTGACAAAGCTCCCCGCCTTTGAGAATCTCGAGAAGGAAAAACGCCTGCGCCTGCGGCATATCGTGCTGCTTCTGGCAAGCTATGTGTTCTACGGCTGGTGGAACTGGCTCTGCTGCCTTCTGATGCTCTCGCTCACACTCGTGGCCCATGTGTCGGCCCTCCAGATGGACAAGCCCTGGCGGCGCACAGCCCTCGTCCTCGGCGTCGCGGTGCCGCTTCTGGTCCTCGGCGTATTCAAGTATTTTAACTTCTTTGTGGACTCCTTCTGCGCGGTGTTCGGCATTGCGCGGGCGGGGACCCTGCGTATCCTTCTGCCCGTGGGCATCAGCTTCTACACCTTCCAGTCCCTGAGCTACACCATCGACGTCTCACGCGGCAAGCTTGAACCGGAGCATGACTTCGTGCGCACCGCGCTCTACATCGCCTTCTTCCCCCAGCTTGTGGCGGGGCCCATCGTGAAGGCCGGGGAGTTTCTGCCACAGCTCCGGGAGGAGCGCTGCATCTCCCTTGCGGGACTCGAACAGGGCGTGCAGATTTTTGTGTTCGGCCTCTTCAAAAAGATCGTCATCGCGGACAACATCTCCTCCTTCGTCGACGCCGTGCACCGCGCCCCCGCGGCCTACAGCGCGGGGACTCTGCTGCTCATGGTCTACGCCTACTTTGTCCAGCTCTACTGCGACTTCTCCGGCTACTCGGACATGGCAGTGGGCTGCGCAAGGTGTCTCGGCTACGACCTGCCGCGAAACTTCAACATCCCCTTCATCTCTCCGAATGTGAACGAGTTCTGGCGGCGCTGGCACATCAGCCTCTCCACCTGGCTCACGGAGTACCTCTACTTCCCGCTCGGAGGCAGCCGCAAGGGGGAGGCGCGGACCTGCTTTAACATCCTCGTGAACATGACGGTCTGCGGACTCTGGCATGGGGCGGCCTGGACCTTCGTCCTCTGGGGCTTTCTCAGCGGCGTGGCCCAGTGCGTCTTCCGCGTGACGGGGCCGCTCCGCAAAAGGATCCCAAAAAGCCCTCTGCTCACCGGTGCGAATGTGTTTCTGACGTTCACTTTCATCTGCTTCACAGCGGTCATCTTCCGCGCAAGCTCCATTGGGGAAGCCCTGCGGATTATGGGGTATATCTTCACACTGCACAAGGGCATACGCTATGTGAGCTTCTGGGGCGTGTTCGGCCTTGTGGTCACCTGGGGCGCGCACCTCATCGCCTGTGCGAGATCCAAAAAGCTCGGCGCCGTGCCCGCGGGATTCTACCCGACGGTGAGTCTCAAGAGTTTCCGGGGCCTGCTCCTCTTCTTCTGCTTCGCGGGTCTCACGCTCGCTCTCGGCTACACCGGCCAGAGCCCCTTTATCTACTTCCAGTTTTGAACATGAAGAAGGAGCTATAGCATCGTTTTGCTATAGCTCCTTCAAGTCTTTTCGTACGGGATCAGGCCATCTCATACTAAAACCTCATGAAAACCTTTAATCCCTTAAAGGTTTTCATAGCGCCACAAGGCGCGTAGAGGTTCTGCATGAGACGCGTTTTCAGCGTTTTGCGCTGAAAACGCCGCAGGAACTGCGGCTTTCTTGATTAAAGAATTCAATCAAGAAATAGTATCAAACTGGAAGTTCTCCATTTTCACTCTGCTGCCCTCGTCGATATCCATAGGCAGCAGCGCGCGGGCAATGAAGAAGGGTTCCTCCTGCGCGCTGGTGCAGGTGAGCCAGGCATAGTCTCCGTCGATGCGGCTGACAATGTAATACTTGGTTTCCATCGTATTCACTCCTTACAGTCGATAGCTTACCCGATTATTCTCTGGGCAGGCCCAGCAGCGGCCGGGCGACGGTCCGGTTGAAAAAGGCGATCAGCGGCCCCATGAAGAAAGCCGTGACAACGGTGCCGACGCCGACGGCGCCGAAAATCTGCGCCGGACCCATGCCGGACACGAGACACAGGACGACCCCGGCGATCACGCACACGCTGTCCGTCGCGATACGGCAGAGGGAAAAGGGGATCCTTGTCTGGCGCGCGGCCCAGACGAGGGCAACGGCGTCATAGGTGGAGACGCCGAGATCCGCCGTGAAATAGAGTGCGGAGGAGAGGGAGAGGATGACGAGCCCCGCGAGAAACAGGAGCACCCGCCCGCCGATCCCGGGTGCCGGGAACAAACGCTCGCACTGAGCCTGGGAGAACTCCACAACATAGCCCAGCAGGAAGAGATTGATAAAGGTCGCAAGTCCGATCCTGTGCCGGTCCATGATCAGAGAAAAGACCAGCAGCAGGAGATTTACGATCACATACAGTGTTCCGAAGCGGATCGGAACTACGGCGTCAAGGCCGCTCATAAGTGCCTGAAAGGGATCGACGCCGAAAGCCGCGTGTTTGAACATCCCGACGCTCAGCCCACAGATGACGACGCCGAGGATGCACATAATGATACGCTTCGCAAAAGTCCCCATGATCCTTACCTTTCGTGGCTGCGGAGGAACGGGCGCGGCAGCGGCTTCGGATCTGCCGTGCCCTCCGACAGCTTCTTACTTACGGATGTTGTCGATGTTTTCGGTGGTGCCGCCGCCGTGGTCGTCGGGATCGCGGAACTCGCCCTTATCCACCAGACGCAGGAAGGCGTCCACCACGTCGGGTGTGAGCTGGGTACCGGAGACCTCCTTGATGATGGAGACGACCTTCTCGAAATTCATGCGGTTGCGGTAGGGGCGGTTGGAGTACATGGCGTCGAAGCAGTCGGCCACCGCGATGATCTGGGCCACCCGGGGGATCTCGTCCCCTTTCAGGTGGTTGGGATAGCCCCTGCCGTCCGGCCTCTCGTGGTGGGCCTGGGCGCCGACGGCGAGCTCCGGCATGATGGTGATTTCCTTCAGCGCGTCGTAGCCCTTGGAGGTATGGGACTTGATGATTTCAAATTCCTCATCCGTGAGCTTGCCGGGCTTGTTCAGCACCTCCGGCGGCACGCCGATCTTGCCGATGTCATGCAGCAGGGCGATGCGGTAGTACTTCTCCACGGTTTCGTCGTCGTACCCCAGCTCTTTTGAGAGTATGGCGGTATACTTTGCCACGCGGGAGGAGTGGCCGTTTGTATAGCGGTCCTTCATGTCGATGACCTTTGCGAAGGCCTCTGTGATGCCGCCGATCAGGGCCATGGTCTCCTGATTCTTCTTCTCCAGGGCGTGGGTCTTTCTGCGGATGAAGAAGCGCACGACGCCCCACAGGGTGAGCAGCGCCGCGAAGCCCGCGACGATATAAAACCAGACCTGCTCGTAGAACGCCTTTTCCTTGACGATCTCAATGGAGACCTTCTTGCTGCCCCGCCCCATCGCGTCCGTCAGCTGCATATTGAAATTATAGGTCCCGCCCCGGAGGTTCGTATAATTAAAAGGAACCAGGTCGTCGCGGCTGAGCGTGATTTTCGAGGAATCGAAGCCGTCAAGAGACAGGCTGATCTGAGGATTCATCAGGGAGTAGTTGAACACGTGGCTGTAGACGGTCAGCTTCTTTGTCCCGGTGGGGATCGTAAAGGAGCCGTCGCTGTCCGGGTAGATACGGAAGCCGTCCGCATCCACATAGGGGACGGCAACCTTCAGATTGTCAATGTTCTCAAAGGGCATCTCGATATTGACCTTGGCCACGCCCGTGGAACCGGCGATATACAGATTCCCGTCCGCGTCCACCTCGCTGTAGGAGTTTGCCGTGGCGATGCACGGAAGGCCGTTTTCCCGCCCGTAATAGATTGGATTGATTTCCTCGTTTGCCAGCAGCTTCTCCGCGGGGATCACGTAGATCCCGTTGCTGCTCAGGACCCAGATATCGCCCTTGCTGTTCCAGTAGAGGTCGAAGTTATTGGAGTAAGGGAAGTTTTCTATGGTAGTCACCCGGTAATCGGGATCCATATACGTGAGGGAGTTGCTGGTGACGATCCAGAAGACGTCCCGCTCGGCATCATATTTGATGCGCATGATGACCTCGGAGCTCAGGCCCTCTTCCGCGCCGAGATGCCGCGTGCCCGTCTCTCCGATGATATAGATGCCGCCGCCGTCAGAGCCCAGGACAATGTCGCCGTTCGGCGCCTCGGCCGCCGTGAGGATCTCCGGGTTGATTATGCCGTCGCGCTCCCCGTAGCTTTCCGTAACCGCGTCCTCCCGAATGATGCTTACACCGCCGGTGTTGGCCACAAGGATCCTGCCGTCGCGGCCTTCACAGGCCACCCGGACACGGTCGGAGAACAGGCCGTCCTTCGGGCCGAAGGCCAGCAGCTCGCCCCGGTCATAGCGGAGCAGACCGAATTTGCGCCAGGTCGCGATCCAGAGCCGCCCTTCGCTGTCGCGGACGATGGAGCGAATCCGGCATCCGCTCAGCAGCTCTATCAGATCCGTCGCACCGAGATCCTCCCCCGAGGCCGTCAGCGCTTTTTTCAGGGGAAGGCTTTCTACAATGCCGTCTTCTCCGATCACCGTGAGGCCCGAATCCGTGGCGATAAAGAGCTGATCGCCGTAGAAGCAGGTCGCATTGACCACCGCGTCTGTCAGATAATAGCGGTCATAGAGGTTTGAAAACTGATTGGGCACGATTTTCATGACGCCTTGCCGGGAGGAGGTGAACCAGAGATTCCCCTCGTAATCCACAAGCATGCGCTGGATGGAGCTGTTCATGGGAATGTTCTGGATGTTGTGGAAGCCGTCCTCATCCAGTACGCCGATCCCGTCGCCCGCGCAGATCCAGATCTGATCGTCAATGAATTCAAAGTGCTCCACATAGGTCAGCGGCGCGATGTCTCTTGTTTCCATGCTGCTGAAATTATCTTCGAGACTGCCGTAGTATACCTGGGAGCTCTCCGTACCGGCATAGAGGAAGCCGGGGTGTTTGACGTCGGGAAGCAGCCCGATGATCCCGTGGACGCGCACCTCGTCGGCGTCAAGATAGGTTTTGATCTCGCCGTCCTGCAGGGTGAAAACGCTGCCTTCCTGGGTCAGACCGTACATCACATTCTCGGGGCCGAGTCTCAGATCCCGCATATAGGCGCTGTGAATTCTCGCATCGTCCAGCGAGTGAAGGGCCATCTCCGTATCGATGGTATAGATGCCGTCCGTTGTGGCGACATAGATGACTCCCATTTTATCCTCGGCAATGGCGCGTATGGAAGCGGAGCGCAGCCCCTCCGCCTTTCCCCACTTCCGGAACTGCCCCTGCTCCATGACGGCGACGCCGGCGTCGTTGGTGCCGATCCAAAGGCGGTCCCGGCTGTCCACGAAAAGACTCACCACGCTGGCAATGCCGTTTGTGGAATCCATGCGTTCAAAGGTGTTGCCGTCATAGCGGATCAGGCCCGCATAGCTGCCGATCCAGATGAAGCCGTCGCCGGTCTCGGCGATGGCGTTGGCCTCGGAGGTGGGAAGCCCGCTCATGTTGTCGTAGAGCACTGCGGAATATCCTTCCGCCCGGTCCACGATATCCACGGAGATATGGGGGGTCTCGTTCAGCTTTGTCTCGCCGTCCTCCGCCAGTGCGGCGCCCCCGAGCTGCAGCATCAGTGCAAGCAGCCATAACAGGCATATACACGTTTTCACCAGACCGGCCCTGTTTGATATACCGGCGCTGTAATGTGTGTGCTTCATGTGATGCTCCTTAAACCACTGCATATAAAGAGTACGTATCAAGTGTATATTATTTGTTCCCGCCAAACTTGTCAAGAGATTCGTGGGAAAGCGCCCGGTTCTTTCTGTTCCGATCGGCGCAAAAAGCCGGATCGGCCCGTGCAGAAGCTCGGCCCGGGGAGGTGTCTCCCGCTGTGATGGTCCCTCTCGGCGCATTTCTGCGGCCGGTGTGGGCGCCATAATCCGGAAGCAGGAACTGCCGCGGACGCGGCGCGCAGTGAAAAACGCTGGATGTGAGGAGAAAGACGGCAAACCTGATGGAATTATTCTGACAAGGATGGTTTTCAGGCTATTTTTATTTGTCATCTGTGAGTGAACCTTATAGAATAAACAAAACAATTGTATTGAAGCCGGCAGATAGGAGCACAGTATGATGAAAACCGTTTCTGTTGCAAAAATAGATGACTTGACAGCGGCGCAGGCGCTCATCGAGGCGGAGGTAAATCCGCGGCTCAATAGTGAGGAGGCCAGGCTCATCTCTTCACTGCTCTGTGAGGAGCTTGTTCTCTGCCTGCTGCACAGCGGCAATACGGATGTCCGCGTCACGGTTCTGTCGGGCACAGTCCCGGCCTATGAAATCAAAAGCGCAGGGGATCTGAGCGATTCGCCTTCTCGTGTGGAGGGGGACGATGCCGACTGGATGGAAAACTTTATCCGGGATTCGCTGCTGGTCAAGTATAAAGGATATGTCGACCACCGCTTCAGGCGCGGTGTCCATATCTATCGCGTCCACCCGGCGAGGGAGGGCGGCGACCTCAGTGAGGAAATCTTTTCCTTCTATCAGAGCGACAAGGGCAGAAGACCGGATGCAAAGCCGATCGCAGTCCTTCGGTATCTTGCGGAGAATCATCGGCTCCTTGTCACGCTCTCGATCCTGAACAAGACGATCAAGCATCTGTGCGCCCTGATGCTGCCGGTTTTCGCGGCGAATCTCATTGAAACGCTGTCCGCCTGCGCTTCCTTTTTTGAAAGAAAGGTGCTGCTGAACATCCTTGCTTCCGCCCTGGCACTGACGGTGAACCTGATCTGCGCCACCCTGGACGCGCGCTGCTACCAGCGCTTTACCCGCCGGGCGGAGTCCGGCTTCAAGCTTGCGATCGTCCAGAAGCTGCAAGTCCTCTCCATGCGTTTTTACAATGATACGCCTAACGGAAGATCCTCTCGAAGCTGGTGTCCGACGTGCAGTTTGTCAAGCTTCTGCTCAATGAGCATTTGCAGACAACGCTCCACCTGATGATCGATATTGTCTTTGCAATTGTGGTGTCGCTCATCAAAATGCCTGCCATGCTGGCCTTCTATGCCCTGGTGATCCCGGCCTCGACCCTGATTTTGCGCCACCACCTGACCCCGATCCGGGAGAGCAAGGCGCTGATGCGCAAAAAGACGGAGACAGCCAACGCGGCCTTCAAGGAAATGCTCGCCATGGAGCGCTTAAACCGCTCTCAGGGTACCCAGAAGGAGGAATACTACAGTCTTTCCGCCAAGGTGCAGGAGGTCCAGACCGCCGCCGACACGCAGGATATGCAGCAGCTCAAGCTGAATAACGCCGCTTACGGCACCTCTCAGGGCTTCCGGCTGCTCTGCCTCTGCACGGCGCTGTTTCTGGCTTTTCGCGGCAAGATCAGCGTGGGCGAAGTCGTGCTGTTTCAGTCCCTGTTTGACGCGCTCATCAACAGCCTGCAGCGCTTCCTGGATGAAATGCCGCAAATCACACAGGGGCTTGACAGTCTCAGCAGCATCCACGAGATCCTTTCCGTAAAGGATACCGAGAAAAACGGCAGCGTCCGCCTGCCGCTGCCGCTGCGGGGAGAAATCGAGTACAGGGATGTGGTGTTCGGTTATGACGATGGCGAGCCGCCGGTTCTCAAGGGCATCAGCTTCCATATCCCGCCCAATACAAGCGCCGCATTCATCGGCAAGTCCGGCGTCGGGAAAAGTACGATCCTCAATCTGCTGCTTGGCCTCTATTCATGTCAGCACGGCAGCATCCTGATCGACGGGGCCGATATTGACACTCTGAAAAAGGAACACTTCCGCCGCTCGCTTGCGGTCGTGCCCCAGAATCCGATCCTGTGCAGCGGAACGCTCTGGGACAATCTGACCACCGGCTGCCGCTATGTCACCACGGAACAGGTCATGGCCGTACTGAAAAGCGTCGGCCTGGAGAACCTTGCCGCCGAGCATCCGGACGGGCTGATGCGCCCCATTTTTGAGGGCGGGGAGAATCTGTCCGGGGGCCAGCGCCAGCGGATCGCCATTGCACGGGCACTGCTGCGAAAGCCCCGTATTATCCTGTTTGACGAGGCAACCAGCGCTCTGGATACGGAGAGTGAGCAGGAGGTACAGCGGGCCATTGAGGCCATGATGGGCAACTGCACCGTCGTCATGGTGGCGCACAGGCTCAATACCCTCAAAAAGGTAGATCGAATCTATCGGATCGAGGAAGGAAAAGTGCAGCCCTGTGATTTTGATGAGCAAATGCTTGGCGAGATTTAAATCCTCTGCAAGACTGCCCGAGCAAGGGCCTGTCCTGTGCAAATATGCCGTCTGAGGAAAAACGGACTCCCCGGCTCAATTCGTCTGAGCCAGGGAGTACTCTTTATCGTTTATGCCTTTTGGCACAAAAATGGCAGCGTGCTTCAGCACGATGCCTCACCGATACAAGGAAGCATTTATATCGGTGAACAGTATCTAATACTATTATCTGATTAAAAGATTTACTGTGAAAGCTCCGCTTCCACAGTAAAGATTGATCCAAGCGCCTGTTTCTCGCCGCTCACGCGGCAACCGAAACAGATGCGAAAAACACCCATGCGTTATGAGCTTTCATGCGTTGTGGAGCGGATTGCGACGCATGGGTGTTTAATCAGATAAGCCGCGGTTCCCGCGGCATTTTCAGCGCAAAGGCGCTGAAAATGCGTCTCATACAGAACCTCTACGCACCTTACGGTGCTATAAAAACCTTTAAGAAATTAAAGGTTTTTATGAGGTTCTAGTATAAGGGCATAATCTCCACTGATTTCGGCATCCACGATATCGTCAGGCGCCGCGCAGTTGGAGGAAATGCGTTCAAGCAGGATATTTTGAAACGGTCTCTCGTACAGGCCGTGGATATATAGCATTCTTTCGGCGAGCGTATGGATGCTTACGTCAGAGATATGGATATCCGCAACCTCCGGGATCGGGATATCTTCCACATTGACGGGGTTGCTCTCCTTGTAGGATGCGTCCATATAAACGACACCCTTGTGCTTCCGATTGGAAAAGATCCCCGGGTCCCGGCTCTCAAGCGTACAGTCCCGGAGCCTGATCCTGCGAATATACCCGCCTCTGGAGCGCGCGGTTTTCAGGCAGAACAGGCTGAACGTGTCCAGAAAGCGGCAGCCCCGGATCTCAACATCCTCAATCCCGCCGGACATCTCGCTGCCGATGGCGATGCCGCTGCCCAGGTGGAAGGTACAGCCGTGGATCTGAATGTTCCGGGAAAGACGCGGATGAAGCCGGGCGTATTCCCCTTTGCCGGACTTGACAGAAATGCAGTCGTCATGGCAGCGGATCACGGAATCTTGAATTACTGGGTTTTCACAGGAATCAAGCACGATCCCGTCATCGTTGTCGGTATAGGCGCGCAGCCCGCCTTTTGGGGAATACTCCGCATCGACGAAGATCCCGCTGATGGTGATGTCCCTGCATCCGTACAAATGAAGGCACCATATATCCGGCATTCCGGAGAGGATCAATCCAAATTCCGGTTTTGACATCCGTTTTCATACTTCGCACTTGCTCACGGCGCCGCGGGCCCGGACGCGCAGGCGTCTGTCAGGGGAAGCGAAAAGCACCCCAAGCTCTCCGGCATCGTGCGCTTCCACCGGATCAGTCGCGATGTGCGGTCATATCATGATATGACTTACCTTCCATAGAATTCCAAAAAGCGTTTTGTTTCCTCGCACTGCGGTGCAGACAAAAGCTGTGCGCTTGCTCCCTGTTCGATCAGTTTCCCGCCCTGAAGGAAAAGCAATTGATCGGAGAGCCTGCGCGCCTGGCCGATGCTGTGCGTGATGAGCAGAACAGCGCAGCCGGTCTCGGCACAGTACTGTCGGATCAGTCTTTCCGCGGCAAGCGTGGATTCCATATCCATGGCGGCGGCGGGCTCGTCCAGAATCAGCAGGTCATAACGCTTCATCAGAATACGACACAGCGCCATACGGGCTGCCTCACCTCCCGAGAGCTTTTTCGCGCTCTGCCCGGCAAGGGCGTCGATTCCAAGTTCCTTCATCAGTGCCCTTGCACGCAAAGGGTCATTTCCGTTCTGCAGGATGTTTTTCTCCGTACTCATGCGAAACGGGAAGCTCTTCTGCGGCAGATAGCCCACGGAGGCATTGTACAGGATCGGTCTTTTATCATCGGCGCGTTCGGTCCCGGCAAGGATCTTCGCAAATGTGGATTTCCCACTGCCGTTTGACCCGATGACTGCCGTGATGTTTCCCTCCGGCAGCGTAAGCTCCGGCAGGGAGAGCACAACGCGTTTGTTATAAGTTTTGGTAAAAGCCGTCGTCCTCATCGGCTCAGCCTCCCCTGCATCACGCTGAGTATAATGTTCACAAGCAGAGAGAGGCTCAGCAGAATAAGTCCCAGGGCGATGCCCAGCGTGAAGCTGCCGCGATTGGTGTACATCATGATGGCGGTGGTCATCACATTGGTTTTCCAGGCAATGGCGCCGCCGACCATGGCCACGGCGCCGACTTCTGCGATCGCGCGCGCAAAGCTCAGCAGATAGGCGGAAAAAATCGAGTACAGGCATTCATTTATCAGAAGCCTGTATTCTTTGAGCCGGCCGAAGCCGAGGCCCTTGGCAGTCTCGCGCAGGGCGGGCGCGGTATCTGCCACAAAGGTCTCCATGACCCCGATGATAATGGGCGTAATGAGGACGACCTGGGCCAGAATCATCAGCTTCACCGTGAAGAGCCAGTGGAGATGCCGGAAAGGCCCGACCCCCGAAAAAAGCATATAGAACAGCAGGCCGCAGACCACCGGCGGCATGCCGATCAGCGTGCGGTTGAGCACCAGCAGCACCTTTCGGCCGGGGAAGCGCTCTGCTCCGAACAGGATCCCCACGGGCACACCGATGAGCAGGGCAAGGACCGAACTCGTCAGACAGACCCTGGCTGTGGTCGAGAGTATATTCAAAAGCTCAGGATCGGCCGAAAGGATCAGCTCGATCGCCTTACGAACAGAAGAACCCATAGCTGCACAGTCCTTTTAAGAATAGCCGCGGAGAGAAACTCCGCGGCTGTTATTGTATCCTATCTTGGCTTTCAAATCAAGGTTCCGCAATTATCCCATGACGCCATCATTGGCGACAAAGGTCAGGAAGGTCGCCTTGTCGGTGAGGATGTAAGCGCCCATCTGCTCGGCCATGACGAGGCAGGCACCCATGCCGGTGTTGGCGGAGATGTACCAGTCGGTGTAGTCCTTGAAGCTCTCAGCCTCAGCCGTGATGCCCAGATCCTCCGGCCACAGGCTCAGCTCCTTGGTGTGCGTACCGGAACCGTCACCGCGGGAGATAAAGGTGTACTTGCCGTCGGCAATGGCTTTGAAGGCGGCCTTGACGTCAGCGGCGTCCTTCACGCCTGCGGGGTCCGCAGACGGGCCGCAGAGCACGAAGAAATTGTACATCCAGTTCAGGCGCTCATTTTCCATGCCGTCGATCACATAAGAGAAGCCGTCGGCAATGAAAGCCTCCTCCTGCTTTTTGGAGTGGACCAGGATCAGATCGGCGTTGCCCATCTTTGCGTTCGCGATAGACTTGCCGGTACCGGCGGAATAAACCTCGACCTCGTAACCGTACTTCTCCTCAAAGATGGGCAACAGGTAACCCAGCAGACCGGAGTCGTTGACAGAGGTGGTGGTGGAAAGGCGGACCAGCCTGGTTTCCTCGGTGGCTGCGGGGATCTCCGCGGTGGAGACGGGGCGTCCGTCCTTGAGATAGAACAGGTATTCGCCGTACTCTTCAAAGCCGTACTTGGCGGCCAGCTCCTGACCCTCCTCGCTGAGCAGCCAGTTAATAAGCGCGGCGGCGCCGACGGTGTTAAGTTCCACATCCTTGACCGCGTTGCCGTCCGCATCCACGAAGGGAGCCTCGGGATTCACGGCCAGCAGGCTGTAGTTGTTGATCATGGCGTCGTCCGCTTCCTTGAGGATGCAGGTATCGACAACCAGACCGTCCGCCGAGGCGGGAACAGCCGACAGAGAGAGGACCATGAGCAGAACGATCAGCAGGGATACAAACTTTTTCATATGCGTTTCCTCCATAAAAAAATTCCCCTTCCCCGGACAGAGCGCACGAAAAACGTGCCGCTTCCGCACCGGAAAAGAGGCTCGTCCACCGCTTTCCGAAAGCGTATTCGACTGTATGCAGTTTAGCATTGTTCTTTTGCTTATTCAATCATGTGCGAAAACGGATTGTGCCAAACAGCACGAAATTGAATGAAACAGCATGAAAAACTTACTGGGCAATTTGCCCCGGCCGGTATATGATAGGTGACAATAATACTGCGGGAGGAGACCATGAGGATCTGCGAGATTTGGGGGATCGCCCCGGAGCGGATACGGGAATACCTGCTTGAAGAGGAAAAACTGTACATAACAGGGTCTGACCGCTATTCCGACGGAAGCGTCACGATCAGCCTGACCTCTTTGCCGCCGCGTATTCTCGGATCATTTGCCTTCCCGCAGACACGGCTTGTCTTTGAAGGCGGCGACAGGGAGACACAATTGTTCCATCATCGCTTTGTCCTGCGCTTCATCTCCGCGGGAGGATAAAACTGCGGGCTGCAGCTTATTTCGCTGTAGCCCGCGATTTTTGTTCACTCGTCCACGCCGATCATGACGTTGCTGGCCTTGATGACGGCATAAGCTGTGCCGCCGACCTGCAGGCCGAGCTCACGGATCGAGGCCATGGTGATGACGGAACTGATGATGTTCCCGCCGCCGATATCCAGCTTTACGATCCCGTTGACCGCGCCCTCCTGAATCTCTGTGACGGTGCCCTTGAACTGATTTCTTGCGCTGAGCTTCATAATGATTTCTCCTTATTCTTTGATCATACAGATAAACCCGTATGTTTACAAAAGTGAAGTACCGGCTTCATGCCCGATACGCTGCGCCTGGGAAGCGGCGGAATCCACGATATCGTACACCCGGCAGCAGTTGCCCGCGAGGCTGAGCCAGGGGGAAGCCTCCAGACCCTGTACAAGCGCTCTCTCCGGGATCAGGCCCAGCGCCGTGACAAGGGTGTCGCAGGCGATATACTCCTGCTCACCGCTGTCCAGATGTACGGCAGTCACACCGGAAATACGGCCCTGTCCGTGGATTTTCCGTACGGTCATGCGGCATCGCAGCGGGATCTGATACATCTCCATGCAGCGATGGTAGTTTCTCGCCATGCCGCCGTAATGTGCCGCCTGCTCCAAAACGGCGATCACATGTTTTCCCTCCAGCGAGAAGCGGCGGGCCATGATCATGCCGAGATCTCCGCTGCCGAGGATCAGCACCTCACGGCCCAAATCCTGATGCCGAAGATTGATCGTCTCCTGTGCCTGCCCCGCGGTGAAGATCCCGGCAGGGCGTGTCCCGAAGACAGGCAGTGAGCCGATGGTTTTTTCCCGGCAGCCGGAAGCGAGGATCAGACGCTCAAAACGCACACGGCTTACACAGCCGCGGCGTGATAACAGCGCGGTTTTGTCGTGAGAAACGGAGAGTACCTCTGTATCGAGAGAGAGATGCACGCCGGTACTTGAAAGTGCCGCAAGAAGCCGTTCGGCATACGACGGACCGGAAAGCTCCTCGCCGAAGGTCGAAAGCCCAAAGCCCCGGTGTATGCACTGGGGCAGCACTCCGCCGGGAGCGGACGCCCGGTCTGCAATGCGGATATCCCGGCAGCCTGCGTCCCAGGCGGATACGGCTGCGGAAAGCCCCGCGGCGCCCGCGCCCACGATCAGCAGCTTAACGTGCTCCATGATATAAAATCTCCGTACCCTTGCCGTCTTTTGTGACAGTATTTTCCGGGATGGCAAGCTCCCGGCTGAGGATCGCCGTGATCTTCTGCTGGCAGCGCGCGCCCTGGCAGCGTCCCATGCCCGTGCCGACGCGCCGCTTGACGCCGTCCACCGTACAGGCTCCGCGGCGGATCGCCTCGAGAATCTCTCCACGGGTGACATCCTCGCAGCAGCAGACGATTTCCCCGTATTCGGGCTCTGCTGCCGCAAGCCTCTGCCTCTCGTCAAAGGACAGGGTGTGCGCTTTTTGAATTCCGCGGCGGATCGGATCAAAGTCCGTGTTTTCTTCCGCGTGCAGTTCCCGGGCAAGCGATGCCGCCACATATTGGCCGAGCTCCCGCGCGCAGGTCAGGCCCGGGGTCTTGATCCCGATCAGACTCCAAAAGCCCTGACCGGGATGCTCAATCACAAAACTGTGGATGCTCCGCCCGTCCATCTGTTCAGGGTTGGGACGCACTGCCGCAAAGGAACGGATGGTTCCGTCAAGGTCAAGACCGGGCAGCAGACGCGCCGCCTGTTCTCGCACCCAAAGAAGGCCATTCTCTGCCGTGGCGTAATCGAGGGTGTTGTCCCTCTCGGACGGACCGAGGAGAAGACTGCCTTCGACGGTCGGAACAACGGTCATCCCCTTGGCTTTTTCTTCCGGCTCGTATTCCAGAATATGCGCAGGCTTGCCCGCGCTGTTTTTGTCCAGCACCAGATAATCGCCCGCCGAAGGAACGATGCGGACGGAGGGTGAGAACAGCAGTTCCTGCACCCGATGAGCCGCAAGGCCTGCGCAGTTGATTACCGCGCGTGTACGGATCGCGCCCCGATCCGTCTCCAGCAGATAGCCGTCAGCCTCACGGTGAAGGGCTTCCACTTTTGTGTTCAGCCGCAGCTGTACCCCGTTGTGAACCGCGTTTTCGCAGGCGGCGATCCCCAGCTGCCAGGGATTGACTGTCCCGGCTGTCGGAGAAAACAGAGCATGCCGAAGACCCGGAGCAAGCCCCGGCTCCATCGCATAAGCACTCTCAGCGTCCAGAAGCCGCAGACCGGGGACGCCGTTTGCCTCCCCGTTTTGGAGCTTTTTCGAAAGCACCGCGTCAGCCCTCGGCCCGAAGCTGAGCATCAGCGAGCCGCAGCGGGAAAAGGGAACGTCCAGATCCCGGCAGAGACGATCAAAGGAAGCGTTTGCCCGCACGGTCATCTCGGCCTTCAAGGTTCCCGGCTTGTGATCGTAGCCCGAATAGACAACGGCGGTGTTGGCGCGGGAAATGCCCGTACACACATCCTCCCGCGCTTCAAGAAGAATAATATCCAACTTCCAGCGGCTCAGCTCCCGGGCGGCAAAGCAGCCCAAAAGCCCGCCGCCGATGACAGCCGCGTCAAAGCGTTCCATGTCAGAAAACGTCGATGATCTCGCCGGGGCGGTCGAGCGTATAGCCGCCCATGGCCTCGATGCGCTCGCGAAATGCCTCGCTTTTCAGTGTTTTCACGAGCTGCCTGACGAGGGTTGTTCCCCATGCGGATTCCGGGATCAGAAGATCGTACTCCTCCACGCAGATGGGGAGAAAGTCCAGATCGTAGAGCTTTGCCGTGGAGTAGATGCCGAGCCCCGCGTCGGCGGAGTTTCCGGCGATCTGCACGGCGACGGCGTTGTGGGTCATCTCCTCACGCTCATAGCCATAAATCCTGTCACGATCTATGTTGTCTTTTTCGCAGAGATAGTCCATCAGGATGCGGGTGCCGGAGCCCTTCTGACGGTTTACATAACGTATTCTCTCCTGCGAGATGTCAGCGAAGGATTTGATGCCGAGCGGATTGCCCTTCTGCAGCATCAGGCCCTGCTGACGTCCCACACAGCGCAGCAGATAGACGCCGCCGTGGGGGAAATACTTTTTGATATAGCTGCGGTTGTATTCACCGGTTCCGGTATCCAGCAGGTGGATGCCCGCCGCATGTGCCTCACCCCGGCGGACAGCCATGATCCCGCCCATGGAACCCACGTGCGCGGAGCTGAGATACAGGCGGTGATCGGCCCGGTGCATGAGATCGGAGAGCTCATCCATCAGCGGATCATGGCTGCCTATGACCACAAGGGTGTTTTTCAGGCGGTTTTTGGAGTTGAGCAGACGCACACGCACCTCCTCGCCGGCGGTATAACCCTCGGTGCCCTGGGGGACCTCGACGATGCCGTCAGCCTTCATGAAGGAGGAAACCACGCCGCTGCCGCGGGGCAGAGGAGAGGCCATGAGGGTATTGCCCACATAGCCCATGCGTACACGGACATATTCCTGATACTTCAGCCCCGATACCACCGGGCGCGTGAGCTTTGCGCGGGTGCGGCTGCCGGCGTCGTTTTCCCGCTCATACCAGCAGTCGATGAGCGGGCGCAGAAGTTCTTCGATGACGATGATGCCTGAGACCGGATAACCCGGCACGCCAAGGATCGGCACCGCGCCCCTGGCGCCCAGAATGGCGGGCTTGCCGGGCTTGATGGCGATGCCGTGATACAAAACCTCGCCAACCTCGCGCACGGCGGCGGTGGAGTAGTCGTCGCGCCCGGCGGAAGAACCGGCGTTGAGGATCACCATGTCGCATTCCGCCGCTGCCTTTTGCAGCGCATCCCGGATCAGATCATAGCGGTCCGGCACGATGGGATAGGTCACCGGCACCGCGTTCCATTCCCGAAGCATGGCGGAGAAGATGGAGGAATTGAATTCCAGAATATCCCCGGGCTTCGGATCGGCACAGGGCGGAATGATCTCATCGCCCGTGGGGATGATGCCGACATGCGGGCGGCGGATGACCTCCAGCTCTCCGACGCCGCCCGCGATCATGGCCCCGATGGAGGCGGCGCTGACCTCCATGTACCCGGGCAGGATCATTTCACCGGCGCAGATATCCTCGCCGATCTGGCGGATATGCTGCCAGGGGGCAGCGGGGGCATGGATGGTGATGCTGCCGTCGTCATTTTGCAGGATGTCCTCCACCATGATCACCGCGTCGCAGCCCTCCGGAATGGGGTCGCCGGTGTCCACCACGGTAAACTGGCCCGGCCGGAGCGTCACAGGCGTGGTCTCGGTAGCCCCAAAACTGTCCTTCGCGTGCAGGGCCACGCCGTCCATGGCACTGGCGGCATAGTGGGGGGCGTTGATCCCGGCATAGACGGCTTTCGCGGTGATGCGCCCGTAAGCGTCAGACACAAGAATGGTTTCCGTCTTTCCGGCAAATCCGTTTTCCTGCAGCTTTTTCAGATATTCTTTCTTCGCCTGATCCAGCGGGACATTGGTCAGATATTCAAAAGCCATTATGATCACCTTTCCTTATAGGCTCCCCTGTAAGGGGAGCTGGCATGGCCGACCGGCCATGACTGAGGGGTTGTTTGTCACACGCAGGAGCCTGCTCAAGACTCTTGCGAAGCGACTGAGGGAATAATCTTAATTCACAAACACATCCACGGCCGCATCCTTCGGCAGACCTTCGCAGTCGCGGCTGATGATGAAATACCCGTCCGCTCCCGCGAGCTGGGTAATAAGACCGGACTTGGAGCGGATCGGCACAGCGGTCAGGCGGCCGTCCCGCTGTTCGATGCGGCAGGCGCTGACCTGCGCGCGGCCATGGTTTGCGCCGATATTTTCGCTGAGCCGGGCGCGGAGGGGATGGTCGGATAACTGCCTTCCCTCCAGACGTGCAAGGAGCGGCAGTACGAAGAGCCTTGCCACAAAATAGGCCGCGACCGGATGGCCCGGCAGTCCGATCAGCGGCTTGTTCCCGGCCCGCCCCAGAATCGTGGGTTTGCCGGGCTTGATGGCAATGCCGTGCAGCAGGAGCTTTCCGAGCGATTCGATGATGCGGCAGGCCGCATCCTTCACGCCCGCGCTGCTGCCGCCGGAGAGGATCACCGCGTCGCAGCTTTCCAGCGCATCACGGACGGTTTTATGCAGCAGAGCTTCATCATCCGTGATGATCCCGTACTGCACCGGCTCCGCGCCGAATTCGCGCAGCAGCGCCGTAAGCATCGGCATGTTCACATCCCGCACCTGTCCGGGACCGGGAGTCTCGGCGGCAGGCACCAGCTCGTCTCCGGTGGAGAGCACGCCCACCTTGAGACGGGGCCTTACCGGAACCTCCGCCTTCCCGATCGCGGCAAGCGCACCGATGTCCTGGGCGCGCAGTACCTGGCCTGCCCGCAGAACGGCCTTGCCGGGGTACACGTCGTCCCCGCGAAAAATGAGATTCAAGCCGGGCGCGCCCGGCTTGAGAATGCCGACGGTGCCGTCGCCGTAATCCTCGGTGTATTCGATCATCACCATGCAGTCGGCGCCCTCGGGGATCGCGCCGCCGGTGGGCACATAGGCGCACTCGCCGTGCTTTAGCGTCAGGTTTGTGCCCTCTCCCATTCTGACCTCGCCCTTGTGCTCCAGGATTGCCGGGATCGCGTCGGAGCAGCCGAAGGTGTCGGACGCGCGCACGGCATAGCCGTCCACCGTGGAACGGTCAAAGTCCGGCACATACTCCGACGCCGTGATGTCCTCCGCAAGGACGCGGCCCAGGGCATGTTCATACGGGATAAGCTCCCTTTCGGCAAAGGGCCTGAATTCTTTTTCGATCAGCCGGAAAACCTCCTCCGGCGTTTTTACTTCCAGCACGGCTCACACCTCCGCCACGATCTTCCCCAGATCGCGGTAATCGTTCCCGGAAAAGTGGCGCAGCTCCTTCCGGAAGGCATCGCTGCGCATGATCTCCAACAGCTCTTCCCCCTCAGAACTTTCCAGAAGCTCCCGATGTACGACCAGATCAAAGCGCTCCTGCAGCAGGGGAATGAAATCCAGACCCTCGATCTGCCGGGCAATCCGTTCCGTTCCGATGGCAAGGTCTGCCTCACCGTCCGCGATCGCCGCCGCCATGGTCAGGTGGGAGCGCATTTCGCGGTCATAGCCGTTGACCATGCGCTTGTCAAGCCCCATGCGGTGAAGCTGTTCATCCAGCAGCACACGGGCGCTGGAGCCGGGTCGTCGGTTGAGAACGGAGATGTCTCGCCGTGCAAGATCGCGCCATCCGCGGATCTCCTTGGGATTACCCGCCGCCACGTAAAAGCCCTGTGCCCGGTAGGAGATATTGATGAGCGCGGCGGGCACGCCGGGCAAGAGCTTTTTTACAAATGGGGCGTTGAAGTCCTTTTCCGCTGCGTCAAACAGATGACAGGCCGCCGCGTCCACGCGCCCTTCATACAGAGCGAGGAGGCCCTCGAAGCTGTTGAGATAGACCCGCTGTGCCGGGAGGCCGCGCTGATGCAGATGATTTGCCAGAATATCAAGCACCACATCCTGCCCGGAGATCACGAGCCCGCCTTCCTCCTGTGACGGGTTTAAGAGCGCGCTGTGCACCTCGATCTTTTTGACGGGCGGCACGCTCCGCTCATGGCGGGAGCGGGCAATATAGGCGTCCACGTCATCCTGCGTAAAGCGAACCTTTCGACCGATCTTGTAGGAGTTGATTTCGCCGCGCCGGATCAGCTCATAAACCGTAGATTTGCTAATATGGAGGATATCGGCGACCTCCTGGGTGGAGAGAGATTTGTTTTGTGCCAAAGGATCACTCCCTTAAAAAGCAATGAAAGCGGTCTGTTAAGGCAATACCGCATAATTCGGCGAGAGCAAGTCCTGAGAAAAATAGTGTTCTGATGAAGGAAATCTTTCGCTGGAATACTTTGTGTATTTCAAGAAAAAGAAACAAAATCAGAGCGCGATTTTTCCGGGAGGCGCCGATGGCGGATCGTGCGGTGTTGCCTTAAAGTGATTATAGCGTTTTTTTAGCCGCTTAACAAGGGTGGGGGAGAGTCTTCACACGTGCTGTTTCGCATCGTTTCGTATTATTTCGTATGGAATCTGTTTTTGCTTTGCCCTGGACAAAAGCAGATTCATCCCGTTTCACACGAAAAAAACGCCGCTTTCTGTTCTGCCGCCCTTTATAGGCTATAATACAGGCAGGAGAATAGACCACTTCACATACAAACAATCTTACAGGAGGTATTTTCATGAGCGACGCATACTATGAAAAAATAGCCAGAATCAACCTGAGTACCGGCGAGATCAAAGCGGAACCGCTGGATCTCGAAACGGCCAAGAAGTTCATCGGCGGCCGCGGTCTCGGCACCAAGATCCTCTACGATGAGGGCGTGGCGACGGTCGATCCCCTGTCTCCGGAAAACAAGCTCGTCTACATCACCGGCCCCATGACCGGTTCCAACTCTCCTTCCTCCGGCCGTTACATGGTCGTGACAAAGTCCCCCCTGACCGGCATGATCGCCTGCGCAAACTCCGGCGGCATCTGGGGCGCCAAGCTCAAGTTCGCCGGCTGGGACGCGCTGATCGTCGAAGGCCAGGCCCCCGACTGGTGCTACCTGAACATCGTGGACGATAAGATCGAGATCCTCGACGCACGGGAGTATCTGGGCGTCCTGAGTGAAGAGCTCGACGACAAGCTGAAGGAGAAGCACGGCAGCGACTGCTCCGTCCTGAACATCGGTCCCGCCGGTGAGAAGCAGGTTCTGCTCGCCGCCGTCATGAACGACAAGGATCGCGCCGCCGGCCGCTCCGGCACCGGCGCCGTCATGGGCAGCAAGAAGCTCAAGGCCATTGTTGTCAAGGCCACCCGCAAGCAGCTCGACGTGATTGCCGATGTGGACGCTCTGAAGGAAGCCAACAAGGCCTGCCTCAAGATCATGACCGACAATCCCCTCACCGGCGCGGGTCTGCGTGCCCTCGGAACTGCATCTCTGGTCAACGTCATCAACGGCATAGGCGCTCTGCCCACCAGGAACTGGCAGGAGAGCTACTGCCCCACCGCCGACCAGTTCTCCGGTGAGACCCTGGCTGAGAAATACCTGGTCAAACCCGGCGCCTGCTTCCACTGCCCCATCGCCTGCGGCCGCATCATCAAGCATGACGACAAGGTTGTCGGCGGCCCCGAGTACGAACCGCTGTGGGCCTACGGCAGCGACTGCGGCAACGATGACCTCTACACCATCGACGAGTGCAACCGCCTCTGCAATGAGTACGGTCTGGACGCCATCGGCGTGCCCTGCACCATCGCCGCGGCGATGGAGCTTTACCAGAATGGCTGCATCAAGGAAGAGGACTGCGCCGGCGTGCCGCTGGAGTGGGGCAGCAAGGAGGCCCTGATCGAGTGGACCAAGCGCATGGGCGACCCCAAGACAGAGCTTGACTGGCTCATGTCCTCCGGCTCCGCCCGCCTCTGCGAGCACTACGGCCACCCCGAGTTCTCCATGAGCGTCAAGAAGCAGGAGATCCCCGCCTATGACGCCCGCGCCATCCAGGGTATCGGCATCAACTACGCCACCGCCAACTGCGGCGCTGCTCACGTGCGCGGCTACATGATCGCGCCTGAAGTCCTCGGCATTCCCGCACAGCTCGATCGCACCGTCACCGACGAAAAGGCCGGCTGGGCCAAGACCTTCCAGGATTTGACCGCCGCCATCGACTCCATGGGCACCTGCCTGTTCACCTCTTTCGCGCTGGGCGCTCCCGAGTATGCGAGCCTGCTCAACGCCGCCACCGGTACGAACTACACGCCCGAGGAACTGCTTGAGGTCGGAGACCGTATCTTCAACATCGAGCGTATGTTCAACAAGGCTGCCGGCATGAAGCCGGAGGACGATCGCCTGCCCAAGCGCCTGCTGACCGAGCCTATCTCCAACGGCCCGTCCAAGGGCATGGTCAACAAGCTGGACATCACCCTGCCGCAGTACTACGCTGTCCGCGGCTGGGTCAACGCCTTCCCGACCGACGAGACCCTGAAGAAGCTGGGCCTTGACGAGTGC
>CAMHEN010000008.1 GCA_946184165.1 uncultured Clostridia bacterium | reverse complement strand
CGGCCTTCTTGGCGGCCTTGGCCAGGCCCTTCTCACGCAGCCAGTCGACTGCCTTGTCCATATCGCCGTCGCAGGCCTGGAGAGCCTTCTTGCAGTCCATCATGCCGACGTTGGTCATCTCACGGAGAGTCTTGACATCCTGAGCGGTAAAAGCCATAGTATTTTTTCCTCCTGTATTAAAATAGAAAAGGGGCGCAATGTACGCCCCTTTGAGATTCTTATTACTCTGCGTCCTCTGCGGGGGCTTCTTCCTCGGCGGCTGCATCGGCGCCCTGACGGCCTTCCTGAACGGCGTTGGCCATGGTGGCGGAGATGAGGCGGATGGCGCGGATGGCGTCATCATTGGCGGGGATGACATAGTCGACCTCGTCCGGGTCGCAGTTGGTGTCGACGATGGCGACGATGGGGATGTGCAGCTTGCGGGCCTCGGCGATGGCGTTGTGCTCCTTGCGGGGATCGACGACGAAGAGGGCGCCGGGGAGCTTCTTCATTTCCTTGACGCCGCCGAGATACTTCTCGAGCTTCTCCATCTCGCCCAGGTGCTTCATGACTTCCTTCTTGGGCAGCATGTCGAAGGTGCCGTCTTCCTGCATCTTCTTGAGCTGGGCCAGGCGGTCAACGCGGGTGCGCATGGTCTTGAAGTTGGTGAGCATGCCGCCGAGCCAGCGGGCGTTGACATAGTACATGCCGACGCGGGAGGCCTCTTCCTTGACGGCGTCGGTCGCCTGCTTCTTGGTGCCGACGAAGAGGATGGTCTGGCCGTTGGCCGCGAGATCGCGGACGAAGCTGTAGGCTTCCTCGAGCTTCTTGACGGTTTTCTGAAGGTCAATGATGTAGATGCCGTTACGCTCACAGTAGATGTACTCGGCCATCTTGGGGTTCCAGCGGCGGGTCTGGTGACCGAAGTGGACACCGGCCTCGAGCAGCTGCTTCATGGATACGACTGCCATTTGATGTTCTCCTTTTTCGTTTTTGTTATTTCCTCCGGGGGCATCGTTCCCTCCGCCAAGCCCGCGGGCCACATGGGGAGAGTCCGCCTCCGTGCGAAATGCCTTGATATAATAGCAGATCATGTGGGATTTTGCAAGAGCTTTTACGGAGATTTTTTCATGTTTTCTCCGCTTTTTTCTGCATAAAAACAGGGGCTGTCTCAAAACGAGACAGCCCTTGTATAAAAATGAACGTCGCAGGGGCCGACGGCTTTGCCTGCACATACGTTTTGAGACAAGCCCTCTGAATTAAACGGGTTCAGGCGCCGATGGTCTCGATGCGGATGAGGTTTGTGTTGCCGCTCGCGCCGCTTGTGTCGCCGCCGGTCATGACCACGGTGTCCCCCGGCTGCATGTGCAGGGTGTCGCGGGCAAGGCGCAGGGCGTAGTAATTGAGCACCTCCATGTTGGGGAACTGCTCCGTGAGGAGCGGCTGCACGCCCCAGGAGAGAGCCAGCTTGTACCAGGCGCGCTTCCCGGTGGCGAGTCCCAGGATCGTGATGGGCGCCCGGAAGCGGGACACCATGCGCACCGTGAGGCCGCTGAGGGACGTGACCACGATGGCCTTCGCATTCAGGTCGATGGCCATGGTGCAGGCGGCGTGGGAGATGGCGTCCACGCGGCTGCGGATCAGAAACTCCCGGCTGCGGAACTGTCCGATATAGTCGATGTGCTTCTCGGTCTCCTCGGCGATTTCGCTCATCACGCGCAGGGCGTCCACCGGATACTTGCCCGCCGCGGATTCACCCGAGAGCATGACGGCGCTGGTCCCATCGTAGACCGCGTTTGCCACGTCGCTGATCTCCGCGCGGGTGGGGCGGGGATTGGAGATCATGCTCTCCAGCATCTCGGTGGCGGTGATGACGCGCTTGCCCAGCATGCGGCACTTCGTAATGAGGTGCTTCTGGATCGCGGGCAGCTCGGTGAAGGGGACCTCCACGCCCAGGTCGCCGCGGGCCACCATGATGCCCTCGCAGGCGGTGCAGATCTCGTCGATATTGTCGATGCCGGACTGGTTTTCGATCTTGGCGATGACGTCGATGTCCGCGCCGCCGTTGGCCTTGAGGAAGCCCTTCAGGTCCAGCAGATCCTGCTTGCTGGATACGAAGGAGGCCGCCACAAAGTCCACGCCGTTTTCAATACCGAAGAGGAGGTCGGCCTTGTCCTGCTCGCTGAGATAGACCTGCCGCATGACCTTGCCCGGAAAGCTCATACTCTTGCGGTCGGAGAGGATGCCGCCGGTGAGCACCCTGCAGCGGATCTCCGTACCCTCGATCTCCCGCACTTCAAAGATGACGAGGCCGTTATTGACGAGGACCCTGTCGCCGGGGGCCAGATCCGCGGCCAGCCCCTTGTAGCTGACGGAAACGATATGCTCGTCCCCCTCTACCTCCCGGGTGGTGAAGGTGAATTCGTCCCCGTCCCGAAGAGTGATCTTGCCGTCCTTAAAGGTACGGATGCGGTATTCGGGGCCTTTGGTGTCGAGCATAATGGCGATGGGGAGCTTGAGCTCCTCGCGTACCGCCTTGATCATGTCGATCTTTTTCTGGTGCTCCTCATGGGTGCCGTGGGAAAAATTCAGTCTTGCCACGTTGAGCCCCTGCAGGCACATCTCCCGAAAGACTTCGGGCTTCTCGCTGGCGGGGCCGATGGTGCAGATAATCTTGGTTTTTCTCATCGCTCGTCTCCTCGTCTTTTTACATATCCGTATTGTCAGCAGTCTGCCGGCGCCGCCGCACTGCGGCAGACCTGATTCTGGTATCATCTTACCATACTCCGCGGCAGAACACAAACAGAATTCGCCGGCGGACACGTTTTTTTGTTACGCCGCCGCGTGAAAAAAAGCTTGACAAGATTCGCCTCAGGTGCTATTATGATCGAGCTTTCATAAGACGCGCGAGTGGTGGAATTGGCAGACTCGCTAGATTCAGGTTCTAGTGTCCACTCCGGACGTGCGGGTTCAAGTCCCGCCTCGCGCACCATATAAAAAGCCCTAAATCGAAAGATTTAGGGCTTTTTTCTAACTTTTTGAGGAACTTCCTCGAGCGCTAGAACGGCCCTTTTGCCAGCATCCAACAAAACATCCAACAAGATTGTCCAAGGCCCCATTTTGCCGTTCAGGCGCTTTGTCCGCAAAGCAGAGCGTTTTTCTCTCATGCCGGCAGCAGATCCAGCACATCGGCGGTGTCTTTCTTGCCCTCCATCGACACGTGTGTGTAGATGTCCAGAGTGGTGGACGCCTTCTCATGGCCGAGGAATTCCTGCACCTGCTTGATCGTATGCCCCTGGTTGACCAGCATGCTGCCCGCCGTATGGCGAAGGTCGTGAAAGCGGATATGCGGCAGGTCGTTCTTTTTCAGGAGCTTGGCGAAGCGGTGGCTCACATAGCTCGGCTCGAACACGGTCCCGTCCGCCCACTGGCAGATATGCTCGGTGTCGGAAAAAGTGCGCCCGACGAGCTTCCGCTCCTCTTCCTGCCGCCCCTAAACTGTCTGCAGAAACACCTTCAGCGCGTTCGGCATGAACAGATCCCGCTTGCCGGCCTTGCTCTTGGTTTTTTCCTGCTCCGAGGTCATTGCAAAGCGGACGATAGTGTTGCGAATATGTTGGTGAAACGGAAGATTAGGAAACGCTTTCTTCAAAACCGTTTCCTAAGTAACGAAATCCGAAAATCTGCCCATTGCGCGCGGAATAATACTGCTTTATGATACGGTCAAGAGATAAGAAACCATCGTTTACAAGGAGGCAAAACCATGATTCTGGATCGGAACGAAAACAAGGACGTTGCTGTCTTGCTGGGCGCAGGCAGCATGGGCATGGCGATCCTGCGGCGCGTGGCAGCGGGGAAGAAGATCCTGCTGGGCGGCAGGCGGCAGAACAGTCTGGACAAGGCAGCAGAAAGCCTTCGCTACAGCGGCTATGACGTGGAGACCTTTGTGGTGGACGCGGTCGATCACGTCCAGGTCAGGGCCTTTGCTGAAAAGGCGGCGAGCCTCGGCCCGATAAAGATCTTTATCGACACAGCAGGCGCTTCTCCCTCTCAGGCAAGCCCCGAAGAGATCATAAGGCTGGACCTGATCGGCACGGCCTATGCGCTGGACATTTTCGGTGAGGTCATGGCGCCCGGCGGCGCGGGCGTGATCATCTCCAGCATGACCGGCTACATGCCTCATCATCTGACGCCGGAGGATGAAAACGCTCTCGCCCTGACGTCCACGGAGAAGCTGGCGGAGCTCGACTGCCTCAGAGACGAGAAAATCACCAATTCCGGCATCGCCTACATCGTCTCCAAACGCTGCAATCATCTGCGTGTCCGCACCGCGGCAGCCACCACCTGGGCCGAGCGTGGCGCGCGCATCAACAGCATCAGTCCTGGGATCATCGTAACGCCCCTGGCCTACGACGAATTCAACGCCCCCGGCACCACCTACCAGAGCATGATCGACACCTGTGCGGTCAAACGCGCAGGGACCTCCGACGAGATCGCTGCGGCGGGCGCCTATCTGCTGGGACCGGATGCGGGCTTTGTGACCGGCACGGACCTGCTCATTGACGGCGGCACCATCGCTGCGCTGAAAAGCGGGCTGTTTAATCTGAGAGCAAGATAAGGAAGAACCCCTCAGTCTGGCCATCGGCCAGCCAGCTCCCCTTAGACAGGGGAGCCAAAGCAGAAAGGAGATTGCAAATGGAAACGAAAAAACTGGGCTTCGGCCTGATGCGTCTGCCGACACTGAAAAACGGAGAGATCGACATTGAGCAGGTTGGCCAGATGGCCGATGCGTTCCTCGAAAACGGCTTCACCTACTTTGACACCAGCTTTGTCTACCACAACGGCAAGAGCGAGGACGCGCTGCGGCAGGCTGTCGTGCTGCGCCACCCCCGGGAGAGTTTCACCATTGCCACCAAGTTTCCCACCTTCGCCGTGCAGACGGAGGATCAGGTGGAGCCGATCTTCGCCCGGCAGCTCAAAAACCTGGGCACAGACTATGTGGACTATTATCTGCTGCACATCCTCAACACCAAGCTGTATAGCGGCGTGGACGGGAAAGGGGGCGTTGTCAAGACCTGCCATCTCTTCGACCACGTGCGCGAGTGGAAGCGCCAGGGCAAGGTGAGGCATATGGGCTTCTCCTTCCACGATTCCGCGGAGCTTTTGGATCAGATTCTGACCGAGAACCCGGACGTGGAGTTCGTGCAGATCGTCATCAACTATTTCGACTGGGAGAGCTCCTTTATCCAGTCCCGGGCCTGCTATGAGGTCATCCGCAAACACGGCAAGAAGGTCGTGGTCATGGAGCCGGTCAAAGGCGGCTGCCTCGCCGCGCTGCCCGAGGGCTCCGAGCAGAAGCTGAAAGCACTCGACTCCAACGCTTCTCCCGCCTCCTGGGCCTTGCGCTTTGCCGCCTCGCAGGAGGGCGTGCTGACGGTGCTCTCCGGCATGTCGAACCTTGCCCAGATGCAGGACAACATCGGCACCATGAAGGACTTCCGGCCCCTCAGCGATGAGGAGCAGGAGATGCTGGTGAGGCTGGCCGACAGCCAGAAGGCATCCGGCCCCATGGGTACGGCGGACTTCTCCGCCTATGCGGGCGTCAAATACCACGGCATTTCCGCCGCGGCTCTGCTGGACAGCTACAATGCCGCCATGGTACAGCCCAACCCCAACTTCTCGGTGGAGCTGAACTATCTGGCCAACGAACTCTTGAAGATCGGCGTCACGGATACCGCCTACCCCTTCCCGGAGGAGACGGTCGTGATAAACGGCGAGGACGTCACCGCGAAAGTCAAGGAGGCCTGGGACTTTCTGATCGCCCGCTGCCATATTTAACTAAATTCCTTTGCGAAACTCGTTTCGCAAAGGAGAGACCCGCGTTTATCGCACGCGACGCGCGTGGAAGCGTCGCGTTTGGTCGACGCGAGGGGCTCGTATAACTCGCCTTAGTGAGTATTGGAGGCGGCAGAGCTGCCTCCAATACAGATTAAAACTATTCCATCTGACCGCTGCTTGAAAAAGAAAAGCAGAGTGTGTAAAATAAAGAAACGAAAGTTTCTTTACGGGAGGATCAAAACATGCTGATCAAGGGTACGGAGGATCTGCGCATCCAGAAGACCATGGCTGCCATCAAGGAGAGCTTTGAGGGACTGATCTGTGAAAAGGAATACAACGAGATCACCGTCACGGAGCTCTGCCAGCGGGCGAGGATCAACAAGAAGACCTTTTATCACTACTACCCCACACTGGACGATCTGCTGGGCGAGATGCAGATGGAGCTGGCCTCCGACTATATTGAGCGGGTGAAAGACTATAAGCTGCCGGAGGACGCGGAGAAGGTCAACCGGATCTTCTTCGAGTACTCCGCCGCCCAGGGCCTGGCCTATGAGAAGATCACCTGCTCCTCCGGCAGTTATTCTGCCTCCCAGCAGGCCATGTACCGGCAGGTCATGGACGCCACCTGGGGGAAATCCCCGGCCTTCCGGCGGCTGAGCCGGGAAGAGCAGAATCTGGTGCTGACCTTCATCAACAGCTTCGGCGTGGGCTTTTACCGCCAGTGGGTCGCGGACGGGAAGACGCTTCCGCTGGAGCGGGTGATCGAGCTGTCCGGCACGATGATGTGCGGCGGTCTGGATCGCTTTTTTCATACTAGAACCTCATAAAAACCTTTAATCGCTTAAAGGTTTTTATAGCGACACAAGGCGCGCAGAGGTTCTGTAGGGGACGGGTTTTCAGCGTTTTACGCTGAAAACGCCACAGGAACCGTGGCTTATCTGATTCAAGAATTGAATCAGATAACAGTATCAAATCAAAAAGGAGAAATGAACAATGGCTAAGAATCTGATCATTTACTATTCCCGCAAGGGCGAAAACTATTGGAACGGCGGCTTTAAGGATCTGAAAAAGGGCAATACCGAGATCGTGGCCGAATACATTCAGAAAGCGGTAGGCGGAGATCTCTTTGAGGTCAAGACCGTGCGGGAATACTCTCCCAGCTACATGACCTGCATCGAAGAGGCACAGGAAGAGCTGCGGCAGAAGGCCCGCCCGGAGCTGAAGCGCTATTTGGAAAGCATCGACGAATACGACAATGTGTTTGTCTGCGGGCCCTGCTGGTGGGGCACCTTCCCCATGGCGATCTTCACCCAGCTGGAAAAGCTGGACTGGTCTGGCAAGAAGGTCATGGCCGTCATGACCCATGAGGGCAGCGGCCTTGGCGGCAGCGAACGTTCGCTGAAAGAGCTCTGCAAGGGCGCGAGCTTCGGCAAGGGCTTTTCCGTCGCCGGGCATGACGCCGAGCGCTGCGAGGCGCAGGTCGCGGCCTGGGCGAAAAGCCAGGTGTAAGGAGCTGTCCCATGAAAAAAGCGATCCTCTTTGTCCTCGTCCTCGCTATGCTGACGGGCCTGTGCGCCTGCGGCAGCACGGCGCCGCAGCCTGCACCGACGCAGGCTCCCGTGCCGGAAAGCACGCAGGAGCTTGCCGCTCCTGCGGAAGACGCGACTGCGCCGGAAGAAAGTGTCGAAGTACCGGAAGCCTCCGCTGAAGCACGGAACGCGGGGGAAACGAATATCCTGGTGCTCTACTTCTCCCGTACCGGGGAGCAGTACGATGTGGGCGTGATCGAAAAGGGCAACACCGCCATCGTGGCCGAGAGCATAGGCGAGGCGACCGGCGCCGACCTGTATGAGATCCTCCCGGCGGACGACCACTATCCCATGACCTACAAGGAACTGACGGACGTGGCCCTGCAGGAGCAGCGGGACCGCGCCCGCCCGGCCTATGCCGGGGAGCTGCCCGACATGAGCGGCTACGACACCATCTTCATCGGCGCCCCGGTCTGGTGGGGCGACTGGCCGATGATCCTGTACACCGTCTTTGAAAGCACACCGCTGGAGGGCAAGACGCTGATCCCCTTCTCCACCCATGCAGGCAGCGGGCTGTCTGGATTTGACCGCAGTCTCGCCAAAGCCTATCCGGATTGCACGATCGCAAAGGGTCTGGCCGTTGCCGGAACCGACGCGCAGAACAACCCGGACAAGGTGCAGAGCTCGGTCGCAGGCTGGCTGAGCGAGCTGGGCTTCTGACATGGCAAAGCGACGGATTCTTGACGCCGCCATGCTGCTTCTGCTGCCGCTGCTGATGGCCTACTCCCTGATCGGGGAGGCCTTCCATGAAGTGGCGGGAACCCTTATGCTTGTACTGTTTCTGCTGCATCACTGGTTCAACCGCGCCTGGTGGAAGAGCCTGTTCAAAGGGCGCTACTCGCCGCAGCGTGTTTTTCAGACGGCGCTGAATCTCCTTCTGCTGATCTTCATGATCGTCCAGCCTCTTTGCGGCATCCTCATGAGCAAGCACCTGTATACCTTCCTGCCGACGGACGGGATCTCCTCCGTTGCCCGCGCGATCCATCTTCCGCTGGCCAACTGGGGCTTTGTCCTCATGAGTCTACATGCGGGGACGCATTTGGGTGTGATGCTGCCGAAGGATAAGAAAAAAACAGCCGTTCTCGGCTGCCTTGGCGCAGTTTCCCTGTACGGCGTCTATGCCTTTATCAAGCGGCAGTTCCCGGCCTATCTGTTTTTACGTCTGCCCTTCGTCTTCTTTGACTACAGCGAGCCGCGTTTTTTCTTCCTCGCGGACTATCTGGCGGTCATGCTCCTGTTCGCCATGCTTGGGTATGGGATCATTCTCCTGTTGAAACGAAAACAATATAATAACCGAACTTGAGCGGAGTGATTTCACTCCGCTCAAAACTTTATGCAACGCTTTTTGTGAATCCGTTTCCTAAGTAACGAAACCCGAACATCTGCCCATTGTGGAGGAAAGGCCGGGCGGATATACTCTGATTAAGAAACGAGAGTTACCTAATGGAGGGTGCTATGGACATTTTTGAGAAGTTGGAAAGCGGCGCGGCGGTGGATATGTACACGCCGGAATATCGCCCGGTGCTGGAGGAACTGCACCGTACCTACAAAGCCCTGCACCGCCTGAACACAGCGGAGCCCCTGAGCGAGGAGCAGCGCCGGGCACTGGACGATCTCTTCGGCGGAAAGGCCCCGGAGGGTTTGGGCCTCTTCACCCCGGTGCAGATCGACTTTCCCAAACAGATGCGCTTCGGGGAACACGTGTTCATCAACCACAGCTTCACGGCCATGTCGGTCGGCGGCATCTGGCTGGGCGACCGGGTACAGATCGGCCCCCACGTCACCATCGTGACGGACAACCATGACTTTTCCAAGCGCAGCGTTTTGATCTGCAAGCCGGTGAAGATCAGAAACGGCGTCTGGATCGGGGCCAATGTGACCATCCTGCCCGGCGTGACCGTCGGGGAGGACGCCGTGATCGCGGCGGGCGCGGTGGTTACCAAAGACGTGCCCGCAAACAGCATCGCGGGCGGGAATCCGGCCAAAGTGATCCGGATGCTGAATGACCAGAAATAAACTTTAAGGAGGAATACAAACATGACGACGCAGGAACTGATGGACAGAGCGGAGCTGAAGGATCTGGTGGATACCTTCTCCAATCTTGCGGACGTGAAGGACGCCGCGGCGCAGGGCGAGCTGTTTTTGCCCGACGGCTGGCTGGAATTTCAGCTGGGCTTTGACGGTGAGATCAAGAAGATCGAGGGGCGCGAGGCGCTGGTACAGGCCTTTGCCGCCACCATCAATCCGTGCAGGGCGGTTTACCACTTAGGCGGCCAGCACACGGTGACCCTCCACGGCGACGAGGCCGAGGGCATTGCCTACTGCACGGCGACCCTGGTCAACGACGTGGAGGGCAAGAGTATCATCACGTCCAATTATGTGCGCTATTCCGATCTCTATGTGAGAGTGGACGGCAAGTGCTTCATCAAGCGCCGCCGCACCACTTTCCTGATCTCCGACCGGCACGAGCTGAACGGGTAAGGGGATGGGATAGGATGAAAAAGGTTTTGATTCATGTGCTTTCGCTGGCGATGCTGTTTTCCATGGCCGCCTGCGGAAGACAGGCCTCGGCCACCCGGCCCACGGCGGAGCCGACACAGGAGTCGGAAACGATCGCAAAACCGACGCAGGCGCCGGAAGCTTCCGCAGCCCCTGTGGAAGAACCGGCAGCAATTGAGGAGGAAACGACAGAAATGACGACAGAGGAAAGTCCGGCGGAGGTCGGTGTGTTCGATCTGAAGCGCGGCGTGGTCTTGCTCAACAGCGGCCATGAGATGCCCATTCTCGGCATAGGCTGCTTTGCGCTCTCCGATATACAGGCTGAAAACTCGGTCTACTGGGCGCTGCGGGACGGCTACCGGCTCATCGACACCGCCCGCATTTACGGCAACGAGGCCGGCGTCGGCCGCGGTATCCGCCGGGCCATCGACGAGGGCTATGTGACCAGGGAAGAGATCTTTGTCACCACCAAAATGTGGACCAGCGACTTTGACAACGGAGACGCGGCTGTTGACGCCTCCCTGGAGCGCCTGGGCCTGGACTACGTCGACCTGATGATCCTGGTGGGCTCTTTGCTGTGCGCTGTGTTTGCCGGTCTCTGCCGGCAGGGATACAAGAAAAGATGAGCGGCAGTAAAGACAGAAAAGCCGCGGAGGAGTAGCAGAAGCATGTCTTTGAAATATGAAGTGTTGAAGCGCCTGGTCAAGGCGTCGGGAATCAAGAAGCGCTGGGTCGGTCAGAGCACCGAGGAGCTGCTGGAAGAACGCCGGAGACAAAACGCTAAAAATCACATTCCGGAGCTGAAGGACGACGCCTTTATCATCAGCCTGATCGACGTTATGGGCTTCCCGGTACTGGAGCTGGTCCATAAGCAGCCTGCGAATCATGCCAATCTGTTCCTGATCGGCGGCGGCATGATCAGCGCGCCGAGACCCGGTTCTATCAAAAAGGCTCTGCGCTTTGCCAAAGAGACGGGGCTGGATCTCTCTGTTCCCTACTACCCGCTCTGCACAGACTATCCCATCACCAAAGCCTACGAGATGATCCACGAGACCTATCGCGTGATGCTGCGCCATTACGCGGCTGACCAAATCTCCGTCCTCGGCACCTCTTCCGGCGGGAATCTGGCGCCGGGCATGGTGCCGTATATCAATGACGGGCATGACGACGTGCCCATGCCATCCTACATCATGGCGATCTCCCCCGGTACCTGCGTGGACGGTGAGGAGGAGCTGGGCTTTGTGCCGGGCTCGGACGCGAAATAAAAAGCAGACAGCCTTTTTAAGAATCAGGAGGAGAACAATATGCTTTTAACAGTTTTTTTGGCGCTCGTATTCTGCGCAGCAATCACGATCATGCTCATCTCGGCGGTGACCTTTGTTCAGGATACGAGGTTTTTCTCCTCAGCTCCGAAAGAGGCGCAGGAGGTCTTGAAGCCCAGAAACGAGGAATTGTTCTTCGGCGCCCGGGCCATGGGCTGGGTGCTGATAATCCTCAGTGTTTTGATGATATTGGGCGTAGGAGTGATCTCCATCTGGGACGGTTTTCGGAGCGGCTTTTCTTTTTTACAGTTCTTCCTGCGCTTTGTATTGATCTTTACGATTTACGAAGCCTACGACATGATTTTCTTTGACTGGTTTTTGCTGTGCCGTTTCCGGTTCTTCCAGTATTACTACCCCGAGGCGGCGCATGTGATGGAGAGAAGGAAGTACGGCTTCAACCTCAAAAGTCAGCTGTTGAAGCTGCTTGTCATCTTTCCCGCGGTGTCCGCGCTGGCGGCCTGGATCTGCACCCGGTTCTGATCCCGCGGGAAGGCTTGTGGCACGGACTCGATGAGACGACAAAAAACAGAGGAGTATCTTTCCCATGAAATATTTCGAATTTGGCCGGGAAAACGAGGAATTGATGGTGCTTCTCCACGGAGGCGGGACCAGCTATCTCGGCGTTCTTCCCACCGCAAAGAAGATCGCGGAAAAATATCGCGTTGTGTTGCTTGCCTACGACGGCTTCAATCCCTCCGAGCCGGAGACGGAGTTTCGTTCCGTGGCCTGGGAGGCCAGGGGGCTGGAGGACTATATCCTGCAGAACTACGGCGGCAGGGTGGATATCCTCTACGGCCTCTCCTACGGCTGCCGGACGCTTATGCAGGTGCTGGAGGACAATCGCCTGCACATTACCACGACCATCGCCGACGGCATGTCCCTTCGGGACTACCCGGATATCAAAAGCGAGGTGTTGAAAGAGCTGTATCTGTTTTTCTTTACCGGGACCTTCTTCGTCGTCATGGGCCGGGCGGGAAAGCTGCGCAAGCGCTTTTTAGCGAAGATCACGGGCCGCAGTATAGAGGAGGCCGACAGGATCCTCTACACCAAAGCCAGCTGGCGGAGCTGGAAGAATCAGGACAAGTGCCTGATCGGCAAAAAGACGGATTACAGCGCTTTCTGCTACACGGATATGCACATCTGGTACGGCATCAGGGGAACCGTGGACAAAAAGCTTTCGGCCAACCTGAATGAACTGAAAGCAAAAGGCTATCCCTTCACCTGCAGGATCTTTGAAGATATGGGCCACGGCGGCTTGGTGGGCGAGAACACGGAGCAATTCATTGAAGAGGTGGACAAGGCCCACCGACACGCCAGACAGAAGGAGGCAAAAGCATGATATCCCAGGAACGGGAAAAGATCACAAAGCGGATGCTGTGGATCATCCCTGCCATGATCCTGTGCATAATCGGCGACTACTGCATGGGCCTTGAGCCGAAGAACAGCACGGCTGTTTCTTTTATGATCTCAACAGGCTGGCTCACAATCGCGGACTGGCGGATCGCTCTTTCTAATATCGGCGGGCTGATCGGAAGCGCGCTGTACATGGTCGCCGTGCTGGCTTTTGTGCGGTATTTGAACGGGAACTCGAAGCGCGCGAAGGGCGAACGGAAAGAGTATGCGAAGGATAACGGAGATGAAAAGGATAGGGAAGCCGGAACAACGCTTTTTCATAGGCGGCGCTCTGACTCAATCAACTGGATTCGGAATAAGGTCGACTGACGGCAGACGCTCGCACGTCTGCCGTCGGTTTTTGCATGGTGACTGTATGTGGGGACAGGAACAAAATAGATGTTGCATCAGGGTAAATGCAAAAAGCCCTTGACAAGTTAGCTGTAGCTAACCATAATAAAAGATAGTTAGCTATGACTAACTCAACAATCCGACAGCAAAGGAGATGGCTGTATGAGCGTTGTGATTCTCGGCGGGAACGCGTGCATGGAGCGCAACTACAAGGCCCTGTGTCGTGATTTCAAGCATAACGCCAAGATACTCATCAAGCCCGTGGGCGGCGTCAAGAAGAAGCTCGGCAGCCCGGACCCGGTGATCTTCTTCACCAGCTGTATGTCTCACAAAATGCTGCAGGGCGCCATGAGCGAGCTGAGAGGCCAGGACTGCTACATTGAACACTGCCCCATCAGTTCGGCCTCCGCGCTGCGCAAGGTGCTGGAGAAGTATGCCTGATGTCGGACGAGACGGTGGTACGCCAGTGCGCGCCGACGCTGGCCGGGATTAAAAGCGGCAATCTCTTTCCCTGTGCCTACGGCAGCAGGGAAGAGCTGGAGGAGGAGATCCGCGCCTTCAACCGCAGCTATGTGCGCCGCGGGCTGTGCCTGCTGCCGCTGCGCTTCGGAAAAAAGCGGGCGCTGCTGTATCTGTTCCGCCCGGAGGGACTGAAAAAGGATCTGCAGAACAGCCTGGCGCAGAGTCTGCTTTGCAAGGCGGGCTATCCCGCGGAGGGCTGCAGCGCCTGTGTCAGCTGCCTGGTCAAACGTTTCCGCGAGAGCGAGGACTTCCCCCATGAGATCGGCCTGTTCCTCAGCTACCCGCCGGAGGATCTGCAGGGCTTCATCGAAAACCACGCTGCCAATTACAAGCGCATTGGTATGTGGAAGGTATACGGCGACGAGAAAAAGGCCCAGCGCCTGTTTGAGCGCTTCCAGCGCTGCACCGACAGCTACTGCCGCTGCCTGCGGCAGGGGATGGGACTGGAGCAGCTCGCCGTGGCCATGTGATCGTTTATACTTTTATGAAAGGAACATACAAGCATGAAAAAAACCGCAGTTGTCTATTGGAGTGGTACCGGCAACACCGCCGCTATGGCGGACGCTGTGCTGGCCGGGATGCGTGAGGCCGGAGCCGACGCCGTGCTGATGGAGTGCAGCCAGGCTGCCGCAACCGATCTGACCGCCTATGACGCCATTGCCTTCGGCTGCCCCGCTATGGGGGATGAATCCCTGGAGGACGGCGACTTTGAGCCCATGTTCGACGATGTCAAGAAGAAGCTGGCCTCCAAGGCTGTCGCGCTCTTCGCTCCTACGGCTGGGGCGACGGCGAGTGGATGCGCAAATGGGAAGCCGACTGCAGCGCCGCCGGCATCGAACTTGCCTGCGAGAGCGTGATCTGCGCCAGCGAGCCCGACGGCGACGCCGTTGCGGCCTGCAATGCCCTGGGCAAGGCATTGGTCTGAGGGAAGAGATATGAAAGCCGCAGTGAAGCGCATCAGGCGCAAACTCCCGGGCGAGCTGCTGTCGCTTTCTCTGGTTCTCCTGGCGGCAGCGATGAGATGAAAAAAGCAGAGATACGTGAAAGCTTTCCGAATCTCCGCTTTTCAAAAAAAAGTTTTTCAGCCGCTTGATGAATCATAAGACAAAGGCCAAAGCCCTTTTTTATAGCAGATGAGCGCCGAAGTGCATCTAATACTATTATCTGATTAAAAGATTTAATCAGATAAGCCGCGGTTCCCGCGGCATTTTCAGCGCAAAGGCGCTGAAAATGCGTCTCATACAGAACCTCTACGCACCTTACGGTGCTATAAAAACCTTTAAGAAATTAAAGGTTTTTATGAGGTTCTAGTATAACAAACATCTAACAACTGCCTGTGTTATTCCCCATTCGCCTTTTTCCGATACGCACTCGGCGACATCTGGTAGACCTTCTGGAATACACGGATGAAAGACTCGGGGTTTTCATAGCCCACCATGTTGGCGATATCCGCGACAGAAGTGCGGGTGTTCAGCAGAAGGGCAACCGCATGGTTCATTTTGATGCGCCGTACAAAGGCGACAAACCCAATGCCGATCTCATCCCGGATCAGCTTTGAACAGTGGGGAACGGAGTAGTTGAAATGCGAGGCCACATCTTCAAGCGTCACCGCCCGGTAATTGTCATTGATAAAACTTAGGATGCGGAGTTTGTTGTTGCCCGTCCCCTGACCGCTTTCCACACCCGTGAAGACAGCCCTGTCGGAATAGCCCCGCAGGATCTTGGCGAACAGCAGCGGTACCAGATAATTCAGCAGACGCCAGCTGTAGCTGTCGTCCAGCAGCACTTCCCTATACATCTCCAGAAACAGATTTTCGATGTCCTGATCCTGCCCGGTGTGGAAGAGGATCCCGCTGACCGGCTCTTTGCTGTACAGGCAGCTCATGAAAAAGTCGGAGAGGATGTTGTTATAGCGAAGGGCGTTGAAAAACACGTCGTCAAAGGTATCGCGCCGAATATGGAGATTAAGCACAAGGCTGTTATCAAACACTTCAATGGTCTGCTTGACATAGGGCGGAAGGAAGAACACGTCACCCTGCTTCATCGGAAGATCAGCACCGCCGACCGTATGTCCGCACTGGCCGCGGAGAACGTACAGAACCGTGAAGAACGTATGGCTGTGCTGGAATACTGGCGTATAGCGCAGGTGCCGCACCACGTTCACGTTGGAGCCCTTGGTGATGGAGAGATGATCATAGAGATCCTCCTCTCGCAGCAGCTCCGGGTGCGTAACAAAGGGATAATCGAAAATCAGCAGTCGGTGGGCGCGGACATAGTCCTCCATCTCATCGGCATAAGCTTTTCGTTTCTCCGGATCATTGCGCAGCTCGTAGAAGCGCCTGTACACCAGTTCCTCCTCCGTGAGCGGCAGCAGACTGTTCAGAAGATCTTCATTTGTGCTCATGTCAAGGCCCCCTGTCAAAGCGTATAAGAATTCGTCGGTTCCCTCTGCCCAAAGTATAGCGCAGAAATTAAAAACGGTCAATTATCTTTGCTCGATTCGCACATTGTTTGTCATTCACTTTTTCCTTATAATGAAAACACAAAGGGGGAGCAGACAAAACTCCCACGGGAAACTATAACAGGAACAAAACAGGAGGCAAACATGAAAAACACAGTCAAAAGAGTGATTGCGCTTACACTGGCATTTGTTATGATTCTCACCCTGTCCGCATGCGGCAGCAGTGCCAAGCCCGCAGAAACCACCCCTGCCCCGCAGGCGGCTGAACAGCCCGCCGAGCAGCCCACGGCACAGCCCGCCAGCTTCAAGAAAGCGAAGATCGGCGTCGGCCTGTATCTGGACAGCGGCTTCTTCACCAACAACATCCGCACCTACCTGGCCGCGCTCGGTGAGCAGATGAACATCGACTTTGTTTACACCACCCTGACCCAGACCGACGAGGCCGCGAACCTCACCAAGGTGCAGGAGCTCATCGCCGCCGGCTGCGACGGCATCATCCTCACACAGGATCTCGGCTCCCCGGCCATCATGAAAGAGTGCGCCGATGCCGGCGTCTACGCGACCGGCTTCGTGTGCGATTTCAACACCTCCTTTAACACTGCCTATGACGACGTGTTCGGGAGCCCGATCTTCCTCGGAACCGTCGCCGACGGCCCCTGCGGTGATGATCTCAGCCGCGGCTATGAGTATTTTGACAGCCTGCTCGAGTATAACGAGCGCCACGCGGACGATCCCATCCTGCATGTCTCCATGGTTACCTTCCCCGTCTGGGCCTTCCCTGCGCACCAGGTCTTCGTGCAGCAGTTCACCGAGAAGGTCGAGGAATACAACAAGACCGCCGAGACGCCCATCACGCTTGATCCGCTGGATGAGTCAATCGACGTGCTGCCCTTCACCCCGCTGGACTCCACCTACTTTGCCAAGCATGAGGGCATCGACGCGATCTTTTGCTTTGCCGACGGCTTCACCTTCGTCTATCCGACGATGGTCTCCTCCAATCTCAACGGCAGCATCAAGCTCTTCAGCGCCGGTTATGGCGAAGGTTCTGACCAGAACTTCGGCTCCAAGGGCAACGGCACATTCCAGCAGGAGATGGTCAGTCCCATTGAGGCGATCATCTACCCCATTGTGTTGCTCGTCAACAAGATCAACGGCGTCGCGTTTGCCGACCAGCCCGAATCTGCCGAGCGCCGCAGCTGTTCCACCATCATCCTCAACAGCGACGAGGATCTGGATCTCTTCATCAGCCACAGCTTCTACATCACCGGCAATATTAACGACGCTGTTTTCTCCCCCTCTGATGTCATGAACATGACCGCCGTCGCCAACCCCGAGGCCACCTATGCCGATCTCTGCGCCGCCCTGGAGCAGATGAGCATCGACGCCATCCACAAGTAAAACAAACCGCATGGCGCACTGGTGAACAGTGCGCCATGTTTGTAAAATGAAAGGATCGAAAAATGAACGAGGGCTTTGACAAATTGAAGGCCGGCATGAAGGAACTGGCTGTGCTGCAAAACCGGCTCTTCTGGGAATCCGAACTGTGTGGGACGCGCCACGTCCTCCCGCTTGAGGGCAGAGACCTCGCGGCAGTCTTTTATCCCGGCACGCCTGAGGACCCGGTGCTGTTCTGCTGCTACGGCGGCGGCTTTATCATGGGCACCGCCGCCAATGACGATCTCTGCTGGGCGCAGCTTCGCGAGAGGCTCGGCGTCAATCTCTTTTCCATCAACTACCGCAAGGCGCCGGAGCATCCCTTCCCCGCGCCGCTGTACGACGTGTACGACAGCATCGCGTATCTGGAAAAGCATCTTGCGGACTTCGGCATCCGGTCGGCGGATTTCTCCGTGCTCGGTTTCAGCGCCGGCGGAAATCTGGCAGCGGCCGTCTGCCTGCTGGACGCCAAGCGGGGCGGAAAGCTGAACCTCCGGCGCCAGATCCTCTGCTACCCCTATCTGGATCTGGCCAGCAGCCCCAAATCCAAGGGCCACGCGGAGGGCGAGCGCATGATCTATACGCTTTTCCCGGAGTGGTACTGCGGCGATCAGGATCCGAGCGAGACGCTGATCTCCCCGGTCTACGCGCCGGAAGAGAGCCTGAAGGGCCTTCCCCGCGCCATCCTGTGCCTGGGCGAGCGGGATCCGCTGCACGCAGAGGGCGCCCGCTATGCGTCAAAGCTCCGGGCCGCCGGCGTGCAGACCGATTGTACGGTTGCCTGGGACATGCCCCACGGGTATCTGGAGATCGCGTTTCAGCAGCCGGGGCCCTATCTCGCGCCGCGTGACACGGAGCAGCTGCTGGACGGGAGCATCGAAAGCGCAAAGGACGAGAGCTTCGTGTTTATCAAAGAACACTTCTGAGAGGATAAAGGAGAAACAGCATGTCTTTTATGAGCGATTGGGTACGCGAGAATTTCGCCAAAGGCGACGCTGAACGGGATCGCGGTCTGACCACCCCGTCGGATATCGTCCGCTATGACGACATCCCCTACGGCGCAGACCCCACATGGCAGAGCCTGGACGTCTACCGTCCCGCGGCGCGCGCGGGCGAGAAGCTGCCGGTCATCGTCAGCGTGCACGGCGGCGGCTGGGTCTACGGAGACAAGGAGCTGTATCGGTTCTACTGCATGAGCCTGGCGCAGCGCGGCTTCGCCGTGGTCAACTTCAGCTACCGGCTGGCGCCGGAGGTAAAGTTCCCGGCCAGTCTCGAGGACACCAACGCCGTCTTCCATTGGGTGCTGGCGCACGGAGAGGAATATGGCTTTGACACGGAAAAGGTCTTCGCTGTGGGCGACTCCGCCGGCGGGCACAATCTGATGATGTTCACCGCGCTCTGCACGAATCCGGACTATGCCAGGGCTTTCTCTTTCGCGCCGCCCAAAGACTTCGTTCCCCGGGCCATCGGGCTCAACTGCGCCGCGATGCTGCTGGTCATGTCCGACCGGCAGGAGGACTTTTTCTTCACCAGCCTGATGAAGGACTATCTCCCCGAGCAGGGCAGCAAGGACGAGCAGCGTCTGATCCACACCATAGAGCACGTCACAGAGGCCTTCCCGCCTGTCTTTCTCATGACGGCGGAGGAAGACATGCTGAAAGCGGACGCCATGGCGCTCTCGCAAAAGCTCATGGAAAAAAACGTCCCCTTCGTTTTCCGCTACTACCGGAGCGAAGAGGAGAAGCTCGGCCATGTGTTCCATCTGAATGTCCGGTCCAAAGCCGCAAAACTATGCAATGACGAAGAATGCTGCTTCTTTGCCGGCATGGCTCAATAAAGGAACGCATCCGAAAGCCGCGGCTTTCGGATGCGTTCCTTTTATCTCGTAGAATCCCGTTTGCAGAGACTCACGGGGATGATCGTTTCTTTCTCAACCTGTCTGCCCTCCATAAGATCGAGCAGCGTGCGGCAGGCTGTTTCGGCCAGCAGGCGAGGATTGCGGTCCAGGGCGGTGATGGCGGGCGAGGCCATGGAGGAGTAGGGGGAATTGTCAAAGCTGATGAGCTTCACGTCCTCCGGCACGTAGAGCCCTACCCGGTGCAGCGCCGTGATGACGCCGAAGGCAGCCCAGTCGCTGCTGGTGATGATGGCGTCCACCGTGACTGCCCGGCCCATGAGATCTCGAACCAGCTCTTCGGTTTCGGTCTCGGAGGATTTCTTTCCGGCGCGGTGGAGGATATAGGCGGGATTCGGCTCAATACCGTGATTTCTCAGCGCTTCCTCATAGCCGAGCACGCGGGGGCTCGTGCTCTTTTCAGCCAGAAAGCCGGGCATCAGAAGGATGTTTCGGCAGCCCTGCCCGATCAGATATTCCGTGGCCTGGGCCATGGCGGCCCGATCATCGTTGGCAACCAGCGGGATCTCCCGATCAGAGGCCGGGTATCGATCCAGCCATACAAGCGGGAAGCCGGCCGGGAGCAGGTCTTCCGGCAGGGCACTGAGACCGCTCACACAGAGGATCCCCTTGGCACCGATCTCCGTCAAGGTCTTCAGATGCTCCTTTTCCTGTTCGGCACTGTTTAAGCTGCTGAGGATCAAGGCGGTATAGCCCAGCGCGGACAGGCAGCGGGCGGCGGAATCCGCCAGATTGGAGAAAAAGGAATTGTCCACGGTGGGGATCACGATGCCCACAAGGGGACGATTATTCCGCGCTGTACTCATGCCGTCTCTCCTTTCCGCAGGGAGCTGATCAGCTCGACATAGCTTTTTCCCTTGCGAAACAGGGCACTGGTCCCCAAAATGAAGCCGTCCGCCCCCACCGAGCTCAGGTCTTCGATCACGTCCGGGCTGCAGTGGCCGTCGATCATCAGCTTGTAGCCGTACTGCTCCTTGAGCCGGGCCAACTGCTGCACTTTTTTGCGTGTAAAGTCAATGAAGCCCTGTCCGGCAAAGCCGGGATTCACGGTCATGACCATCACATAGTCACAGAGGTTCAGGATTTCGGAAATGCTGGCCACGCTGGTGTCGGGATTGACCGCAATGCCGGCCGCAGCCCCCATCTCCTTGATGTGGGCCAGGGTCTTGACCACATAGCGCTCCGACTCCGGGTGAATGTAGACGATGTTGGCCCCGGCTCGGATGAACCAGTCCACCTTGTTGCCGGGGTTTTCGATCATCAGGTGGCAGTCCACGGGCTTGTCGGTATAACGCCGGATCGTCTGCACATCCATGACGCCCATGGTGAAGTTCGGCACAAAGCTGCCGTCCATGATGTCACAGTGGAAAATGTCCACGCCCGCGTCATCCAGAGCCCGCACCTCGGCGGCCAGATGCCCGTAATTTGCGCACATCATGCTGGGGCAGAGAAGCCTTTTCATGACTCTTCCTCCGCCGCGCGCAGGTGCTGGGTCTGCTCGATTTCGGCGATCATGTCCACGCGGGTCTGATGGCGTCCGCCCTCGTATTCAGCTTTGAGCCACTCGTCCACGATCATCTTGGCGGTCTCAATGCCGATGACGCGAGCGCCGAAGGCAATGATGTTGGAATTGTTGTGCTGCTTGGAGAGCCGGGCGGTATAGGGCTCTGAGCAGACGCAGGCGCGGATGCCCCGCACCTTGTTGGCGGCCAGGGAGATCCCCACGCCGGTACCGCAGATCAGTACGCCGCCGTCCACCGCTCCGTCGGCCACCAGACGAGCTACCTTGTAGCCGCTGATGGGGTAGTTGAAGCGCTCGGTCGAGTTGGTGCCTACATCCAGCACCTCGATCCCCTTGCTCTCCAGATGGGCGCGGATCTCTTTTTTCATATCAACGGCCACATGGTCGTTTCCGATTGCGAGCTTCATTTGTTTTCCTCCTTGGCCTGCCGGTTCAGCAGGGCGATCATCTCTTCAAACAGGTCGATGGCATACTGCGGGACAAAGCTGCGCGGCATGGTGGTCTTGATCTCCACGATGGTCATATTCGCCGCAAAGGTACGGATAAAGCCGCTGTTAGCCAGCTCCGGCGCTCGCTCGCTGAAGTACCGATCGGCGGCGGGCCGGGCGAGCAGCTGTCCCAGCGTGGAGTCCTCGGAGTAGGGTTCTTTCTCAAACGACAGCTCCGTTTCATAAACATAGTCATATTCGCCGGAGCCCAGTTCCTCACACGCCCGCCCGGGCAGGCTGACTTCCGCCGTGGTATTTTCGGGGATGCGGACATGGGCGGTGATCTGCCCATCCCGGCACTTAAAGTCCACGGAAAGCAGTCCATAAGGCGTCTCGTAGGAGGCCTTCACCTCCGGGATCCCCTTCACCGGACGCGGCGCGATCCGGCTCTTTTTGTAGCCGGGCTCCAGAGCGTTCAGGCCGGCAAGCTCTTTCACCAGCCAGTCACCGACGGTGGCAAAGCCGTACTGGTTCAGGGAATTCATCTCAAAGAGATTGAAGCTGCCGTCTTCGTTCACGCCGTCCCACAGCTCCCAGACTGTGGTGGCGCCCAGGTTCACCTCGTAGAGCCACGAGGGGCAATCCTCCTTCAACAGGATGTCGCCCATCAACTGGTGCAGACCGTTCCGGCTCAGCACATGGGTCAGATACTCTGTGCCCACAAAGCCGGTGCGCAGGTGCTTTTTGTTCTTGATAAGGTTCAGCTTCAAAAAATCCAGAACACGCTCGCGGTGCCGCTCCTCCACCAGACCGAAGCGCAGCGCCAGAGCCGCGGCTGTCTGGGTGTCGCTGAGGAGCCGGCCGTTCGCGGTCACGTATTCGGCGCGGAACTTCTGCAGCACGTCCTCATACAGGGCCTTCCATTTTGCTTCATCCTCTGCCTTTCCAAGGGCGGCGGCGGTCTTGATCATGATGTCGATGGAATAGAGATAGTAGGCGTTGCCGATCAGGTGCAGTTCCGTTCCGCCGCCCTTCTCTTCATTGGAGGGGTGCATAAGCCCCGCCGGGACCTTGCGGAATGGTCCCTTCGGATAGTCCAGCGCGAGCCAGTCGCCGAACTGGGCGCTGCTTTCATTCTGCAGAAGGCCGCTCTCCCCGGCAAGGCGCCGGGTGTATTCCACAGAGCGGGCCATGCTGACGTACTGCTCTTCGAGCACCCGGCTGTCGCCGTAGGTCTCCCAGATCAGCCAGGGGACGATGGTGGCAGCCTCGTGCCAGATGGACACGCAGGTGCGGGTGCGCAGAATGTCGGGAACCGACAGGGGGATGCCGAATTCATCGCTCTGCTCCACGCGCAGATCCCGCAGCCACTTGCGGTAAAAGAGTGCCAGGTCGCCGTGGAACAGCGCCGTGGGCAGGAAGATTTCCGCATCGCCGGTATAGCCCAGGCGCTCGTCCCGCTGGGGGCAGTCCATGGGCACATCCAGATAATTGGAGCGCATCGTCCAGTCTACGTTCTGCCACAGACGGGTGATCTTCTCGTTCGAGCATGAGAAGGATCCCGGCCGGGCAAAGTCTGTGTGGAGTACACAGGCGGTAAAGGCGGCGGGATCAATCTCATCCAGCCCTTCCACCGCTGCATAGCGGAAGCCATGATAGGTAAACTCCGGGAGAAAAACGTCGTCCCCGCCGCTGCAGATATAGGTATCCGCAGCCTTCGCGGTGCGGAGGTTTGTGGTGAAAAGATTGCCATTTTCATCCAGCGCTTCCGCATGGCGCAGCTTGACGGCGGTGCCCTTCGAGCAGCTGAGTCTTGCTTCCACCGCGCCGGTCAGATTCTGTCCGAAGTCCAGAACGGTATCACCATTGGGGGTGTGCAGGACTTCTTTTACCGGCACGCGCTGGGTGATGCGCACGGGTTCGTTCTCCTGACCCACCAGGATGTTTTTCGTGTAGTCGTATTTCTTCGCAGGCAGCTTCTCCTGCTCCGGCAGCGAATAGTCGATGACCTCGCCGTGGTAAATCTCGCTATAGCGCCGGGGGCCGGTGGTGGACAGCCAGCTCTCATCGGTGACGATGGTCTCCGCGCTTCCATCGGAATAGTTAAGCTCGATCTGCCCCAGCAGCGCCGTGCGGGTCCCGTAGTGGCAGCCCTGGTTATAAAAACCCAGAATACCCTTATACCAGCCGTTGCCCACGGTGACGGACAGGGTGTTGTCCTTCTCCAGATACGGCGTCAGGTCGTAGGTCTGCACCTGCAGGCGTTCCTGATAAGAGGTCCAGCCGGGGGCAAAACGATCCTCGCCGACCCGCTTGCCGTTGAGCTCCATGGCGTACACACCCAGCGCGGTGATATAAGCCCGGGCGCGCATGATCGGCTTGGAGAGAGCAAAGCGCTTTTCAAAGACAGCGCAGGGCTCCAGGCCGTCTGTATATGCATGGGTGATCCAGTCGGCCTTCATGCCGCGGTATTCCATGAGGCCCATCTCGAAGCTGCCCTCAGCAGCAGCGCTGTCGCCGGTATTGTCCGTGACCTCCACCGCCACTCGGTAGGCGGCGCGGGGCTTCAAGGCTCTGCCTGCGTACACATGATAAAGGGACTGCTCGGTCTTCAGCCATCCGCTGTCCCAGACACAGGCTTCACCTTCAAATACGGTGATGCGGCAGGAATCCTGACGTACGCCTTTTCTGTCCGATTTCAGTTTCCAGGAGAAAGCAGGTTGTGGAACGTCCAGCCCGATGGGGTTGACCCTGTATTCGGTTTTCAGGTCACAGAGCTTCAGCATGCGATGTCCTCCTCATACTTATTCCGTCCGTTCAGCTTCCTGCGGGCATAGATCGCGCCGCCCACAACGCTCTTGTCTGCTTCGTCCTCTGCATAAATCAGATTCAGTTCCCGCCAGGGCAGCGGCTTGCGGGTGTGTTCACGAATCTTCTCATCCAGCAAAGCGCGGGGGAAATCCTTCATGCTCAGCACACCGCCTCCCAGCAGCATTTGATCCGGGTCGAGAATATTGAGTTCTGTCGCAACCGCAACGGCCATGCCATCTATGAATTCCATCAAGGCTTGTTCTTGCCAGTGCCGGGCAAACATCTCCCCGATGGGCGTCTCCGGAAATTTCTCCCGTTGAATCCGCGCCAGGGCTTTCCCGCCGGCGACCGCCTCCAGGCAGCCGATATTCCCGCAGCCGCAGGATATGGTGCAGCCGGGCACGGGGATATGCCCCAACTCACCGGCAGAGCCGTGACGCCCGGTCAGAGGTTTCCCATCTATCAGGATCGCATTGCCGATGCCAGTGCCAAAATAAACGCCGCAGATAATCCCTTTACCGGGCAGATGGTATTTCTCTGCATCATAGCACAAGGCGAAGGCAACATCCCGTTCGGCCAGAACCGGAACGCCAAACGCCTTTTGCAGGTGTTCACACACAGGAACATTCTCCATAAAGGGGATGTTCGGCGCCTGCACGACCTGCGTTCTTTCCCGGTTCAGCGTGGCAGGAAAGCCGATCGCAATCGCGTCAAAGGATAGTCCTTCGGAAAAAGTGCGCAGCATGTTTTCCAGATCGGAGAGTACGCTGCCGGAAGAGAAAACCGAACTTGTGGGGATCTTTTCAAACTTTACGATGCTTCCGTCCTCTTTCACTGCTCCGAGACGGAAATTGGTTCCTCCAATATCTGCGCTCAGGACTGTCATAGGGCCGCTCCTGCCTTTCCTTTTAATGCTGTGTTCAGTATAAAGGAAAGCCGCTGTTTTGATAATGTGCGAATCGAGCAAGGTTTATTGACCATTTTTAAGCTATCCCTGGGACTGGAGGATCTGCAGGACTCTCCTCTGAGAGCTTCGCTCACACCCTGCCGGTCAGTCATCTTTCGGGTGAGCAGATTCATACGCTCAATACAGGCGCGGCCGATCTCTGTCAGGTACTGATCCAATTTGCCGGACAACAGCAGATTGGAAAACAGAATTGGCCTGTGCTCTTTCAGTTATCGTTTTCGCATCCGGCCATATTTGCCGATACGATAAGGCCGTCTGGAACAGGGAGCCCTTTGTCCATCTCTGCGGCAAGCGCTGTATCTGCCGCGTGGAGAACAAAACAGAGATCAAGGTCTGCTCCGGCTGTGAGAGCGTCGCGCTCTTTGCCGATGGCAGAGTGAGGAAGCCAGGACCGGCAAGACGGTCTTGGCTTCATCGTTCCTCTCGGCGGAGAACACAGGATCGGAGCGGTCGGCGGGAGCTGCCGGGACTGATCCGCCGTCCGCAGGGTGGACAATCCCAGCGAGAGCTACGTCTTCGGCGGCGCGGGCAACGTGGTCAGCCGCTTCGGCAAAGAAGAGCTCATGCACGGCTGTTACTCCGTCAAGGACAGTTCGGCGAGTTGATCCGTATAAATATGTGGGTCACGGAGCACGCTTGTCCTTGCGAAACCCGTTTACTGCTGATATAATATTGATGTAATGGTTGCATGTTCCCGGGTCCCGCTCATGCGCCCCTCTGTTCCGTCAGTTTGTGTTGTCAGGCAGCTTTTCGCCGGGCGAGAAATCCTATTCCGCCCATACCGGAAAGGACTCTTACATGGATAACGAATACCTGATTGTTTTTGTTGCAACCTTTGTCTTCTTTGCCCTGACGAATCTCTATATTGCCGGCAAGGCATACGGGAAGCGCGGTCCCTTTGCCAGTCGGCTGGGACGTGCTGCGCTGCTTGCCATGCTCATAAACATCTCCTATGTCGCTTCCATTCTGGCAGGTACTTATCGCAGGGCATCAGTCTTCTCCAGTATATATTTTATCAGTATCGACTGGATGCTGATCACGTTGGTGCGCTTTGTCATGCTCTTTACGGAGACGGATGAGAAAAAGTACTATGGACCGATCCGGGCCGGGATCCGCGTCTATGCCATTTTTGACACCGCCGTTCTTTTCCTGAATATCTTCCGCGAAATCGCGGTCTCCTATGACAACGCCGGACGCGTCTATGCCGGGTATACCTACCAGATGAAGCCCCTGTATTACGCGCATCTTCTCTTTACCTACTTCATCGTGGTCCTGATCCTGTACATACTGTTCAACAAAATCCTCTCCACGCCCCAGGCCTATCGCAATCAGTTTTTCTATATCGTGCTCGCGATCGTCGTCGTCGTGATCGTGAACGCGATGTTCCTGTTTGTGGACGGTTCCTCCCCCGTTGCGGAGCTGGACGTCTCCATTCTCGGGTACAGCCTGGGTCTTGTCATCCTCTACTGGGCCGCCTTCGATTACCGCGAACGATACATGCTGGAGAGCCTCTCCATGTCTATCTTCGCAAACCTGGACCAGGGCATTGTCCTCTTCGACTACAGCGGCAAGCTCATCATGCACAACCAGGCCGCTGAGAAGATGCTTGCCAATGTACGCTTCCGCGACCGGCTGGATATGGAGGTCTTTCTCCGTGATTCCGAGCTCTCTGCTGAAAGGCGCACGGGCGATGCCTATACCATTCAGCATCCGCAGATCCCCTCCCTCCGCTGCGATTTCCGGTGTATGCGCGATTCCTCCGACGCCGTGATCAGCAATCTCTTTGTCTTCACCAACATCGCACACGACACCGACCCGCTCACGGGCTTTGTGCTGTGGGAAAAATTCCGGCAGTTTGCGGTGGAAAACCCCGGGAATTTCGATCCGCCCACGGCGGTTGTGATGTTCGATATCATCGGTCTCGACCTTGTCAACCGCACCTTCGGCCGGGAGATCGGCGATCAGCGGGTCCGGAATCTCGTCAAGATCATGAAGAAGCACTTCCCGCAGGAGACCTATTTCGTCCGCGGCTACGAGGCACATCTGATCGCCATCTGCTACCACACCGCCGAAAAGGATGTGTACGCCATCGCGGAACGCATTGCCGGCGAATCCGTCGAGACCGTGCAGTTCGGTATGTCCCAGACAGAGCTGAGTCCTGAGGGAAGCAGCCGGAATATTCTCGCCGCGGTGGAGACGGCGGCAAGGAGCCTGCAGGTGAAAAAAATGCTCGATCACACGAGCATGCACTCCCATTCGCTGACAAGTCTCGTCCGGGCCCTGCAGGAGTCCGACTCAGATACCGAGGCACATGTCCGCCGCACGCAGAAGATGGGCGATATCCTCGGCAGGCGCATCGGCCTGAGCGACGCGGAGCTGAGCGATCTGAAGCTGTTGTGTCTGCTGCATGACATTGGCAAAATCGGCATCCCGCTGGAGATCCTGAACAAGCCGGGGAAGCTGACGGAGGCGGAATGGACCTCCCTTCGGAGCCATGTGGAAAAGGGTTATCAGATCGCCATGTCCTCCGACGAGCTCAAGGGCATCGCGGGAATGATCCTCCATCACCATGAGAGCTGGGACGGCAGAGGATACCCGGCCGGTCTGTCCGGCGCCGATATTCCGCTCCTCTCCCGGATCATCTCTATTGTGGACGCCTACGACGCCATGGTGAACAACCGCTCTTACCGCAAGGCGAAGACCCCCGAGGAAGCGCAGGAGGAGGTCCGGAAGTGCTCGGGAACGCAGTTTGATCCGTTCCTGGCCGCTGAATTTCTCCATATGCTGGAAGAAAACCCGGAGCTCGGCAAGGGCGAGAAGACCGGCGGCGACGAGCCCCGGACGCCGGAGGTTTCGGAGGCGCAGGCACAGGACAGCGGGGGCACCACGGTCCCCGTCCCCTACTGCCGCTATCTTCTCGATGTGGATGATTACATCATCGAGGTGGATTCGCACTTTGAGGAAGTCTTGGGATACACCAAGTATGATATTCTCAACGGGCACATGAGACAGATCGATCTCATTCCGCCCGAGGAACAGACCGCCTACATCGTCGCGGTCGATAACCAGTTCAGCAAGGCGAACATCGCCTATCTGGAGCATGATATCCTTCGCAAGGACGGTTCAAAGAGACGTATATACTGTATGGGGAAGCGGTATTATGATTCCGCGGTGAAAGCCTTCCGCAGCGAGATCGTGATTTTCCTTACGGACAAATAATACTTAAAACCTTCCATCATTTACCCGGTACATAGGATAAGACGTTTCCGTGTTGGTGTCCGGATCAATAACAAGAAAAAACAATCGCCCGGAGGAGCGGATCAATGCCGCCCTCCGGGCTTTTTCTATGGGATTGTTTTGCGGATCTGTGCCGCCGGGCCGCGGCCCGGAAAAGCGCCGCAGTTCGGGCAGGACATCGTGCCGATGGGGTCCTCATAGTTGCCGTAGATATCCACCGAGTAAATATATCGCTCACCGTCGAGTAACAGTTCTCGTCGATGATGTATTTAAGATAGCAGGTGCCGGGCTTTACCGCCGTGTAGCGCATGTATCCGGAGGCGGCGTCCCTGGAGAGCTTGACGGGCGCTGTCTCATCCGTCCACTCGCTGCCGTCCGGCTTTACGACGATCCAGTGGCCGTTGCGGTAGCTGAAGCCGTAGTACTCCACGCCGAAAGCGTTCTCCCCCCGGAGCTTCAGATAAGCGGTATAGGAGGAATCCCCCACCTTCATATCTGCGTGCAGATAGTTGAGGTTGTTGTAATTGAGCTGCTCGCCGCCGACGAAGTTCACATCCGGGGGCTGGATCTTCACGATCGCGAGCGGCATGAGGATCACCTTGTATTTCAGCCCGATGGGGCAGTTATACTTGGTCTCGGCCGCGGTCGAGGAGCTGCCCTGCTCCAGCAGGACGTTGGTGCAGGGCGGGAGCGAGACAGACACCGTCTCCGCGATGGTGCCGGACTTGCTCTCCGTCTTGCCCTCCGACCAGCCGCTGGTAAAGGCCTGCGTCGCGGTAAAGGTAAACTCCTCGGAGATCTTGGCGACCTTGAAGTTCGCCTCCACACCGACCTTGATCGCCTCGGCGAAGGAGTAGGTTTCCGAACCGCTCACCGTGCTGGTGACGGAGGAGGCCCAGGCCGTGGACACGTTCTGGGTGGTGGTCACCTGCGACGGGGTCATGTTCTTAACATTGGAGGCATAGGTCCTCTCGGGCGTCTTGTTGTCCCGGAGCGTCGTGGTGACATAGTTTGTGCCGCTGTTGTCCGGGAGCAGAGCGACAGCCTGAAAGTCCGTGAAATAGACAGCGACGGCTGCGTAGCAGTTGGACTGATTTGCATAGACGATCGCCCCGACGACATCCTTTTGTTTGTCAAGATCCTTGTTTTCCTGACTCAAGGGAAATCTTCCTTCCATAAACTGTCCCAGGCCGGCGAGGGGTATTTCCCTTGTGAGCTTTTCAACGGCTTGTCTCAGGCTCGCAGCATAGATGGGGAGTCGGGGCTGCGCACTTGATTTCGAGAACAAATATGGTACAATACCTGCGTCTGTTATTCTGTTTCCGAGAGGAGGCGCCGCGGTGGAGCTGGCTGAGCTGATTGCCTATGCAAAGGACACATACGGGCTGGACGAGCAGCACAAATGGGCGGACTTCTCCGGCTTCTCCGTGCTGTGCCATCCGCAGACGGGAAAGTGGATCGCGCTGCTCATGCGCCAGTGGGACGGCGACGCCGGCCGGGAGATCGCGTGCTGCGATCTCAAATGCGGCGGCGGCAGTCTGCTGCTCCGGCGTCCTTATCTCTCCCCGCCCATCCGTATGCGCGGAAACCAGTGGGTCGGCGTCGTCTTTGGGGAAGAGACCGAGCGCGAGACCGTCCTGCGGCTTTTCGATCAGGCCGTCGCGGCCGGCAGGCCCCACGGCTTCACCCTCGTGCTCGACACGCCGCCCGCGGAGGAGAGCCCCTGGCAGGAGACGGCGCTGCCCTTTGCCCGGAGCGATTATCGGCCGGAACGGGAGGCCGTCCCGGAGCGCCTGCGGGAGATGCGGCGCCTCTATGAATACGGCCGGGAATCCCCGGCGGCCAGGGCCAGGAACTTTTACCGACAGGCAGTCTTCATGGCGGATTATGAGGACGACGTCCCCTGGGAGGGGAACTTCGTCTGCTATTACCCCACCTATCACGATCTGAGCATCCGGCAGCTGCGCGCCTATTTCACCTGGCGCGCACGGCTGCGCCGGGGCGACGTGCGGGTGATCCCCGCCTCCGCGGCCTATCTCTATATCTACGAGCTCTTGAACGGCGCGGGCGTCTCCGGTCCGGAGGAGAGCCTTGCAAAGCTGGCGGAATTTGAGCGGGTCTATCTGGACTCCGGGATCGGGGACGCGCGCATGCGCTCCAATCTCCGGCGCTGGATGCTTGAGCTTGCCGTGGTTTCCGGTCTGCCGCCGGAGACGGCGCGGACCTGTGCCGACCCTGAGATGCTGGCGCAGGATGAGGCGCTGGCTTCCCTGCGCGCACCGGAGGATCGGTCGGACGAGGCGGTCTTTGCATCCCTCTGCCGTCTCGGCGGGAAGAAGACGGAGAGCTCCCCCGTTCTCGCCCGGGATCCGGAGCGGGGGCGGCGGCTCTTCTCGCAGTGCTGGCGGAGGGCCTGCGAATACCGCCGGGAGGGGCAGGCGCTCTTTGCCCTCTGCTTCGGCGAGAGGAAAGCGCGCCCGTGGTATCCCCTCTCCGGCGCGGTCTACCATGAGAAGGCGCGGCCGGCGGACCGCGACTACGCGCTGGACGACTGCCGCAGCTACCGCTGCCGGGCGGGCGTCTGGGAGACGACGGCCTATGACAGGCTGTCCTTTGACAGAGCGCTGCTGCAGGGCTTCCTGCGCGAGGCGGACGCGCGGCTGCGCCGCTATTTGAAGACGGGTCGGGTCCTGCGGGAAAATCCGGCGGACGCCTGGGCGATTCCCTATATAGACGCGGCGATCGAAGAGGACAGAAGGGCCGCGCTGGAGGCGGCCCGCCCCAGGATCATCATCGACCTCTCCGGGCTGGAAAAAATCCGCCGGGACGCCCTCCTGACCCGGGAAAGCCTTTTGACCGAGGAGGAGCGGGCGGCGGAGCGCGAGGAGGCCGCCCCGCCGGATCCCGCCGAAGATACGGGCGCGCTCCCGGCGGACCCGGCGTATCGTGAGATCCTGCGGGCTCTGCTCGCGGGGGAGGACGCGTCGCCGCTCCTCCGGGCGCGGCACCTGATGCCGAGCCTTGTGGCGGACGCCGTGAACGAGGCGTTCTTTGACGAGATCGGCGACACCGTGCTCCTCTGCGAGGGGGACACGCTGCTGCTGGTGGACGACTATAAGGAAGAACTCATGCAGATCCTGGGAGGAACAGGCGATGGAGGAAACTAAACGGGTACCGAAGCGCATCGCGCAGACGGTGCTGAATTCGCTGAAGGGCGGCGTCGTGCCGCGCATCGGCCTGCCGTATATCACGGTGGGCAGGAAAAACGAGATCGAGGCGCTGCTGCACGATGTGGACGTTATCACGGAGGGCGGCGCGTCCTTCCGCTTCATCGTGGGGCGCTACGGCAGCGGCAAGAGCTTTCTGCTGCAGACCATACGCAATTACGTGATGGACCGGGGCTTCATCGTGGCGGACGCCGACCTCTCCCCGGAGCGGCGGCTGCAGGGCACCCGCGGACAGGGGCTTGCCACCTACCGGGAACTGATCTCCAACCTGTCCACAAAAACGAAGCCCGAGGGCGGCGCGCTCACGCTGGTGCTGGACCGGTGGATCAGCGCCGTGCAGCATGAGGCCATGGAGGAGACCGGGCTCCTGCCCGGCGACCCCGCTCTCGCCGCGGCGACGGACAGGAAGATTTACGCCGTGACCGCCTCCGTCAGCGAGCTCGTACACGGATTTGAGTTCGCGCGCCTCCTCTCCGCCTACTACCGGGCGAGCACGGAGGGCGACGATGAGACGAAGGCCAAGGTAGTACGCTGGTTCCGGGGCGAGTACGCCCTCAAGAGCGAGGCGAAGGAGGCTCTCGGCGTCAACATCCTCATCACGGACGACGACTGGTATGACTATCTCAAGCTCTTCGCCGCCTTCTTCCGTCTCGCGGGCTACGCGGGCATGATGATCATGGTGGACGAGCTTGTGAACATCTACAAGATCCCGAACGCCATCACCCGGCAGTACAACTATGAGAAGCTGCTCACCATGTACAACGACACCCTGCAGGGGCGGGCGAAGTATCTCGGCATCATCATGGGCGCGACCCCGCAGGCGCTGGAGGACAAGCGGCGCGGCATCTACAGCTATGAGGCGCTGCGCTCGAGACTTGCCGAGGGGCGCTTTTCCCGGCCCGGCGCCCGGGACCTGCTGGCCCCGGTGATCCGGCTGGAGCCGCTGACGGCGGAGGAGATGCTGGTGCTGTGCGAAAAGCTCGCCGGGATGCACGCGGGGCTCTACGGCTATGCCTGCCGCCTCACCACGGAGGAGCTGGTCGGCTTTCTCCGGATCGAATACGGGCGCATCGGCGCGGACCAAAACATCACGCCCCGCGAGGTGATCCGCGACTTTATCGAGCTTTTGGATCTGCTGTATCAGAATCCGGACATGGACGCCGCGGCGCTGCTTTCGTCCGACGAATTCAGCTACGCGGGATCGGAAGCCGTCTCGGACGAGACGGCCGCGGACTTTGCGGAGTTTACGATATGAACGTGTTTGAGCGCTACGCGCCTTTTATCCGGGACTATATCTACCGCTCCGGCTGGCAGAGCCTGCGGGCGGTACAGAACGCCGCCGGGGACGCTCTCTTCGGGACGGACGAGAACGTGCTGCTCACGGCCTCCACCGCCTCGGGCAAGACGGAGGCGGCCTTCTTCCCGATCCTGACCCTGCTGGACGAGGACCCCTCCCGCACCGTGGGCGTTTTGTATATCGCGCCGCTCAAGGCCCTCATCAACGACCAGTTCGGGCGCCTCAGCGAGCTCTGCGAGGAGGAGGGCATCCAAGTCACCCGCTGGCACGGGGACGCGAACCAGAGTCAAAAACGAAAGCTCCTGAAAAAGCCCTCCGGCATCCTGCAGATCACGCCCGAGTCTCTGGAGTCTCTGATGATCAACCGGCACATGGAGATCCCGTCCCTCTTCGGGGATCTACGCTTTATCGTCATCGACGAGATCCACTCCCTGCTGCGGGGGGACCGGGGCCTGCAGACCTTCTGCCTCATCGAGCGGCTGTGCAGGCTTGCCGGCTGCAGCCCCCGGCGCGTCGGCCTCTCCGCCACCATCGGCAGCCCCGCTCTCGCGGGGCAGTTCCTCGCGGCCGGCAGCGGCAGAGGCACCGTCATCCCGAAGTTTGACGGCGGGAGAGAGGTCTGGCGCCTGTCTATGGAGCACTTTTACAACACCGCGCCCCAGGCGGACGAGGGCAGGGACGCCCCCGCGGAGCTCCCCCCGGCGGAGGAGCCCACGGACACCGCGCCGAAGGCCGCCGATCCGGGCGTCGGGTATATCTTTGAACACACGCGGGGCAAAAAGTGCCTTGTCTTCACGAACTCCCGGGAGGAGTGCGAGGCCGTGTGCCAGCAGCTCCGGCAGTACTGCGAGGTCAAGGGCGAGCCGGACCGCTTCCTCATCCACCATGGGAACCTCTCCGCCTCCTACCGGGAGAGCGCCGAGGAGGAGATGAAGGGCGACGACTCGCTCATGTCCGTCTGTGCCACGGCCACGCTGGAGCTCGGCATCGACGTGGGGCGGCTGGAGCGCGCCTTTCAGATCGACGCGCCCTTCACCGTCTCCGGCTTTCTGCAGCGCATGGGCCGTACCGGGCGCCGGGGCGACCCCTCAGAGATGTGGTTCGTGATGCGGGAGGACCACCAGGAGGCCCGGGCCATGCTGCCGGACAGTATCCCCTGGTATCTCATCCAGGGCATCGCCCTCGTACAGCTCTATATCGAGGAGCGCTTCGTGGAGCCGCCGCGAACGGACCGGCTCCCCTACAGCCTGCTCTATCACCAGACGCTGAGCACCCTCGCCTCCCATGGGGAGATGACCGCCGGGGAGCTCGCCTCCCGGGTGCTGACGCTCAGCTGCTTTCGCCGGGTGAGTCAGGACGACTATCGCCTGCTGCTGTGGCATCTGCTGGACATCGACCACATCAGCCGCACGGAAAACGGCGGGCTCATCCTGGGTCTCAGTGGGGAGCGGATCGTGAACAACTACAAGTTCTACGCCGTGTTCCAGGAGAACGTGGAATACACCGTGCGCGCCGGATCCGAGCAGCTCGGCACCATCGTGAAGCCCCCACCCGTCGGCGACAAGATCGCCATCGCCGGGCGCGTCTGGGTGGTGGAGGAGGTTGACCACCAGCGGAAGGAGGTATTCTGCACGCTGGTCAAGGGGAACATCCCCGCCTATTTCGGCGACGTGGCGGGCGATATCCACACCCGCATCCTCGAGCGCATGTACCGGGTCCTCTCGGAAGAGAAGCAGTACCCCTACCTCATGTCCCACGCGGTCTGCCGCCTGCAGGACGCGCGGGAGACCTTCCGCAGATCCCGCATGGCGGAGCGGCCGCTGGTGCATCTGGGCGGCAAAATGTGGGCGCTCTTCCCCTGGGTGGGGAGCTATGCCTTTCTCGCTCTCGAGCGCTTTCTCAAGCTGCGCTGCGCCCCGGCGCTGGGTCTCCGGGGGCTGCAGTCCTCCCGGCCCTACTACATGCAGTTCACCATGCAGGCGGACGAGGCGGCGTTTTACGACGTCGTCTGCGAGGAGGCGGCCCGGGACTTCGACGCGCTGGAGCTGGTGTACGAAAAAGAGGTGCCGGTGTTCGAGAAGTACGACGAATACGTGCCGGAGGAGCTGGTGCGCAAGGGCTTTGCCTACGGCGTGCTGGATGTGGAGGGCATGCGGCAGCGGGTCCTGGGCTGGAAGAAATTCGGCGGGAGCGCATAACGAAAAAGCGTGAGGCAACTTCGCCTCACGCTTTTTTCGTCATATCGTATCCTCTTTTTATGCAATAAGGATCAGCGGATCCCTGCTGCCGGGGCTCACCTCCTGCGCGGGATCAGACGACGCAGCAGGCGGGAGACGCCGCAAAGGGCGGCGGTATACAGGGCGGTGAGGGGCAGGAAGAAGCGCAGCGGCTGCTCCAGGGCCAGAAAGTGCACGAGATAGATTTCAAACGTGAGCCCCCCGACAAAGCCCAGGGCGCGGTTGACCGCCCGGCCCGCCGGAATGCGGGAGAGCCCCGCCGACACGGCGGCGATCCCGACACAGAGCCCCGGTACGATCAGCAGCATGGGATACCAGGCGAGGCCGGCGCTCCACTCGAGGCCCGGGAAGTACTTCGGCGTCTCCCAGATCAGGGCCGCCCCCACCGGCACGAGGCACAGCAGCAGCGCAAGCTCCGGGCGGGTCAGGCTCTCCCGGCGGCGGCTCTCCGCGGCGAAGAGCATCCCGGCGAAAAAGATCGGCAGGCGCGCCGCCATGATGATGAGTTCCGTATCGTCCCGGAAGGCGACGCTCCCAAGCAGCAGCGCCAGCACCGCGCCGATCGCCGCGGTCCGCCTTTCGCAGCGGGCGGCCAGCGCCGCGAGCCAGGGCGTGAGCAGGTAGCTCAGCCACATGCCGGAGACATACCAGTTGAGGGCGGGCTTCCGGGCGAGAAAGCCCTGCACCCCCAGAAGATGCGCGAGAGCGCCGGAGAGCGTGATCCCCTCCCCCAGGGCCTGAATCGCGATCCAGACGAGAATGAAGGGCAGATAGGACGGCAGGATCCGCGCGGCCCGCCGGGCGAGGAAGGCGGCGGGGTCCCGGTCCTTGAACCAGGAGAAGAAACAGCCCACCCCCGAGCAGAAGAAGAACAGATCCACGCCGCCGTAGGAAAAGAAGGCGGCTTTCTTCAGCGCGTTCTCGGGCCAGGCGCCCTTGGTGTGGTACAGCAGTACCATCACGATCGCCGCCGCCATGATGTTCTTCCGATATTTGAACAAGGTCTGAAACCGCATTGCCCGCTCCCCTTTTGCCCGCTCTGCCAAGCTTGTACCAAACTCCCCGGCGAATTCGTACTGCCGTACGTTTTCGCCGGGGGTGTTCTATATGGCTCGCTCATACTGATTATCAGTAAACAGCAGACAAAACCTGCTTTTTACAGCGCCGCACGGCGCGTTGAAAAACGTATGAGACGTCAGTTGCGTCAGCAGCTGTTTGCCGCCTCAGCGGCATCTATTCCATAAAAAGTGTCTGCTATTTATGGAAAAACAGGTTCAGTACTCGTAGATGCCGCCGCCGATGAATTCGCGGATGAGTGCGTCGTCCGCCACCAGCTTCTTGTCGATGACGCCGAAGAGCTGCAGGGCGGGCAGGACCGCGCGCAGCTCGTCAAAGCGCTCGATCCCCTCGGGCACCGCCTGGAAGAGCTTTGTCGCCGTATTGTTGAAGACCGCAAGCTCATAGGCGAAGGAGGTATCGAACTGGAAGTCCGCCTTGTCCTTGAAGGGGGAGATGTAGTGGAGCTCGCCGCGGCGCACATTGCCCCACATGCTCATGGTCTCCAGGGGATCGGAGCCGCGGAAGTTATAGTCCCGCACCAGCCGCCGCACAAGGCGGAACCAGGTGCGCTTGAAGACGACCCGCCCCTCAAACATCACGTCGCTGCGGGCCGATATGTAGAGCTTGAAGGCCTCGGGATGCACGTCGGTGATCATGCTGTTGAGGGCGTGGATGCCCTCGAAAACGACCATCTCGTCCTCCCGGAGCTTGATGGACTTGGAGGGCTCCTGAATGCGCATGCGGCGCGAGAACTCATACTTTGGGACATAGATGCGCTCGCCCCGGGCGAGCTGGGTGAAGTGGCTGTTGAGAAGCTCCATGTCGAGGCAGAGCGGCGACTCCAGATCCAGCTCCCCCTCGGGCGTGCGCGGGGTGGAATGGTCCACGGTCTTGAAGTAGTCGTCCATCGCCACATAGTGGGTGTGGACGCCCCGCTTCTCCAGCGACGCGGCGATCTTCATGGAGGTCGTCGTCTTGCCGGAGCCGGAAGGTCCGGAGAGCAGGATGATAGGACTGTTCTTCTTGTTCTCAAGGATCTTCTCCACCGCCTGCTCCACGCGCAGGCGGTAAGCCTCGTCGCACTCCTCCATGAAGCCCTTGGGGTCGCTGACGGTTCTCAGGTTGATTTCACTGAGCTGATAGGCCATTTATGCGTCCTCCTCCATTCTGTTATAGAAATCCGTGATGCGCGTTTTTTCCGCGCAGGTTCTGTCGATACTCTCGATGTATTCCAGCGGGTACTTCGGCGCCATGAGGCGGATGTTGCGCCCGCCGTCCGTGCGTATGAGCTTGCTGGATCCGCCCCCGCCCATGGCGAGGATGCTCCTGAGCTCCTCCATGATGACGATGTTGTAGAGATTGACATGTCCGTCCCGCGCCCAACCCACATTCTCAAAGCCGCCGGACATGAACTTCTGCCTGTAGAGATAGTAGGGCGCGTAGCCCGCCGCCGTGAGCCGTTTGGATGCGTAGTCCAGCATGGCGGCGACCTCCTTCGCCCCGGGGATCGGCGTCTGGTCCAGGGTGATGCGGGAGCCCTTCTTGAGGGAGAGGGTATGCACCGTGATGTTCTCCGCCCCCAGGGTCAGCACCTTCTCCAGCGTGTCTCGAAAGCCCGCGGCGCTGTCCCCCGGAAGCCCCGCGATGAGGTCCATGTTCACGGCAAAGCCGCCCGCCGTGCGCACCTTTTCCAGCGCCGCCACGATGTCCGCCGCCGTATGCCGACGGCCGATGAGCTCCAGCACCCGGTCGCTCATGGTCTGGGGATTGACGCTCACCCGGTCCACCCCGTGCTCCTGCAGGACGCGGAGCTTTTCGATCGTGATGGTATCGGGCCTGCCGGCCTCCACCGTGTACTCCCGCAGGCCGGAGAGGTCGAACTGCTCCGCCAGCACCGTGCACAGCCTGTCAAGCTGCTCCGCCGAGAGGGTCGTGGGGGTGCCGCCGCCCATATACAGGGACACCGGACGCAGCCCGAGCGCGCGCACCTGGGCCGCCGTGGCGGCGATCTCCTTCTCCAGCGCCTTCAGGAAGGGCGCCACGAGTTTCATGCTCTTCTCCACGGACTGGCTGACAAAGCTGCAGTAGGCGCAGCGGGTCGGGCAGAAGGGAATGCCCACATAGAGGCACACGTCCCGCTCCTCCAGGGAGGCTGCGCATTTGAGCGTCTCCCGCGTGGTGGCGAGACAGAGCCCCGCCCGTGCGGGACTTACGTCATACTCCGTGATAAACTGCCGCAGGGCGGCCTTCTCGTCGAGCCCCGACGCCATCAGTCCCGCCATCAGCTTCCCGGGCCGCACACCGGTCAGGGCACCCCAGGCCGGCTTCGGCACGCCGGATTTGAGGGCTGCGCGGTAGATCGCGTTTTTCACAAGGCGCTGGCAGACCCGGTCCCGCTGCAGGGGATCGGTGAGCCTCTCGTTTCGCGCGCGGGCTGCGCCGCGCCAGACGTTTTTGCCAAGATACAGGGCGCAGGCCGCGCTTGTGATGCTCGCCCCGCGGCGGAGACTGATCTCCATGCGCTCCCCCTCCGGCGGCGTGTCGGGGTATTCCGGCCTCTCGTTCGGAAAGAGCGTGAGCAGCATCTGCTCCGCCGCATATTTATAGTCATGTCCGTACAGATACAGCTTCATGGTCTTCTCCCGCGATGCGCACCGAGGGGCGGATCAGGATAGGATTTTGTAATCGGATTATACCAGACATGGGCGCGTCTGGCAATCATCAAAGTGCGTTTTTCGGGAAAACCATCTTTTCCCAATAAACCTGCAAAGCCGCACGGCAAGCCGATCATTGAAAAAATTTTAGTAAAAAAGGACTGGCATTTTTCTCCGTTTTATTGTATTATAAGTGCGTGAGAGTATAGGCTTTGCGGATGAGGGTATATGTATGTATTCTGTCGGTGAAAAAATCATCTATGGGGAAAACGGCGTGTGCACCGTTTCCAAAGTCGCGCCGCTGGAATCTTCCGGCTCGTCGGACAAGCTGTTTTATCATCTGGAACCGCTGATCGGCAGCGGTGTGTATTTTACGCCTGTGGATTCCGGGGCTTTCATGCGCCCCATTATCAGCCGGGATGAGGCCGAGGCGCTGATCGACGCGATCCCCTCGATCGAGCCTGCGATCTGCCGCGATAACCGCTTCAACCATGTGGACGCTTTTTATAAGGAGCTGTTCCGCCAGCACAGCTGTGAGGCGCTTGTGGCCATTGTCAAGGGCCTGTATCTGCGCATGAATGAGAAGAAGACCCGCAGCAGCCGGGCTGAATCCACCATGAAGCGCGCCAAGGACATCCTGCACGGGGAACTCTCCATCGCTCTGGACATGGATGTGGCCGAGGTGGAGGCTTACATCCGCGACCGACTGCAGGCCGTGTGAGGATGCGCGGGACAGCAGGGAACGCAAAACCGTAGGGGTCGATCCCCAGATCGACCCGCTGAATACCACATGGGGTGGTAAGCGGCGGGCCGATGAGGGCATCGGCCCCTACGGCGTTTATTATATGGGGCTTATCTTGTCTTGAGATAAGCTCTTTTTTACAGGATTAAATATTGAACCGGAACATGGTCACGTCGCCGTCCTGCATGACGTAGTCCTTGCCCTCGAGACGGAAGTGACCCTTTTCTTTCGCCGCCTGCATGCTGCCGCAGGCCTTGAGATCCTCGAAAGCCACGATCTCTGCCCGGATGAAGCCGCGCTCGATATCCGTGTGGACCTTCCCGGCAGCCTTGGGGGCCTTGGTGCCGCGGACGATGGTCCAGGCGTGTACGTCGTCCTCACCGGCGGTGAGGAAGGAGATGTAACCCAGCAGGTCATAGGAGGTCTTGATGAGGCGGTCAAGCCCCGTCTCGTTCAGGCCCAGATCCTCCATGAAGACCTGCGCCTCCTCGGGGTCGAGCCCCGCGATATCCTCCTCAAACTTTGCCGCTACCGGCAGCACCGCCGCGCCCCTGGCCTCGGCAAAGGCCTTGAGGGCCTGGAAGTTCGCGTTGCCGTCGAGATCCGCCATGCCGCTCTCGTCCAGGTTCGCAACATAGATGACGGGCTTCACGGTCAGAAGGCCGCCGTCCACCAGGATGTCCTGGTCCTCCTCGGAGAATTCGAATTCCCGCGCGGGCTTCTCGCCCTCGAGATGGGCGATGAGCGCCTCGCACATCTCCGCCTCGCGCTTATACTTCTTGTCGCCGCCCTTGGCGTTTTTCTTCGCCCGCTCGAGCCTGCGCTCGGCGATCTCGATGTCGGCGAGGATGAGCTCTAGATCAAAGGACTCCGCGTCGCGCACAGCGTCAGCCTTCTCGAGGAAGACGCTGTCGTCGTCAAAGCAGCGCACCACCTCCACCAGCGCATCCACCATGCGGATAGCCTGGAACACCTCGCGCCCCTTGCCGCCCGCGGCGACGCCGGGGACGTCTACAAACTCGATGGTGGCGGGGGTGTATTTCTTCGGATGATAGTATTCGGCCAGCCAGTCAAGCCGCTCGTCCGGCACCTTGGCGGTGCCGATGTTCGGCTTTGCGGCGGCGTTGGTGTAACTGCCGGTCTCAGCCTGCGAGCCGGTCAGCGCGTTGAACAAAGTCGTCTTGCCAACGTTGGGCAGACCCACGATACCTAATTTCATATATTCTAAATCTCCTTTATTTTCAATGGTTTTTCGGG
>CAMHEN010000007.1 GCA_946184165.1 uncultured Clostridia bacterium | reverse complement strand
CCGACCTACTGCTTAGAAGGCAGTTGCTCTATCCTGCTGAGCTATTGGCGCATATATGCTGCCGCCCAGCAGCTCTCCCGGCTTTCGCAACCCGCCGAAACGGAACGCTGCGAGCTTCCTTTAACGCTGGAGCGGGTGATGGGAATCGAACCCACGTATCCAGCTTGGAAGGCTGGTGTTCTACCATTGAACTACACCCGCACGTCGTCCCATTCAGCCATGAGATAATACCATATACGGCGGGGGTGTGTCAACAATTTTCTGAAAAAATTTTTGCGGTTTTTCCAATATGGTCAGCGATTCAGCACGTGCTTTGACAAACGCCGCACCGTGCCGCGCAGCCGGGTATCGCCCCGGGGATCGCAGCGCACAAAGAGCACGCCGCCGGGTTCTGTAAGCGCAAACTCAACGGGCGCGCCCCTGTCAGCGGCCAGGACCATGCCCGCCGCCGCGCTGCCGCTGGCGCAGGACTTTTCCCAGAAGACCGTGCCGCTGCCGGGGATGTACACGAGAGGCGTCAGGCGCATCGCGTCCGCGTCCTCTTCCAGGAACAGAAGACCAAGGCCCTCCGCCCCAAGCTCCGCGCAGAAGGCGCACACGGCGCGCTCCGCACGGGGACGGTCCTGCAGCAGGGCAAAGAGCACGCTCTCCTCCCGGATCACAAGGTGGGAGATCCCCTCCAGGCGCACCAGAGGCAGCGCAGCGCGCAGGCCTTCAAACGCGAACTCCCGCGTCCCGATCCCGAGGGCGGCCGGCATGCGGATCTCGGCGGTAAAGCGTTCTCCGCCCTCCGCGCGCAGGCGCGTCTCCACCGGTTCGGACGCGCCGGAGACATGCAGGCTGACTGCGGTCCAGCCCATACCCACAGCCTTTCCGTTTAGAAGCCGCAGAGCGGCGGCGCACATGGAGGCGTTGCCGCAGAACTCGCCCCCCGCCATGCGCAGGTCGTTACCCCGGACAAAGCCCACCTGCTCCGTCTCCGGGTGCAGGCGCATGATTTCCGCGGCGACGGCAGCTTGATCTGCGGCGGGAACCGGGCTCTCCACCAGGGCGGTGATGTTCCCGGTGGGGTCAAAGATGCTGTAGCGCAGCATGGCTCAGCGCTCGAAGACGCGCAGGAACTGCCGGGTACGCTCCTCGCGGGGATTCTCGAAAACCTCGCGCGGGTCGCCCTGCTCCACGATCACGCCGTCCGCCATGAAGATCACGCGGTTGCTGACGGCCTTGGCGAATGGCATCTCGTGCGTGACGACCACCATGGTCATCTTCTCCTCGGCGAGCTGGCGGATGACCTTCAAAACCTCCCCCGTGAGCTCCGGGTCCAGGGCGGAGGTGGGCTCGTCAAAGAACAGGATCTCGGGCCGCATGCAGAGGGCCCGGGCAATGGCGACACGCTGCTGCTGGCCGCCGGAGAGCTGATAGGGATAGGCCGTCTCCTTCCCCTCCAGCCCCATCTTGCGCAGGAGGGACATAGCCCGCTCGCGCACCTCTTCCCTGTTCTCGCCGTGAAGGATGGGCGCCTCGGAGACATTCCGCAGGACGGAATAGTGGGGGAAGAGCTGGAAGTTCTGAAACACCAGACCGAAGCGGGTGCGGAAGCGGTTCAGCTCCGCCTTGGAGGCATAGACCCCGCCCTTGAGGGCGTACTGCCCGTCATAGAGGATGTCCCCGTCGTCCGCGTGTTCGAGGAAGGAGGCGCAGCGCAGCAGGGTGGACTTGCCGGAACCGGAGGGCCCGATGATGGAGACCACGTTGCCCCGGTCCACCGAGAGGGAGATGTCCTTGAGCACAGAGAGGGAGCCGAAGGATTTCTGCAGGCGGCGGATGCTCAGAATGCTGGGCGCGGTTTCATTGATTATATCAGCCATCATTCTGTCCTCCCCTCATTTATAGTAATCCAGCCGCTTCTCGACGCGGCCCATCACGTAGTCGACGATCACATTGAAGATATAATAGAACACGCCGGCCACCAGAAAGGGCGTGAAGCTGGTCTGGGAATTTGCGATCTGTTTGCCGATGGTGAACATCTCCTGATAGGAGACCGTGAAGGCCATGGAGGTGTCCTTCACCAGGGTGACCACCTCGTTCGTGACGCTCGGCATGATGCGCTTGATGACCTGCGGGAGGATGATGCGCATGAAGGTCTGGACCCTCGTGTAGCCCAGGACCTCCGCCGCCTCGTACTGGCCGACGGGGATAGACTCGATGCCGCCGCGATATATCTCCGCGAAGTAAGCGGCGTAGTTGATGGCGAAGGCGATGACCACCGGAATGAGCTTGTTGCGCGCCACCGTCGCCCCGAAGAGATAGTAGGGTCCGTATGTGACAGCCAGAAGCTGGAGCATCAGGGGCGTACCGCGCAGCACGGTGATGATGAAGCGCGTGACAAAGGCGACGGGCTTGATCTTGCTCATGCGCAGCAGCGCCACGATCATGCCCAGGGGGAGCGAGAAGATCAGCGTCAGAAAAAAGATGGCACAGGTCTTGCCAAGGCCCTCGCTCATCTTGACGATCATTGTCAACAGTGACATATGGAAAACCCTCTAACAATTATATAAAATACAGAATAGCCCGAAAGCGCAGAAACCTGCGCTTTCGGGTGAAGGATAAACGCTGTTCCGGTTATATTTACGCGGCGGCCTCCGTCTCCACGTTCAGGAAGAGGAGGTTGTTGACGATGTCGGCGTACTCGGGTTTGGCCGCGATCTCGGCATAGGTGCCGTTCTCGACCAGGGCCTGCACGGCCTCATCCACCGCCTTGCAGAGCTCCGCGTCGCCGGAGCGGAAAGCGATGCCGTACTGCTCGGCGCCAAGGTTCTCGTCGATGATGGCGAGATCGTCGTGCTTTGCCACATAGCTCGCCGCGACGGGCATGTCTACGAACACGGCGTCGACCGCGCCGCCCTGGAGTTCGGTGAAGCACTTGAGGAAGCTGTCGCAGGTCAGGACGGATTCAAAGCTCTTGGCCAGATCCTCGAGATCGCCGTTGAGCAGGGACTCGCCGGAGGTGCCGAGCTGGACCGCCACGATCTTCCCCGCAAGGTCAGAGGACTTGGCGAAGCCGTCGGCCTTCTTCACGACCAGGACCTGGGTATTGTCATAGTAGGGCTCGGAAATCACATAGCCCGCTTCCTTCATGCTGTCGAGAATGGTCATGCCGGACCAGACGCAGTCGCACTCAAAGGAGTCGAGCTGCACGAGCTTCTCATCCCAGTTGACGCCGAAGATCTGCATATCCCAGCCCAGGTAATCGCAGACAGCCTTGCAGACCTCCACGTCAAAGCCGGTGTAGTTGCCGTCATTCCCCAGGTAGCTGAAGGGGGGATACTCCGGGTCGATGCCCATGACGAAGGTCTTCTTGCCGTCGGCAAAGGCGGAGGGGGCGAACAGCGCGGCCACCATGACGAGGGCCAACAGAAGAGCAAGTGTTTTTTTCATAGTCGATTCTCCTTTATAGCTGATTGCGCGTGTTGTCTCTTAACGATTTAGCATATTAGCACACTAAAGCGATGCTGTCAATAGTGTTTTTCCGCGGATGCAGAGCGCCGCAAACTCCGGGGTACCCACGGGTTTGGAGAACGCACCAGGACAGCACGATTTCTTTCTGGCCCTGCTTTCAGGCGGGAGAGCCAGCGTCTCGTTCTGCCGGAGGCTTCACAACGAGAAGGCCCGGGCCATCGATGAGAGCCGCAAGCTCATCCCCGGCCTCTTCGCGACCGGCGACTGCTCCGGCGGCTTCTACTACCCCTGCCTCATGGCCGGCATCGCCATGGGCCGCACCATGGCCTTTGCCATCAAGGCTGTCAGTGCCGCGCTGGGCGCGGAGCAAGGCTGCATAATTCTTTGATCCGGCGGAGGCGCATATGCGCCTCCGCCGCCAGCTTGTCAAAAAAGTCCTTTTGGGGGCTTTTTTGACTGCGCTTTGCCGCCGAGCATTTTGCCTGAGGCAAAATGCTGATATCTGAAAAGCCTTGAAATTCAAGTCTTTTCAGACGGCGGTTTATCGTATTCGAGGCGGGCCTTGCCCCCTCGAGCTCCCCTGCGGCTCTATGATCGTACACTGCCGCAAGGTTTTTTGACAGTCTCCCGGCGGAGGCGCATATGCGCCTCCGCCGCTTCTCTTTACACAGGAAGAGGGGGCGGGTATAATAACTGTATCCTATAAATCGGAGGGATCCCCATGAATCTTGAAAAAACGATAGAGAATCTTACGCTCCGCGGGTTTCGCGTGACGCATTTTGCCGGGCCCGAGGAGGCAGCGGCCTATCTCGATCGGGAGATCGACGGGTGCACGGTGGGCTTCGGCGGCAGCAAAACGCTGGAGGCTCTCGGTATATACGAGACCCTCTCTGCGCACAACCGGGTCTTCTGGCACTGGAAGACGGACCCCCAGAATGCCCGGTCTGATGCAATGCAGGCGGACGTCTACCTCTCGAGCGCAAACGCCATCAGTGAGGACGGCGAGATCCTGAACATCGACGGCAGCGGCAACCGCCTTGCGGGCACGCTCTTCGGCCACCGAAAGGTCTACATCGTGGCAGGCACGAACAAGCTGTGTCCGGATTTTGACAGCGCCCTCCGGCGGGCGCGGAATGTGGCGGCGGTGCAGAACTGCGCCCGCTTTGGCAAGAAGACCCCCTGCCAGGTGGACGGCAAGTGCCATGACTGCCGCAGTCCGGAGCGCATCTGCAGGGCCCTCACGGTTCTGTGGGGCCCCATGAGCGGCATGGAAACCGAGGTCGTGCTCATCGACGCGGAGCTCGGCATGTAATAAAATACCCCCTTTTTGCGCAGACTATTGCGAAAAGGGGGTATTTTTATGTCTTCAAAGCTCCGGCGTCTGGCTGTGATCTATGTGCTTGCGGCGCTTGTGGCCCTGGGCGGCTATTCCTTTGCCGCGGCGCGGCAGCTTCGGCAGCTGCGTCTCACGATGGGGTATGAGTCCGCCCGCGCCTTTGAGGAGGCCGTAACAGCGGTGGAGGATCTGAGCCTCAGCTTTAAAAAACTCGCTTACGCAAACGACGAGGCCCTCGGCAAGCGCCTGTGCGCCCAGGCTTGTGCCGACGCATTGGCGGCGGAGACGGCCCTCTCGGTGCTGCCCTTCCCGACACAGGAGCTCGAAAAGCTGCAGGGCTTTCTCGGCCGGGCCGGGGATTACGCAGGGAGTCTCTGTGCGCTGACGGACAAGGAGCTTTCGAAAGAGCATCGGGAGCATCTCACAGCCTGCGGGGAGGCCGCGGCAGATTTTTCCCGCCGGCTTCTCGACATCCAGGTGAAACTCCACGAGGGGAGCATCACCATGGATACACGGGAACGGCGCCTTGTGAACATTGAGCGGCGGGACGGGCAGATGCTCTCCGCGCTGCTTTTGGACTATGAGGGAGGCTTTGCACCGCCCGCGGAATTTGCCTACGAGGGGCGCTACAGCCCCGTGCAGGAGGAGGCAGGCGGTACCCTCACCCCGGAGGAGGCGGTGGCTCTTGCGGCGAAGGCGGCGGGCGTGGAGCCGAGAGAGCTGCGGGAGGAGTTCGACTACGCAGGTCCCGACGGGCGCCGCTGCTACAGTGCGGGCGGGCTGCTGCTGGGCGTGAGCAGCCGGGGGCTCGAGTTCATGGGCCGGTCCCGTCTTGTGAGCACGGCGTCTCTTTCCCGGGACCAGGCGAGAGAGCGGGCGGAGGCCTTCCTTGCGGGCATGGGCTACGGGCCGCTCGCGCTCTATGAGGAGGGCGGCAGCGACTATGTGACCGCCTTCCGCTATGCCCCCACGCAGGAGGGGATCATGCGCCCGGACGACGCGCTCTCGATCTCCATCGCTCTCGACGACGGGAGCGTCTATGCCTTTGACGCGACAAAATACCGGGACAGAGCCGTCGAGCTTGACTGGCGTGTGGACGAGGAGGAGGCCCTCTCTACGCTCTCTGAAGGTGTGCAGGCGGAGTCTGTCCGGCAGCTCATCTGCAAAGCCCCGGGCGGGCAGTATCTGCCCTGCTGGGAGATACGATGCACCGGTCCCTCCGAGGAGGGCGCGCGGGTTTACGTGGACGCGGAGACAGGCCGCCAGTGGAAAATTGAGCTGGATTAGAAGAGTCTCACTTCTCTCCCCGGGGTGAGGAAAAACAGGACGCCCTCCTTCACCGGCTTTTGGAAGATGCGCTGCAGGGCGTCCCGGTAGGCCAGAAGCTGGCCGCGGTAATGCTCCGCCCGGGCGGCGATCTCCTCCTCGGTGCGGACGCTGTCGGTCTTGTAGTCGATGAGCACGAGCTCTCCGTCCTCCTCCAGGCAGCAGTCCACCACGCCCTGGAGCAGAATGTCCTCCCCCTCGGCGCCGGGATAGAGGCGCGCGGCGTCCAGCAGCAGGGAGAAGCGAAATTCCCGCAGGGGCTTGGGGCAGCGGAGCATGCGCCCTCCGAGTTCCGAACGAAAGAGCCGCTCCACCGCGCTGAGATTCACGGCCCGCGCCTCCCGCGGGGAGAGGAAGCCCCGGGCGCAGAGGCGCTCGATCTCGCGCTTGAGATGCTCGCGATCTCCGGCGGCGGCAAAATCCATATACTGCAGCAGCAGATGGGTGGCGATGCCGCGCTCGGTCGCGGTGAGCGCGCGCTCTCCCTCCCTCAGGACCGGCATCCGGAAGGGGAAGGACCGGGGCGCCGCCAGCATCTCCGCATCCTCATCCCGCTCGAAGCGGCCCTTGAGCTCTGTGGCCGTCACCTTGGAGGGCAGGTCCACCGCGGCCTCATGGGCATAGCGGAAGGCAAGCCTGCGCCGCAGCTCCGCGAGGGCGTCCGGGTCGGCCTCGGCCCTCTCCTGTTCGACCTCGGTCTCTGTTTCGGCTGCAGCCTCATCCCGGCAGAGGCGGATTTTGAAATGGCGCTCCCCGTCCGCAAGGCAGGCGCACAAAAGCCAGGCGGTGAAATTTCCCGCCCGCATCAGCGTCTCGGGCGCAACGGGGAGCTCCGCCATGACGGCGGCGTCGGCGAGGGCCTTTTCAGCCTTTTTGCAGGAAGCCACGACGAACAGCCGCTCCTTTGCCCGGGTGAGCGCTACATACAAAAGGCGCATCTCCTCGCTCAGATCCTCGCGCTTCTGCCGCCGGGAGATGGCGCGGTGGGCAACGCTGGGATACTGTACGCGCAGCGTCAGATCCGTCACCTTCGGGCCGAGGCCCAGGTCCGGATGGATGAGCACGCTGCCGCGCTGCTCGCGGGTGTTGAAGCGGCGGGAGGCGTCACAGAGGAAGACCACGGGGTATTCCAGGCCCTTGGAGCGGTGGATGGACACGATCTGCACCGCCGGGCCTACCGCCGCCGTGACGCCGGGCTCCTGCCCTTTGGCGGCCAGAGTCTGCAGCCAGAGAGACAGGCGGTGCAGGCCGCGGTAGCCGGCGCCCTCAAAGCTCTCGGAGAGCTCCACCAGGGCCATGAGATTGGCGCGGCGGCGCGCCCCGTCGTCCATCGCGCTGCAGAGGGCCAGCAGGTCCAGCGCCTCCATGACACGCCAGACGATCTCATACGCGCACAGGTCCGCAGCCTCCGCGCGGAGGGCGGAGAGTTTCTCCAGAAAGGCGCGGCACTTCTCATCCGTCTCCCCGGCGCTCTCCAGCGCGGTATAGAAATCCGCGTTCCGGTCCGCGGCGCGGATGGCCGCGAGCTCGTCCGGCGTAAAGCCGAAGGCGGCAGAGCGCAGCACGGCGATGAGGGGGATATCCTTGTGGGGGTTATCCATGACGGAGAGCATCATGAGGACCAGCGACACCTCCGGCGCGGTAAAGAAGCCGCTGCCCTGGGCGCTGCCCACGGGGATGCCGTGGCGCATGAGCGCCTCACGGTAGACGCCGCCGGTCCTGTTCGGCGAGCGCAGCAGGATCGCCACGTCGCCGTAGTGCATGGGCCGCGTGCCGTCCCCCTCCGTGACCGCCGCGCCGGACTCCACCAGGCTCTTGATCTGGCGCGCGGTGAACTCCGCCTCGAGCGCGGTCTTGTCGGGGCTCTCCTCATCTTCCCCGGAGGGCAGCTCGTACAGCAGCAGCTCCGGCGCGGGGACGGAGCCCGCGTAATTCTTCGCGCCGAAGACGAGAGCGGCGTCTTCGTTATAGTCCACATCGCCCAGAGTCTCCGACATGCAGCAGGAGAAGACCGCGTTCGCGGCGTCCAGGATCTCCCGGCGGGAGCGGAAGTTCTCCCGCAGAAGGATGCGCGCGGCGCCGGAAGCTGGGTCTCCCCAGGCGCGGTATTTTTCGTTGAAGATCTCGGGGTCCGCAAGGCGGAAGCGGTAGATGGACTGCTTCACGTCACCCACGAGAAAGAGCCGCCGTCCCCCGTCGGACACGGCGGAGAAGATGGCGTCCTGCACACGGCTCACATCCTGATACTCATCCACCATGACCTCTGCGAAGCGTTTGGACAGGCGGCGGGCAAGCTCCGTAGGGGCGCCGTCCGCGCTGAGAAGAAGGGCGGCCGCCTTGTGCTCCAGGTCCGAATAATCCGCAAAGCCCCGGCTCTGTTTTTCCCGCCGGAAGGCGGCATCGAAATCCAGCACGAGGCGGAGGAGCCTCCGCATGGCGGGGGCTGTTGATCCGAGATCCCGCAGCACCTCCTCCGACGGCATGGCAAAGACCGCAGCGATCTTTTTGATTTCATCAAGGCACGCCTTGCGCCGCGCCTTTACATAGTCGGACAGCGCCTCGTCCGGGGATTTGCGCAGCGTCGGAAATTTCGGAAGCTCCGGGGGCAGGACTTCCCGCGCGCTGTCCCAGCCGATCGCGAGCCTGCGCGAGAGCTCCCGCAGGGAGGATGCAAGCAGGGAGAGATAGTCCGCATAGGCGCCGAAGATGCGCGGCTCCGGCTTGATCCTGGCGATGAGAGCCTCGATCTCCCCGCTCCAGAAATCGGCGAGGCCCTTGGCCCACTGTAAAAGCTCCGCCCCCCAGGGGGTCTCGCCCGCGTCGGCGGCAGGTGCGGAGAGGAGCGCCGTCTGCTCCTCCGCCCAGGCGGCAGGGAAGGCGTGGCACTGCATCTTCTGATAGAGCTCCAGCACGAGCTCGGCGAGCACCCGGTCGTCCCGACCGGCGCCCACGGTATCCGCCAACAGGCGAAAGTCCGGGTCCGACTCGATGTTTTCATAGCAGGCGTCCAGCACCCGGTCGAGGCAGGCGCTCTGCATGGCGTCGCTGCGCTCCTCGTCCAGGATCTTGAAATCCGGCGGCAGGCCCGCCGTCTGGCAGTTTTCGCGCAGCAGATCCGCGCAGAAGCTGTGGATGGTCCCGATCCGGGCCCGGCGCAGCAGAGCGCTTTGGCGGCGCAGGCGGGCGTTTCCGGGGTCCGCCGCGAGAAGGCGCGAGAGCTCCTCCGTGATCCGGCCGCGCAGCTCCCCCGCGGCGGCGCGGGTATAGGTGATGATGAGAAAGCGGTCGAGGTCGCAGGGATCCCCGGAATCGGTGATGCGGGCCATGAGCCGTTCGGTCAGCACACGGGTCTTGCCGCTGCCCGCGCCGGCGGACACCAGAACGGGGCGGTCCCGTGTTTCAATGGCCCGCTGCTGGGAAGCGGTGGGCTTGAATTCAGGCATGGGTCTCCCCCTCCTCCATCATGGCCCAGACCTCCTCCGGGCTGTACTTGGCAAGATAGCGGCTCTTCTCGCCGCCGTGTCCTTCCACGAAACGGCAGGCGTCCCGATAGTCGCAGTGCAGGCAGGCGTTGTCGCTCTGGCTGCGAAAATAGGGATCGGCGGCGATGCTCCCGGCCCGGAGCTCGTGCGCCATGCCGCGCAGCGTCCGGCGGATGTGGCGGTCCAGAAGGCCCAGCTTCTCCAGATCGGCAAGGCTCTCGCCGGCCGGCTTTCCGCCGCGGCCCAGCTTGACGGGGATATAGCGCTTTTCGTCCCCGTGCTCCCAGGCCTCCTGCACCGCCGCGTCATCCAGCAGAAGCCCGCTGCGGCGGAGCTTTTTCCCCCGCTCGGAGAGGACATCCGTCTCCTCCATGCGGGCGTCCGCGGAGAGCATGGGGCTTCGTGCCGGGATATACATGATGCCCGCCGGCACGATCTCCCGGCCGTAGCGCGCCGCGCCTCCGTCGGAGAGAGTGAAGAGATAGAGGAGCATCTGCAGATTCATCCCGTGCCAGACATCAAGCAGGGAGAATTCCTTGCGCCCGGTCTTGTAGTCCACCACGCGCAGATAGAGCTTCCCGTCGTGGACCCAGCCGTCCACCCGGTCTGCAACGCCGATGAGAGAGAGCGCCTCCGCATCCTCCCCCAGCTCGATGGGGAGGATGTCGGTCGCCTTGGAAAAGTCCAGCTCAAAATCCAGCGGCTCAAAATCCGAAAGGCGCAGCTCCTGCGCCGTGTCCAGCACCACGCGCCGCACATCTTCCCGGAGTCTGCGGAAGAGATAGACAAAGCGGCTGGACTTCTCCTGAAAATCGTTGAGCTGTTCGTGGATATAGGTCTCCACAAAGCGGTCGATGAGCGCCTGCAGCGCCTCGTCGTCCACCCGGCGGAAGCCGCCGAGTTTTCCCGCCTCCCGGGCGACGTTTTCCAGCACATAGTGCATGAAGGTTCCCATCTCCGGCGGCTCAAAACCCGCCGGGGCGTAGGGCCTGGCTCTGAGCCCGTATTGGCAGAAGAACGCGAAGCGGCAGGAGGAGAATTTTTCCACCCGGGAGGCGCTGAGCCGCAGCTTCTTCCCGTAGAGCCGGGCCGCCCCCTCTCTGGACAGGCTGCCCCGCAGGAGGGAGGCCGCCGCCCGCAGAGAGGCGCTGCGCGCCGGGGCGGTCTCGGCAAAGTACCGGGCCGCCGCCTGCTCCCGTCCGCCGCCGCCGTGGAGTGCCTGGGCCGCAAGGCCCAGGGCCGGGGCCGGAGCGGACATGCGCGCGTCCGTGAGATCGGCGCTCTCCGCTTCCAGTCCGAAAAGTGCCCTTGCCCGGCGGAAGACGAAGGCGGGGCGCAGCAGCTCTCCATCACTCCCCGCGAGAGGGCAGAGCATGGTGAGGCTCTCAGAGGGCAGCGTCAGGGTATAATACAGAAGGGCGAACTCGCGCCAGAGCTCGCTGTCTCCGCCAGGGCCGAGCTCGATATCCAGCTCCAGCAGGCGCTGCCGCTCCTCCGGGGAGAAGAGGCCGCCCCCCTCCTCCGCCATGGGCAGGCGGTTTTCCGACGCGCCCAGGACGATCAGGTGCCGGATATCCCGGCGGCGGTTGCGGTCAAAGTCCCCGGCGGTGACCCGGTCGAGGGACACCGGGATGGTGCCGATGTCGTATTTTGAGAGCACGAGCGTGAAAAGCCTGCCGAAGCGCTCACAATCCATGGCGCTCTCGCCGAGGATGCTGTCGCACTGCTCGAGGGCGTTCACGATGAGCTCCCAGAGCTGGCGGGTCTCGGCGGCGCTCTTCTCCCGGCCCATGGCCTGGAGGGCGTCCGCACGGCGGCTCAGCGTCTCGGGCAGGTGCAGATCCTCAAGGAGTCCTGCGAGGGCTCTGGCCTGGTCTGTCGCGGTCTCCGCCTCTTTTGCGGCTTTCTCAAAGGCGCGCAGCGGCCCCGCCACCCGGCGGCGCAGGGCGTTGATGCGCCGGAGCTTCTCCTCGACCTCCGGGGTATATTCCCCGCCGTAGCCCTCCGGATGCTGGCGCCAGTCCCGGGTGCGCGTCCAGGCGCTGCCGCGAAGCTGCCATTTAAAAAGATAGTCTTCAAGCTCGTCGCACTCCGCTTCTCCGAGCCCCGCAAGGCCCGTGCGCAGATAGCTGATCATGTCGTCCAGAGCCCAGCCGCCCCGGATGATCTCATAGGCGCAGGCGATCAGGGCGGGCAGCGGCTTTGCCGCGAGGTCGGAGCGAGCCGCGGTGTAGAGCGGCACCCCATAGAGGCGGAACACGCTCTCCAATGTGCCGCGGTAATCCTCAAAGCCCCTGGCTACAACGGCGATATCCCGCCAGCGGCAGCCCCCGTCCCGCACAAGGGAGAGGCAGAGGGCGGCCGCCTGCTCACACTCGGCCGTCATGCTCCCCGCAAGCAGAAGGCGCAGCGGGGCCGGGCCCTCCCAGTGTGCGGGGCTGAAGTCAAAGAGATGTCCCGCGAAAAAGTGCAGGGCGCTTTCCTCTTCTTCCCCGCTCTCAAGGGTATGCACCTTTGCCTTTTGCCCCAGCTCCTCCGCCGCCTTGGAGAGGGCGGCGGCTGCTCTGCGGGAGAGGGCGAATATCTCGTTGTCCCCGCTGAGATCATCCAGCGTCAGGCAGACCGTGAGCGCGATCCCCTGCCGCAGCATGGCGCAGAGGACCTCCCGCTCCTGGCCGGTAAAGTCGATAAAGCCGTCCACGTAAACCCTTGTTTCACGCGGCAGCGCACCGGCGTCGATGGCCTCCGCGAGACGGGTGAGACGGTCGGCGGGGTCTGCCCTGCCGTTTGAGACCACGCTGTCGTAGGCCTCCAGCACCAGCGCCAGATCGGAGAGCTTTTCCCCCAGCCCCTCCGGGCAGGCATACGCCGCGGCTGCGAGCCGGTCTGCGTCGACGCGGGCGGCCTTGAGTTCATCCACCGTTCTGAGCAGCAGATCCTGCATCTCGCTGCGCCGCTGGGCCTCGGAATAGACCTGAAGCCTTGGCCCCACGCCCTGTATGGCGAGGGCCATGCAGAGCATCCTGCCCCCCTTGTCGAGCCAGGGGGCCGCCGCGCCGCCGTGCCGGGTCTCCACACTGCGGGCGAGACCCGAGAAGCTCAGCACCTCGGCATAGAGGGAGAGCCTGTCCCCGCAGACGCGGCAGAGCTCGCGCTCGGCCTCATGGCTGTACTGCTCGGGGACAAGGAGGATGCTGCCCCCCTCGCCCCGGTCCATATTCTCTTTGATCTCACGCATGAGCGCCGCAGTCTTGCCCGCGCCCGCCCGGCCGATCAGAAATGAGAGCATTTCAATTTGACCTCACTTGTTTGTCTTTTTCTCTATTCTATCAAATTCCGAAAATGAACACAAGCCGGAGGCAGCGCGGGCAAAAACAAATTTAACACCTTCCCGATATCAATACTTGCACAAACAGACAAGAAATGCTACAATGCATGAAAAACACGCAAGGGAGCGTTGATTATGAAACTTTCTTCCAAAATGGAGCGCTGCGGCCTGTCCCCGATGCGCAAGTTCAATCCTTACGCGGACAAAGTCAAGGCGCGCGGCATCAGGATTTATCACCTGAATATCGGCCAGCCGGACGTGGAGACCCCCGCGCCCTTCTATCAGGCGCTGCGGAATTACGCGGACAAGGTGGTCTCCTACGCGCCCTCCGCCGGCGTGCCCGTGTATCTGGACGCGGTGCGCGGCTATTATCACCGCATCGGCGTGGAGCTCGAAAGGAGCGAGCTCGTCGCCACCAGCGGCGGCAGCGAGGCGCTGCAGATGGTCCTCGCCACCATTCTGGACGACGGGGCCGAGATTGTCATTCCCGAGCCCTTCTATCCCAACTACGCTACCTCCGTCAAGCTCGCGGGCGCGTCCATCCGGCCCATCCCCACCTCGGTGGAGGAGGGCTACTTCTACGCGGACCGGGCGCGCGTCGAGGCCTGCATCAACGAGCATACCCGCGCCATCTTCATTACGAACCCCGGCAACCCCACCGGCTCCATCCTGAGTCCGGAGGAGCTGAAGCTCATGCTGGACATCGCGAAGGAGCACGAGCTCTTCCTCATCTGCGACGAGGTGTACCGCGAATTCGTCTACGCCGGGGAGCCGCTTTTGAGCGCGCTGCAGTTTCCGGGATATGAGGAGAACGTCATCGTCATCGACTCCGTCTCCAAGCGCTTTTCCGCCTGCGGAGCCCGCGTGGGCTGCGTGATCTCCAAGAACAAAGAGTTCATGGGCCAGGTCATGAAGTGGTGCCAGTGTCGTCTCGCCTCCGCCACGGTGGACCAGATCGCCTCCGCCGCCCTCTACGGGATGGACCCCTCCTACTTTGACGCCGTGCGGGACGAGTATCGCCTGCGCCGCGACACCATGGTCAGAAAGCTCCAGGAGATCCCGGGCGTTGTCTGCCGGATGCCGAAGGGCGCCTTCTATGTCATGTGCGCCCTGCCCGTGGACGACGCGGACAAGTTCCAGATGTGGCTTCTGAATGAATTTGACGACCACGGCGAGACCGTGCTCTTCGCCTGCGGAGAGCCCTTCTACGCCACCCCCGGCCGCGGCGTCAACGAGGTGCGCCTGGCCTACACCATCAACGCCCCCGATATCGCCCGCGCCATCGACATCCTTAAAATCGCCATCGAGAAATACAACAACAGATAAAGAGCGCAAAACTGTCCGTTGTCCCCGTAGGGGGCGGCCTCCCGGACGCCCCGCGCGGTTGAAAAAAATTGACGCTCCGGCGAAAACGTACATGGTACGGATTTGCCGGAGCGTTTTGTATATTGTTACGTTTCTCCGCCGGGTCGTCGAGGACGCCGACCCCTACGGGGCAAAACATGCCTATCCGCCTTTTCCGGTGAGCCTGCCCGGGCTCACGCCGAAGCTCTCGCGGAAGGCCCGGTGGAAGGCGGAGTAGTCCCCATAGCCGCTCTCGGCGGCGGCCTTCGCGGCGGGGACCCCCTCGCGGATGAGGCGGGCGGCGTTCATGAGTCGCTTCTGTCGCACATAGGCGTGCACCGTGGTACCGGTCTGCACCTTGAAAAGCCGCATAAAATGATAGGGGCTCATATAAAACTGCTCCGCAAGCCCCTCCACTGTCAGGGGCTCGCGCAGGTGCTCGTTGATATAGGACAGGACAGGCTGCAGCTTGGGGTCGCCCCGGTTCTCCCCGTGCCCCGGGACGGCCTCCCGCAGGCGGTTGATGTGGATGAGAAGCTGGATGATCATGGTCTCCCGCATGGTCTGGGCGCCGAGGCGGTCGTCCCCCGCCGCTTTTTCATAGGCGGCGACGGCGGCCTTCAGCTCCTCAAGCTGGTTTGCGCCCGCGGTGAGCAGATGGCGGCGGTGCCGGTCCGCCTGGTCGAAGCAGTCCATCAGCCCCGCCCCGGGGAAGGCGCGCTCGAAATACCGCCGGTCGAGGTAGAGGATGATGCGCTCGTAGGGGCGGGTCCGGTCGATGAGCGCCTTGTGAATGGTGTGGTGCCGCACCAGCAGGACAGACCAGGGCTCCAGGCTGTAACGCTGCTCCTCCACAAGATAGCTCACGCTGCCCGAGAGCAGGATGACCAACTTGTCAAATTCGTGAAAATGAAAGTCCAGCTCCTGTCCCGCGCTGTCCTTCAGATGAAAATAGTGAAAGCTCTCCCGCAGATATCCCGCGCGGTTGACGCCCGTCCGCTCCGCCATATATCTCCCGCCCTTTCCTGTTACAACCGTTTTTGAGGCAGCTTTGCCGCCTCAAAAACACCTTGAAACGAACATCGTGAACTCTCGCGCCGATCAAATGCGGCGTGTCACGCTCCGCCGCATGCGATAAGCGCAAGTCCTCAGCTGCAAGTCATGCGCACAGTTGACTGAAGTATATAGCAGGTTTTGCAATGTTTCAAGCATATTTTGCAATTTACTTTGCAAATCTTCGAAAATATAATGGCAATGATCTTAAACAGTCGATTGCGAAATTAGGGTTTGACGATCGACTAAATGAACTCAAACCCCGAAAGGAGATCCTCTTATGAAGTCCAACAGCTTTCTGAAGAACAACTGGTTCTTCTTCTCCATGATTCTGGGCATCGTGCTCGGCATCATCGTCGGTTTCGCGTGGCCCAACGCCGGCGTTCTGGAGCCTCTCGGGACGCTCTTCATCAACATGATGTTCTGCGTCGTCGTGCCGATGGTGTTTTTCTCCATCTCCTCCTCCATCGCCAACATGAAAAGCGCGAAGCGCGCAGGCAAGCTGATGGGCACCACCGTGATCACCTTCATGTGCACCACCATCATCGCCTCCGTCATCATGTATGTGCTGGTGCGCTTTATCCCCGTCTACACCGGCGAGCCCGCCTTTGAGCCGGGCGCTTCCGAGCCCATGTCCGCCGGGGCCATGATCGTCGGCTTCTTCACCAAGCCCGACTTCCCCGATCTCTGGAGCCGCCGTTCCATCCTCCAGCTCATCATCGCGGGCATCTTCTTCGGCTTCGGCGTGCAGATGTGCGGCGGACCTGAGACGAAGGTCGCAGGTCTTCTCAATGAGATCACCCAGGTCCTCATGAAGGTCATCAAGCTCATCAGCTACTACGCCCCCATCGGCTTCTTCGGCTTCTTCGCCGCCCTGGTGGCCGCCCACGGCGCTGACTTCGTCACCAACTACGCCCGTGCCATCATCCTCTACTACGTGGTCTCCTTTGCCTACATGTTCCTGATCTTCCCGCTCTACGCCCGCTTCGGCGGCGGCAAGGGCGCCGTCAAGGTCATGTTCCAGCATCTGTTCCGTCCGGCGGCTGTGGCCTTCGGCACCTGCTCCTCCGTCGCCACCATCCCCACCAACATGGAGGTCTCCGAGGACACCGGCATCTCCAAGGACGTGACCGACATCGTCCTGCCCATGGGCGCGACGATGAACATGGACGGCTCCGGCATGAGCGCCATCATCAAGGTGGCCTTCCTCTTCGGCATGTTCGGCAAGGACTTCGCCACTACCGACGCGCTGCTTGCCATCATCGTGGCGACGGTCTCCTCGGTCGCCATGTCCGGCATCCCCGGCGGCGGCGGCACGGGCGAGCTGGTGCTCTGCTCCCTGTTCTTCCCCGAGCAGCTTGCGGTCGCCTTCCCCATTGCCCAGGCCATCGGCGATCTCGTCGATCCCCCCGCCACCATGGTCAACGCGGCCGGCGACTATGTGGCCTCCTACATCGTCTCCCGCTACAACGACGGCAAGGATTGGCTCCAGAAGGCCATGGCCAGGAAGCGCTGACGGAAACAAAACATACGCATATAAACCCCGGGAGGATTCGCAGGGATCTGCGAATCCTCCCGGATTTTTATAGAATCATATTGACGTCCCCCCGGCAGATCCTGTCCCAGGAGAAGGCCGGGACAAGCTCCCGGGCGGAGACGGGCTCCTCCCGATCCAGAAGGCCGCAGAGCCAGGCGAGGCGGCCCACGATCTCCTCTCCCCGGTACTCCTTTCGGAGCGTCTCGGTACTGAGACTGCCGATGCGCTTGGAGAGCTTGCCCTCCCCGCCGGTCAGGAGCGGGCAGTGGCAATAGGCGGGCGCCGTGCCGCCCAGCGTCTCGATGAGCCATTTCTGCCGCGGCGCGGAGGAGAGAAGGTCCCGCCCCCGCACCACACGTGTCACGCCCATCAGCATGTCGTCCACGCTCACCGCGAGCTGATAGGCATAGACCCCGTCCGCCCGGCGGATGATAAAGTCTCCGACGTCGCGGGCGGGATTCTGCGTAAAGGAGCCATAGTGCCCGTCGTGGACCGTGATCGTCTCGTCCGGGCTCCGGAGCTTCCAGGCGGGTCTTCTGCCGGAGGCCTCCAAGGCCGCGCGCTCCCCTTTCGTCAGGCGCGCGCAGCGGCAGCCCCCGTCGTGCTCCCGCTCCCCGGGATGGGGTGCGGAGGCGGCGGCCAGGCGCTCGCTACGGCGGCAGAAACAGGGATAAACAAGCTCCCGCGCCGCGAGTCTTTGAAAGGCCGCCTCATAGAGGGCCGTCCGCTTTGACTGGGCATAGCCTGCGTCCTCCGGCCATCCCCGGTCCCAGTCGAGACCAAGCCAGCGCAGATCCGCCGCCATGGCCTCCCGATAGGCCGTTTTGGAGCGTGCGGGGTCCAGGTCCTCCATGCGAAAGACCATCTCCCCGCCGAGGGCGCGGCAGTCCAGCCAGGCCAGCAGCATCGCCAGGAGGTTTCCCAGGTGCATATAGCCCGAGGGGCTCGGCGCGAAGCGGCCGACAACTGGCCCGCTCATCGCTCTTCGACCAGCAGCAGGGGCGTCCCGTCGCAGAAGACCTTGCCGCCCTCCACGCACGCGCGGTTTCCGCCGATGCGGTTTTCATACGTCCCGTCCGGAAGCGACACCGCGACAGCGCCGGTCTCCCCGCGCAGGGAGAAGACGCCGACACAGTGGCGCGCCTTACCGAAGCGCTCCATCACGGCGACACAGCGCCCGTCGTCGGCCCGGGCCCAGAAGCTGTCCTCTCCGGTAAAGAGCTCCGCGCGCGCGGCTTTGAGCTTTTTCATCAGCGGCATGAGGTTATAGCCCGTCTCCAGGTTGACGGTCTCCTTCTCGAAGAGACTCGGCAGGTGCGCATCGGCCCACTCCTGTCCGGCGTAGATCAGCGTCGTGCCCTTGAGGAAGTAGAGCATGGCCGTCCAGTTCACGAGCGCCTCCATATCCGGGACGAGAGAGGCGATGCGGGGCTGGTCATGGTTTTCCAGGCAGCGCATCTTGTTGTAGTTTGCGGGGTAGAGCCCCTCCTGCATGTTGAGCATATCCGTCCAGTGGGACAGGGGGGCCCTGCCCCGCAGGACCTCATCAAAGACCTCGCGGATGTCGTAGTCGTATTCCATATCAAAAGCCTCGAAGGCATCCGTGTCGCGCATGGCGTCAAAGCCCAGGCGGCGCGCTTTGCAGCCGAAGCTCATGTGCACGGTCTCGGCCAGCCAGATGCAGGCGGGGTTGACCTGCTTCACCGCCGTGCGCGCCTTTTTCCAGAACGCCAGCGGCACGAGGCTTGCCACGTCGCAGCGGAAGCCGTCCACGATCCCGGCCCAGAAGCACAGGGATTCGATCTGATAGTCCCAGAGGGCAGGCACGGTATAGTCCAGGTCAATGACGTCGGCCCAGTCGCCGTAGCGGTTGCCGGGCTTTCCATCGGGGCCGTGGTAGAAAAACTCCGGGTGCTCCCGGTAGAGGGTGGAGTCGGGCGAGGTGTGGTTATACACCACGTCGATCATTGCCTTCATGCCTCTTTTGTGGATCTCGTCCACCAGGAGCCGGAAGTCATCCAGCGTGCCGTAGGCGGGATTTACGCTGCGGTAGTCGCGGTTTGCGTAGGGGCAGCCGAGGCTGCCCTTCTTTCCCTCGACCCCGATGGGGTGGATGGGCATGAACCAGATGATATCCGTCCCGAGGGAGCGGATGCGGTCCAGGTCCGGGATGATGGCGGCAAAGGTCCCCTCGGGCGTGTGGCTGCGGACATAGACGGAGTAGATGAGCTGGGTTTGCAGACTGCGGTCGGTATCGCGGGCCATAGCGGCGGCCTCCTTTGTATAAATTCGATTGCGAAACTCCGGTTTCGCAATCGAGGACTCACGCTTATCGCACGCGGCAATGCGTATATGCCGCGTTTGGTCGGCGTGAGGCCTCACGTTGTTCGGATCAGGGTGTTTTTGAGGAAGCAAAGCTCCCTCAAAAACGGATTGAATTGGGCGCTTACGAATCCCCCGCGCGGTGCAGGAGCTTTTGGACCGCCGGGGATTTTTTGAGCCAGGTGAGCACCAGAAGCTGCACCGGGAGCGTCACCGCAAGCTGCACCGCCCGCGCCGTAAGCATGGCGCGGAAGCTGTTTCCCGTGATGAAGCAGATCATGGCGGTGTTGGCAAGATAGCTTACAAGCAGGGTGTTCGCCCCGGCGGCGGCCGCGGCCCAGGTCCAGCGGGCCGGGCGGCGGTAGAGGCAGAGGCCGAAGAGGAGCCCCGTGCACGCCGCCGTGAGCGTGAAGCCGGGGAAGTACGCCCCGGTTGGAAACAGGAGTGAGCCGAGCAGATCCCCCAGCGCCGCCGTCAGCGCGGCCCACCAGGGCCCGTAGAGCATCGCGCAGAGGGCCACGGCGGCAAAGCCGAGGCCGATCTTCATCACCGGGGTGTTCAAAGCAAGCAGCCGTGTCAGCACCACGTCCGCCGTAATGAGCAGCGCCGACACAGCCAGTTTTTTCGTCCGGTTCTTCATGGCCTCCGCCCCCTTTTCATTCGTATGCCCGATTATACCGCACACGCGCACCCGATGCAAGATTGCGCGCGGAAAAAGCGCGCTAATAGAAGTCCCTACGGCGAAGCGCAAATGTTGCCGCCGCAAAGTTCTGTTGCAAGCGGGACATATTTCTTGTATAATATTGATGTGCATTTCATCTTAAATCAAGACTCAGCTTTACTCTGGCACATCAATATCAATTTGATTGCCGTTTCACTCGCCCCTTGACGGGGCAACCGCGAAACATGGCAAAATTACTCCCCCGTCATTCAAGAATTGAATGACGAGAGAGCAATAAAAGAAAAATCAGCCAAAAGGGGGACCTCCCATGGAAAACAGAATTTACGACGTCATCATTCTCGGCGGCGGGCCCGCGGGACTTGCGGCGGGCATCTACGCGGGGCGCGCGAAGCTCTCCGTGCTCATCATCGAAAAGGGCGCGGACGGCGGGCAGATCATCCTCACCCACGAGATCGAGAACTACCCCGGCCAGCCCAAGGTCGAGGGCATGAGCGGGCAGGAGCTCATCGCGCCCATGAGCGAGCAGTGCATGAAATTTGGCTGCAAGCGCGTGGGCGACACCATCCAGTCCTGCGAGCTCGAGGGCGAGGTCAAAAAGCTCGTCGGCAACCGGGGCGAGTACCTGGGCCGCACGGTCATCCTCTGCACCGGGGCCATGACGCGCTTCATCGGCTGCGAGCACGAGGCGGACTTTGTGGGCCGGGGCGTGAGCTACTGCGCCGTCTGCGACGCGAACTTCTTCAACGGCCTTGAGATCTACACCGTGGGCGGCAACGCTATCGCGGCGGAGGAGGCACTGTACCTCTCGAAGTTTGCCAAGAAGCTCACGGTCCTGCACAAGGGCCCCGCCCTCACGGTGCCGGCCGATGTGAAAAAGGAGCTGGAGGAGAACCCGAAGATCGACATTCTCCTGAACACGGAGGTAGCCGATCTCGGCGGGGACGGCATCCTCAGCGAGATCGTCCTGCGCGACACCGTGAGCGGGGAGCTCTCCACCCGCACAGCAGACCCCGCGGACGGGATGTTCGGCCTCTTCGGCTTCACCGGCAGGAAGACCACCGGCATGTTTGAGGGCATCCTCGACATGGAAAACGGCTACATCAAGACAAACGAGAAGATGGAGACCAACATCCCCGGCGTCTACGCCGCGGGCGACGTGCGCGTCACGCCGCTCAGGCAGGTGGTCACCGCCTGCGCCGACGGGGCCGTCGCCGCCATGCAGTGCGAGAAGTACGTGTCAAAGCACCGTTAAGTCGCCGCTAAGCCGTAGGCCAAAATCGGCCGGAGCTTCTCATAGATGTCGTCAAAGTCCGTGATCGGCAGCGGATTTTTGCCGAGACCCGCCTCCACGGTGTAGCCCGGCCGCTCCCAGCGCTCGATGAACCAGTCGCGGTAGCCCGCGAAGCTCGACTCCCCCGGCACATCGGCGAGGGCGTAGCCGGAGCGCCTGGCAAACTCCTCCCCGATCTCCCGGGCGCCTTCCGGTTCGCACTCGCCGTAGCGCCAGTAGATGACCTCCCCCTGGGTGTGGAGGCTGATCGTGAGTGCCGGCGAGAGGGCGAGGGTGTAATCGTACATGGCCCGGCTCTCCGGAGCGGAGAGCGGAGCGGGTCCCACGTAGTCCGCCGGGGCCGGGGAGCACACCCCCTGGCCGCACTTGATCTCCTTTGCCCTCTCCCACTCCGCCGGGTACTGGAGGTTCAGGTCCGTACCGCGGATGTTTGCCTTCCAGCCGTCCGGGAAGGGAATGTCGGGGTAGTTGTTTGCGATGTTCTGCGCGCCGCGGTAAAACTCCCCCTGCTGCAGCTCCCCGGTGACGAGATCCAGGCCGTCCGGGTTCACAGCCGGGATAAGGGTGAGGCGCGCGCCCGCAAGAAGCTCCGCCGCACTCTGCCCATCGACGGTCCCGCCGGAGGCGAAAGCCGCAGCCAGCTCCTCGGCGAAGGTCAGCAGCAGCGGCGTCGTGATCCACTCGTTCGCGTGATGCCCGGCATTGTAGAGCAGCTCTCGCTCCCCCTCGCCGAGCGTTAGAGACCAAAGGGGCTTTCCCATGACGCTGCGGCCGATCTCTCCGGTCCGGAGGAAGGGATAGCGCGCCGAGAGGCCCCGCATCACATACTCCACCAGGGCGGCGTTCCAATTGATCTTTGTGGGCACCACCGGGAAGGGGAGCGGGATGACCAGGCTCTCCCCGATCTGCAGATTCTCCGCCTGGGCGCCGGGGTTGGCAAGGGCAATATTCTCCGCCGTCGTGCCGTAGCGCTCCGCCAGCTTCCAGAAGGTATCGCCCCGCTCGATGCGGTGCAGCAGATATCCGGTGTACCAGGGCAGCAGCGCCCGGTGGGTCTCCCGCCCGGCGATTCCATCGCTCACAAGGCCCCGGCTCGTCTGAAAGCGGCGCAGGGCCCCGTCCGTTTTTGGGCCGAAGATCCCGTCGGTTTTGAGCTCACCGAAGCCCGCACGGTTCAGGGCGAGCTGCAGAAGCTCCACCGCCGGCCCCATGCTCCCCGTCCGCAGAATACGCATAGCATCCCCTCCTGATTTCCTCCGCCCGCAAGCAGGCGGGATTTGCAAGAAAGTCTATGTCCCGGAAGCCCCCGATATGCAGGGTCTCCCCGGGTTTGCCGCGTTATCTGCCTCGGAATATCGTCAATATCATCCTGATTCTGGAGGGATTTCCGATGAAGCTCTTCAAGCGTCTTTCCCTTTTGCTTGCCGCCGCGCTTCTGCTCGGGGTCCTCGCGCCCGGCGCCGCGGCGGAGGAGGGTGCCCCCGTCATTGCCCTTCTCGGCCCCGATCCCTTCTGCTGGCCCTGCGGCGTCCCCTTTGAGGAGCCGGGCTTTCAGGTCTGGGACGAAGCCGGAATACGGAAGGATGCGGAGCTTCGCGTCGTGGGAGATATCACCGTCTGGCGTGCCGGGGATTACACACTGCGCTATGAGCTTACAGACGGAGAGGCTGTGATCGCCTCAGCGGAGCGAACTGTCCGCATCGTGCCGCAGTCCCTGCCCGAAATTGTGCAGCCGCCCAAGGGAACCATCTGTCTGAGCTTTGATGACGGTCCCTGTGAGGACACCGCCGAGGTTCTGGACATTCTGGCCAAATACGATGTGAAGGCCTGTTTTTTCATTGTCGGGAACCAGACGAAGTATCTCGATATCCTGCCGCGCATCGCGGCGGAGGGCCACACCATCGGCATCCACTGCTACGACCACCGCTCCTACGGCATGCTCTACCGGGACGCGGAGCACTACTTCTCCGATCTCATGCATGCCCAGGAGATCGTGCGGGAGTATACCGGACAGAGCGCCCACGTGGTGCGCTTTCCCGGCGGCAGCCTCACGGCTGGCTTTCTGGCCGGGACTCTCCCGGGCGGCTATGAGGAGCTCTATGCCATGCTGGCGGATCTGGGCATGCGCGAATACGACTGGAATGTGCAGCCGGAATCCGGCGAGAAGACTGTTGAGGGCACCATCATTGCCTTCACCCACCCCCGCGCGCCCTATGAATACGCCGTCGTCCTCCAGCATGACGTGCGCCGTTTCAGCGTCAAGGCGCTGGAGCGGATGATCCAGTGGGCACTGGAGGAGGGCTACACCTTTGCCGCTCTGGACGAGAGCTTCCCGGAGATCCATCTGCTGGAGTGAGCTGCCGCGCGCTTAAAGAAAAGAGCAAAAATCCCCGGCGAACCATCGCCGGGGATTTTCTGTCTCTTTTCAGGTTTTTTTCTGCTGCCGCTGCTTTCTGCGCTCCTCGCGCAACCTTGCGCGGCGGGGATTGCGGATGAAGACCAGGACGGCGATACCCAGCAGCGTCACCAGAATAGCGGCGATGCACAGGATGCGGACAGTCGGCCCGCGGCCCGCGATCCAGAGACTGATCACACCGTCGATCGCAGACACGCCGTAAAGTACCAGCACGGTCTGCTTCTGGCTCAGTCCCATGGCCATCAGCCGGTGGTGGAAATGCCCCTTGTCGGCATGGAAGGGACTCTGCCCATGGGCCAGGCGCCGGATGACCGCGAAGCCCGTATCGGCCAGCGGCAGGGCGAAGGTCAGCACCGCCTGGAGCTTGAAGTGGCCGAAGATGGCTGTCGTAGCCAGGATGAAGCCCAAAAACTGGGACCCCACATCGCCCATAAATATCTTGGCCGGATTGAAGTTAAAGGGGATAAACCCGAGGCAGGCGCCGATAAGCGCTGCCAGAATGAGGGCTGCCGCAGGGTCCGCCGCGGCGAAGAGCACGGAGGCCGCCAGCAGGAAGAAGGAGCAGATCGCCGTCACGCCCGCGGCCAGCCCGTCCAGACCGTCGATGAGATTGAAGGCGTTGGTGCACAGGACGATCCACAGGACGGTCAGCGGAGCGGAGAGCCATCCGAGATCCAGATAGGTCTTGGTCACCGGCCAGGAGATCGCGTCGATGACGAGGCCGAAGCGTACACAAACCAGAGCCGCAAAAATCTGCAGCAGGAATTTGAGCATCGGCCGCAGGGAGACGATGTCATCGACAAAGCCCATGCCGGCGATAATAAATGCCCCGACGACCACGCCGTACACCTGTTCGGATACGGGCACGAACAGCAGCGCCGAAAGGAAGAAGGCCACGATGATCGCAAGGCCGCCCATCCGGGGGATGGGGTGGTCATGGACGCGGCGGTCGTCCTTGGGGATATCCATGGCGCCGATCCGCTCGGCAAAGCGTTTGACCGGCGGGGTCATGCGGTTGCAGACCGCCAGCGCCAGAATAAACGACAGCCCAAGCGCGAGCCAGGAATTGATATTGGGAAACATGTTTCAACTCCCTTCAAAAGGGTGCTCTTATACCGGTCTCCCAAAACGCTGTGAAAGCGTTTTACAGCGCCAAAGGCACGTCGGAGACCGTATGAGACGTGTTTTGTGCCATCAGGCGCAAAACGGACATCGCGCCCGGGCGCGATGTCTTTTCCATAAAATGAAGCATTCTATGGAAAACCAGGATCAGAACGGCTTTTCGACCAGACCGATCTTTTTGCAGACCTTGCGGAGGGTCCTGCGCGCGACACAGGAAGCCTTCTGCGCGCCCTCGGTATAGACCTGCTGGAGATAGGCCTTGTCGGCGATGATGCGCTCAGCCTCCTCGCGGATGGGGCGCAGGGTCTCGATGACCGCCTCGCCCACGGCGGGCTTGAAGGCGCCGTAGCCCCGGCCGTCGAACTCCCGCTCGATTTCGTCGAAGCTCTTGCCGGTAACGGAGGAATAGATCTGCATAAGGTTTGCAACACCCGGCTTCTGCTCGGGATCGAAGCGGACGCAATGTTCGGTATCGGAATCGGTGACGGCGCGTTTGAATTTGCGGGCGAGGTCCTCGGGCTTGTCCATGAGGAAGACGCAGCCCTGGGGATCGGACTTGGACATCTTGGACACGGGGTTTGAGAGGGACATGATGCGGGCGCCCACCTTGGGGATATAGGGCTCAGGCACCTTGAAGGTCTCTCCGTAGAGGTTGTTGAAGCGAATGGCCACATCGCGCGTCAGCTCGCAGTGCTGCTTCTGATCCTCTCCCACGGGGACGAAATCCGTCTGGTACAGGAGGATGTCCGCCGCCATGAGGGCGGGGTAAGTGAAGAGGCCGCCGTTTATATTGTCGGCGTTTTTGGCGCTCTTGTCCTTGAACTGGGTCATGCGGGAAAGCTCGCCGAACATGGTGTAGCAGTTGAGGATCCAGCCGAGCTCCGCATGCTCATGCACATGGCTCTGCAGGAAAAGGGTGTTGCGCTCCGGATCGAGGCCGCAGGCGATGTACTGGGCAAGCTGCGCGGTGGAGCGGCGCCGCAGCTCCTTCGGATCCTGGCGCACAGTGAGGGTATGCAGATCCGCCATAAAGTAAAAGCAGTCAAACTGATCCGGCAGCTCCGCCCAGTTTTTCACCGCGCCGAGATAGTTGCCGAGATGCAGGTCTCCCGAGGGCTGAATGCCCGAGAGCATGACCTTTTTTGCAGTATTGTTGTTATCCATTGTCGTCTCCTGTTCATATAGACAATTTTCCACACTTCTATTTATTTTAACAAAAGAACTTGTACTTGACAACTGCCAATTTGCAAAATAATATAACAGAGTACAATATAATACGGAGGAACATCATGAAGGATATAAGCTGGTTCAACGACATGGAGGCGCGCATCCCCACCGGCGAGGTGCGCACCCGCTTTGCCCCGTCCCCCACGGGCTACATGCATGTGGGCAACCTGCGCACAGCGCTCTATACCTACCTCATCGCGCGCCATGCCAAGGGCAAGTTCATTCTGCGCATCGAGGACACCGACCAGGGGCGTCTCGTGGAGGGCGCGGTGGACGTGATCTACAAGACCATGGCCGAGTGCCGCCTGGAGCATGACGAGGGTCCCGATGTGGGCGGCCCCGTCGCCCCCTATGTGCAGACCGAGCGGCGGCCCCTCTACAAGGAGTACGCCGAGCTTTTGGTGGAGCGCGGCCACGCCTACCGCTGCTTCTGCGAGAAGACCGAGTCTGAGGAGGACAGCGGCGAATTTGACCGGCCCGACGATCCCTGCCGCAGCATGAGCCGGGAGGAGTCCGACCGCCGCGCCGAGGCGGGAGAGCCCTACGTCATCCGCCAGCGCATCCCCCACGAGGGTACAACCACCTTCCACGACGAAATCTACGGCGACATCACCGTGGAGAACAAGAGCCTGGACGACCAGGTCCTCTTAAAGCGCGACGGGCTGCCCACCTACAACTTTGCAAACGTGGTGGACGACCATCTCATGGGCATCACCCACGTGGTGCGCGGCAGCGAGTATCTCTCCTCCGCCCCCAAGTACAACCTGCTGTACGAGGGCTTCGGCTGGGACATTCCCAAGTACGTCCACTGCTCCCCCGTCATGCGGGACGCTCACAACAAGATGTCCAAGCGCCACGGCGACCCCTCCTATGAGGATCTGATCGCCCAGGGCTTTCTCACCGAGGCCGTCATCAACTATGTGACGCTCCTGGGCTGGAGCCCCCGCGGCGAGCAGGAGATCTTCTCCCTGGACGAGCTCAAGGAGATCTTCGACATCTCCGGCATCTCCAAGTCCCCGGCGATCTTTGACATTGAGAAGCTGCGCTACTTCAACGCAGAGTACATCCGCGCCATGAGCCCGGAGGCTTTTGCCGGAGTGGCCGAGCCCTATATCCGCAAGGCCGTGAAGAACCCCGCCTATGACGCCGCCGCCATCGCAGCCCTCCTGCAGCAGCGCACCGAGGTTCTGACCGAGATCCCCGAGAAGCTGGACTTCTTCGATACTCTGCCGGAATACGAGCCCGAGCTCTTTGTCCACAAGAAGTCCAAGTCCGATCTGGATTCCTCCAGGTCCGTGCTCGAGAAGGTCATCCCCGCCTTTGAGGCCCTGCCCGTCTGGGACGACGAGGGCATCATGGACGTGATGGTGAAGCTCGCGGAGGCGGAGGGCGTGAAGAACGCCAAGGTCATGTGGCCCGTGCGCATCGCGGCGGCGGGCAAGGCCGTCACCCCCGGCGGCGCGGTGGAGATCTGCCGCATCCTCGGGAAGGACGAGTGCCTGCGCAGGCTTCGCATCGGTCTGGAGAAGCTGGGCTGAGCTGCTGAATGTCTGATAAAAGAGCGCTTTCTTATCATTTTTTGACAAGAAAGCGCTCTTTTCCGTTGCAATTGCATACTTGCTATGCTAAGATACAAACATGGAAATTTTCGGTTACAATCGCGATTATTGATTGGAGGTCTTACCCTATGAAGCATCGGCGCTTTTCCGCGCTGTTCCTGATTTTGGCCCTGTGCCTGTCGCTCCTGTCCGGCACGGCTGCGGCCGAGGGCGGCACCATCGTCGCCTTTGCGCCGCTCGGCGATGCATCGGCGATCGTCACACCCTATAAATTTTCCCTGGTAGAGCTTGAGAAGCTCTTTCCCTCCGAGCTGCGCGTCACGCTCGACATCGGGCGCACGGAGAATGTCCCCGCCTCCTGGCGCTGCATCGAAAACTATGACGAGGCGCTGGACGTCTTTCACTTTGTGCCGGTCCTCGACCGTCCGACAGCCGAAGGCCTCGCGCTGCCCGAGATCACGGTGACCTTTGAAGGGGCGCTGCAGCAGTCGGTCATGACCGTTGTTCCGGACTCGCCCCGCGTCGACGTCCCCATCCTCGGCGCCCTGACGGAAGACGGATACGTATATGCGGCGGCCGCGCTGCCCTCCTCCTACAACGCCTATGAGCGCGGGCTCCTGCCGGCGATCCGCAATCAGAACCCCTACGGCACCTGCTGGGCCCACGCCGCCATCGGCAGCGTGGAGGCGGACCTCATCCATGACGGAGCCGCCGGCACAAGCGTCGATCTGTCCGAGCTGCATCTGGCTTATTTTGTCTACCATGATTATGCGGACGAAAAGGGCTGCAACGAGGGAGATACGGTTCAGCTCAACGCCAGTTCCTTCCTGGTGGGCGGCAACGATTGGCAGGCGACGAACCGGATGGCGAACCTGGTGGGCCCCGCGTGGGAGTCTGCCGTCCCCTATTCTCTGAACACGAGCTACAGCCCCAGCGCGAGCGCGGGGCGGAACGACGGCTGCTCAATCCAGATCTCCGGCGCCTACAGCATCAACACCGCCGACCGTGAAGCCATCAAGTACAACATCATGGCGCACGGCGGCGTGGATGCGTCCTATTACGACTATGATTCGTACTACAGCTATGCCTACAACTCCTACTACTACCCCGAGGCTTCCGGTGTGAACCACTCTGTCATGCTGGTGGGCTGGGACGACAGTTTCCCTAAAAGCAATTTTGCCGGTGACAGCAAGCCCGAAGGCAACGGCGCCTGGCTTGTGAGAAACAGCTGGGGCGGAAGCGGCTACAGCCATTTCTCCTATTTCTGGATATCGTATTATGACAAGAGTCTGGACGAGGTTGCCGTCGCATATGACGCCGTTACGACCCAGTACGATCACTGCTACGCCTACTGCGGCTCGCCGTTCTGGGCATACTACACGATGGACGACGGCGTCATGACCACACAGACCTATAATGTCAGCAAAGGAGAGACGATCACGGCGCTCGGCGTCCAAACCAAAACAGCGGAGCTGGATCTCACCATTACGGTGAGCTGCGCCGGAAAGACTGTGACCCAGACCCGCCACACCACCTATCCCGGCTATTATCTTATTCCGCTCAATGAGACGATCCCGGTGGCCGCCGCCTCCACCGCGACGGTGCAGATCACCCATTCCGGCAGCAGCGAGATCATAATTCCCTTTGAAACCAGCGCCACCGGCGGAAACGCCGACTTCAACGCCAACTGCGCCAGCGGCGGCATGATGATCACCAGCTCTAACTATACTTTCAATACGGACGCAGACAGCCTTGTCCGCCTCTTCACCGACGACGGCCTCTCCGGCGGCTTTGTCTACGGCGAGCCGGACTTCCGGCTGCCCGCGAAAACCAGGACCGTCGGGAACAACGCCTTTGAGGGGCTGAAAATGAGCGTCGTATATGTTCCGGACACCTGCAGCTCCATCGGTGCTCAGGCTTTCCGCAACTGCACAAATCTCACGCAGATCCGCCTGCCGAAAAACTGCACCATTGACAGCACCGCCTTCAGCGGCTGCAGCGCCCTGTCCTGCATCTTTGCCCCCGCCGGCGGCACAACGGAAACCTGGTGCCAGAATAACAACATTCCCTTTACCGCGGAGTAATACTATCCCCTGAGTCACCTGCCCGACCGGTTTTTTCAGCAAATACAGAAATCTCCCGTCCGATGCGAAGCGGCGTCGGACGGGAGATTTCTTCTGTCTTGCGGAAGACTATTTTCTGCTCGCGTAGCGGAACATCCAGACTACGATGACAACCAGCGCGAGGACCACCACGATGCCGAGCACCGTGTTGACAGCGCCGCTCAAAAGGCTGAAGGCGCCGCCGATCACCTTGATGAGCAGGACGATCAGCGCCACGGCTATGATCGCCGTGAGGATGGCGTAGATGAGCTTTTTGTTCACGGAATCCTTCCTTTCTGTTTAAGAGCATAGGGGCGCGGGCCCGTTTTCGGGCGGCTGGCAGCCGCCCCTGTTCACAGCTCCGGGCCCAGCTTTTCCAGGACCCCGGTGAAATACGCGGGGCGCGGGGCCTCGAAGTGCATGGTCTCCCCCGTCCGGGGGTGGATGAGCGTGAGGCGCCTTGCGTGCAGGCACTGGCCCTCCAGTCCCTTGTCGGGGCATTTTGCGCCGTAGAGTCCGTCCCCCAGCAGAGGGTGCCCGATGCTCGCCATATGGACGCGGATCTGATGGGTGCGCCCGGTCTCCAGGCGGCAGAGCACCAGGGCATATCCCCGGTAGGCAGCCTGCAGTTCCCAGTGGGTAACGGCGCGCTTGCTGTTTTTCTCCGTCACCGCCATGCGCTTGCGGTCCACGGGGTGCCTCCCGACAGGGCGGTCTATGGTCCCGCTCCTCTCCCGGAAGCTGCCGCAGGCCACCGCCTCATATTCCCGAAAAAGGCTGTGGTCCGAGAGCTGGGCGGAGAGGCTCTGGTGGGCAAAGTCGTTCTTCGCCGCCACCAGCAGACCCGAGGTGTCCTTGTCGATGCGGTGGACGATGCCGGGGCGCTGCACGCCGCCGATGCCGGAGAGGCTGTCCCCGCAGTGCCAGAGGAGTGCGTTGACCAGGGTGCCGTCCGGATGCCCCGGCGCGGGGTGGACCACCATGCCCCGCGGCTTGTTGACCACGATGATGTCGGCGTCCTCATACACCGCGTCGATCGGCAGCTCCTGGGCCTCGATGGGCAGAGCTTCCGTCTCCGGGAAGGAAAAGAGGATCTCGTCCCCTGCGGCTCCCCGGGCGTTCTTTTTCACTGGCTTTCCGTTCAGCGTCACCGCGCCCGCCTCCATGCATTTCTGGATGAGGCTGCGCGAGAGCGCCGGAAAAGCGCGCGCGAGGAGAGCGTCGATCCGTTCTCCGCTCTCCTCGGCTGATAACTGTATCCGTTCTTCGTCCATTACTTGAATTCGGCCAGGATATCCTCGAGGCTGAACTCCTCCTCGACGGGCTCCGCCTTTTTCGGCGCGGGCGCCGGCTTCGGCGCTGCGGGCCCGGGGGCGGGAGCCGGTGCGGGCTTTGCCGCGCTCACCGGGGCGGGCGGCGTCTTCGGGGCCGGTGCGGGCTTTGCCGCGGGGACCGTCTTCGGCGCGTTCATCAGGCGGCCGGCGTAGGAGCTCGCCTCGCTGTTTTCGGCCTTGACCTGTGCCTGATCCCAAGCGTCAAAGGGATCGGCCGGGGCGGCAGACTTGGCCTTGAGCTGGTCATAGGCGCTCTGCTTAGTCTCCGGCTCCGGCGCAGGGGCGGGCGCGGGAGCAGGCTCGCTCCGCTGCGTCTCCTTCTTGCTCATGGCGGCGCGCTGCTGGGCCTTATACTCCTCATACTCCTGCTCGTACTTCTCCTGGCGGGCCTTGCGGGCGGAGCGCCTGGCGGGCGCGGGGGCAGTTTCCTCCTCTGCGGCGGCAGTCTCCTCCTTCTCCGCTTTTCTGGCTTTCTTCGCCTGTTTCTTTTCCAGCTTCTCCTGCTTCTTCCGGGCTCTCTCCGCTTCCTCCTCCTCGTCGTCCTCATAGAGCACGTCGTTGAGGTCGTTCTCGGGCCGCTCGAAGATCATGGCCAGGGCAAAGAGGATCGCGAAGACGGTGATGAACACGTCCGCGACATTGAAGATGGCAAAGTTGAAGAGCTCCACCTTGAACATGTCCTGCACATAGCCATAGATGATGCGGTCGATCATGTTGCCGAGACCGCCGGCCGCGACGAGCACCAGGCACCAGCGGGAGAATTTGCCGCGGATGAAATTGGTGGCAAGGGCGATCACCACCAGCAGCGTGAACACGCCGGTGGCAATGATGAAGTAGATGCGCGCATCGCTGCCCGAGAGGAAACTGAAGGCGGCGCCGTCGTTATGGACGTTCACGAGGCTGATGACCCCGGGAATAAAGCGCACCACGTCCGAGCCGAAGAGGGTGTTCGAGACCCAGAACTTTGTGGCCTGGTCAAGGATGATAACCAGGATGCCGACGATTGAATACAGCATGGTAACTCCTATCTGCCGGAAGTTTTTCCGGCCTGCGAAATGGGAAGGGAGTGCGGGGAAAAGCGCGGCGTGTGAAGAGTGGAGTAAAGGGGTCTGCTCCGCAGGCAGTTTTATACTTGTGCCGCAGGCACTCCATAACTTCACTCTCAACTTTTTCCGTTACTGCTTTGCAATGACGCAAGCGCAGCGGGGGCAGAGGCCGGTTTCGGGATCAGCCTCGACGGAGTGCTTCCAGCAGCGCGGGCACTTGACGCCCGGGGCCTCAAAGGCGGAGATTTCCAGGCCGGGATTCTTCGCGCCGCGGCCTGTGACGTGATCCTCCTGCGGCTCATCCTCGGCGATGAGGCACCGGGACACGATGAAGAGATCCGCAAGATCCATGGAGGACACGGACTCGAGGGCGGCCTTGGCATCCTGGTCTCTCGCGCGCAGGACCACGGCGGCTTCCAGGGGCTTGCCGATGCGCTTGGCGGCACGGGCGGCCTCCAGAACGCCGTTCACATCGTCGCGCAGGGCGATGAGCTTGTCCCACTTTGCCATCTCATCCTCCGCGAGGGCATAGTCCGCGAAGGGGGCGTTCATGCGGTTGAAGAGGACGTTGCGCTTGTCGTCGTCCGCGCGGTGCGGCATGGCGAGCCAGATCTCATCGCAGGTGAAAGCGAGGATCGGGGCGAACATTTTGGTAAGGCTGTCAAGGATCAGGAACAGGGCGGTTTGGGCGCTGCGGCGCTCAAGCCCGTCGCGGGCTTCGCAGTAGAGGCGGTCTTTGATGATGTCGAGGTAGAAGCTCGAGAGTTCCACCACGCAGAAGTCGTTCACGGCATGGGAGACCGTGTGGAACTCATAGTCGTCATAGGCCTTTGCGACCTTCTCAATGAGCTCGTTGAGCTTGGTGACGGCCCAGCGGTCCAGGGGCAGCATGTCCGCGGGAGCGACGAGCCTGTCCGCGTCGAAGCCCTCCAGATTGCCGAGACAGTAGCGGGCGGTATTGCGGAACTTCAGATAGCTCTGGCTGAGCTGCTTGAAGATCTCCTTGGAGCAGCGCACGTCCACATGGTAGTCGGCGGAGCCGGCCCAGAGGCGGACGATGTCCGCGCCGTATTCCTTGATCATGTCGGCCGGGTCCACGCCGTTGCCGAGGGACTTGTGCATGACCTTGCCCTCGCCGTCCACGGTCCAGCCGTGGGTCAGGCACTCCTTATAGGGGGCGCCCATGTTCAGCGCACCGACAGCGGTGAGCAGGGAGGACTGGAACCAGCCCCTGTACTGGTCGCCGCCCTCGATATACATGGTGGCGGGCCAGAAGCCCTGATCACGCTTCATGGCGGCGAAGTGGGTGGAGCCGGAGTCGAACCAGCCGTCCAGGGTGTTGGTCTCCTGGATGAAGTGCTTCCCGCCGCAGTGGGGGCAGGTGAAGCCCTCGGGCAGGATCTCGGACGCCGGGCGGTCAAACCAGGCGTTGGAGCCCTCTTTTTCAAAGAGCTTCGCAACGGCCTCGATGCTCTCCTCGGTGCAGACGGGCTTCTTGCAGTCCTCGCAGTAGAACACGGGGATGGGCAGACCCCAGCGGCGCTGACGGGAGATGCACCAGTCGGCGCGCTCGCGGATCATGGCGCCCATGCGCTCCTTGCCCCACGCGGGAAGCCAGCGCACATTCTCGCACGCGGCGATGGCCTCCTCCTTGAAGGAGTCGACCGAGCAGAACCACTGGGGAGTGGCGCGGAAGATAATGGGGTTCTTGCAGCGCCAGCAGTGGGGGTAGCTGTGGATGATCTTTTCGCTGGCAAAGAGGGCGCCGGAGGCCTCCATGTCGGCATAGATGACGGGGTTTGACTCCTCGGTCCCGAGGCCCGCGTACTTGCCGGCGTACTCGGTGTGGCGGCCCTGATCGTCCACGGGGACGACCATCTCGAGGCCGTAGCGGGTGCAGGTGTTATAGTCGTCGGCGCCGAAGCCGGGAGCGGTGTGCACGCAGCCGGTGCCGGAATCCATCGTGACGTAGTCCGCCAGCATAAGCAGGCTCTGCTTCGGGAGGAAGGGGTGATCCGCCAGCATATACTCGAAGAAGCGCCCCTCGTGGGTCTCGACGATCTCCCAGCTCTCGACCTTGCCGGCCTGCATGACCTTCTCCACCAGGGCCTCGGCCATGATGTACATCTCGCCGTTCGGGACCTTGACGATGGCGTAGCTGTCCTCCGGGGAGAGGGTGATGCCGAGATTTCCGGGCAGGGTCCAGGTGGTGGTGGTCCAGATGAGGAAGAAGAGCTTTGTTTTATCCAGATGGCCGAGCTTGCCCTTGTCGTCGTGCATGGGGAACTTGACATACACGGTGGTGACGGGGTCGTCTTTATACTCGATCTCTGCCTCGGCGAGAGCGGTCTCGTCATGGGCGCACCAGTAGACGGGCTTAAAGCCCTTGTAGATGTGGCCGTTGCGGTACATTTTGCCGAAGATTCGCACCTCGTCCGCCTCGAAGCCCTTGTTCATGGTGAGGTAGGGGTGGTCCCAGTCGGCCACTACGCCCAGGCGCTTGAAGCCCTCCATCTGCCGGTTGACGTACTTTTCGGCGTAGGCGTGGCAGGCGGAGCGGAAATCCGCCACGCTCATCGCCTTGTGGTTGAGCTTCTGCTCCTTGATGATGGCAGATTCGATGGGCATGCCGTGGTTATCCCAGCCGGGGATATAGGGGGTATAGTATCCGCGCATGATGTAGGAGCGGTTGATGAAATCCTTGAGGGCCTTGTTGAGGGCGTGGCCCATGTGGATATCGCCGTTGGAGAAGGGAGGCCCGTCGTGCAGGGAGAAGAGGGGGCCGCCCTCGTTCTTTTTCAGCGCCTCGTTGTAGAGGTCCATATCGACCCAGCTCCTGAGCATCTCCGGCTCCCGCTTGGGCAAGCCGGCGCGCATGGGAAAGTCGGTTTTCGGAAGATTGAGTGTGGCGTTAAAGTCCTGTGACATGTGTGTATGGCTCCTGTTTCTTTCTCTCTTTAAGGGATAACGGGGCGCGTGGTACGCGCGCCCCGGATTGTTCAGCTTTTACCGCCCTTCTCAGAAGGTGAAAGGCTGGGTGTTTTCGAGCTTGCGCTGCTTCTTGGGCCGGTAGTCCGCGGCATCCTCGGGGATGTCAATCTTCATCGGCTCGGCCTGCATGCGCGCGGCGCTGCTCTCGATGGCGCGGACGGTCTCGTCCACGTCCGCCTGGGCGCTCTCGACCACGGCCTCAGCCGCGGCCTCGACCTCAGGCTCAGCCTCGGGCTCCTCCGCTTTTGCGACGCCCATCTCCCCGGCCACGGCCTGGAGCTTGCCAAGCTGGGTGTTGCACAGGGCTTTGGCGGCGTCGATATACTTGGCGACGGCGGCCTTCGCGTCGGCCAGACGCTTCTCCTCGGCGTCGGCCCGGTCGGAGATGGAACCGATGGTCTCCCTGGCCTTGGCTTCCGCCTCGGCGATCGTATCGGCGGCACGCTGACGGGCGTCGCTCTCGATCTGGACGGCGAGCTTCTGGGCGGAGAGGATCGCGGCGTTGAGCGCCTCTTCATTGGCACGGTACTCCTCAATCTTGTCGACGAGGACCTTCATCTTGCTCTTGAGGACGGCATTCTCCTTCTGGGTGGCGGCGACGTCGTCCGCCAGCTCCTCCAGAAAATCGTCCACAGAAGCCATGTCATAGCCGTTGATGCGCGCTCTCTCGAAACCCTTCTCACGAATATCCTGTGCAGTAATCATAACTTATCCACCTTTCTGATCTTTCTGATCTTTTAACCCTGGTCAGGTCAAAAATAGTGTCCGGAATTTTCGGGCTGCTGTTCTGTCTGCTGGGGCTGGGTCCCCAGAATGTCCACGTTCTGCGGGGTGATGAAATAGGTCTTTGCGGATACGGGGGTGATCTTCCCGCCGAGGGCGAAGGCAATGCCGGACAGGAAATCCAGAAGCCTCCGCGCTGTCTCCGCCGGGACGCTCTCGAGCGTCATGACGCAGGTCATGTCCTGCTGCAGGTAGCTTACCAGCTCCCCGGCCTCGTCAAAGGTCTTGGGGCTGAAGAGGATGACGGAGGTGTCCTTCCCGCCGAAGTTCATTGTGCGCTCGCGCCTCGGCTTTGCACCGGACTGGGCGGCCTTCTTGAAGCCGCCGAAGATGCCGCCGGAGCTCTCCGCCGGTTTCTTCGGCGCCGCCTCTTCCGCGGGCAGATTCACACCGCCGGGATCGGCGAAGGCGCTCTCAAAGGCCATCTGGGCCGCGCTGACGGGGGCCTTCTGCTCCGCCTTCGGCTGGGGCCGCAGCGACTGATCCGCCCCCTCGAAGAAATCCTCGTCGTCATCGTAAGGCTGCGTCAGTTTTTTCAATCCATCCATGAAACCCATGGCAATCCTCCAATATGCGTCCGGTCAGGTCTGCCCGGCGGGGTAGCTCCGCTGCCCGAAGATGGCGGTACCGACGCGCACAATATTTGCCCCGCAGGCGATGGCGGCCTCGTAATCGCCGCTCATGCCCATAGACATAAAATCCATACGTATATTATCGTATTTTTTTTCGCCATTGTCAATAAAAAGCTGTCGCAAAAGGCGGAAATATGGGATATTCTCCTCCGGCGCACGGCAGATCGGCGGGATGGTCATGAGTCCCCGGACCCGAATTCCAGAAATTTCGGACGCTTTTTCCAGCGCTGCGGCCACTTCTCCGGGGGCAAAGCCGGATTTGGAGACCTCTCCGCCCGTGTTGACCTCCAGCAGGATATCCTGCCGGATGCCGCGCCTTGAAGCCTGGCGGCCGATCTCCCGCATGAGTCCCTCGCTGTCCACGCTGTGGATGAGGGACACGAGGCCCACCAGGTACTTGGCCTTGTTTTTCTGCAGCGTGCCGATAAAGTGGAGCTCTGCGCCCTCATAGGCCCCGGCTGTGTTTTTTTCCAGCAGCTCCTGCACCCGGTTTTCCCCGCAGCAGGGAAGCCCCGCCGCGATGGCCTCACGCACGCGGGCGGCATCGTTCATCTTCGTGGCGCCCACCAGCAGAATCTCCTTCGGATCGCGCCCGGCAGCCTCGGCGGCCCGGGCGATGTTTGCCTGTACCTGTGCAAGATTTTCCGCAATACTCATTTTTTGACCTTCTTTTTCTCTTTTGGATTCTATTGTTACACCGCAGGGGCGGCTATCAGCCGCCCGCTGTTTTTCAGGGACGGCAAGCGCGGGCGGATGCTGTCCGCCCCTACGGCAAAATTTCCCCCTCCACGAATCGCATGGAATACAGCTCCTGGGGAAATTCCGTGAGGCGAAGCAGGAGCAGGCGTCGGCCCAGGGCGTCCGTTGTGACGGAAAGAAGCCGCCCCTTCGCCTCCGCTCCTCCGATCAGCACCCGGCAGGGGCCGGGCGAGGGGGATGCCTCCCCTTCGCAGAGGGCGGCACAGCAGAGCGTGAAGCCGTAGACCAGGCGGGGCCTGTCCGTCTCCTCCGGAGCCGGGGAATCCAGCAGCGCCTCCAGCGCCTCCGGCGTGAGCTTTTCCAGGTCGAGCGGGGTGAGACTCTCCCACCCGTCGGAGCTTGGAAACCAGAGTGCGCTCTCTCCGCCGGTCTCAGCGGCCGCGAGACGCGTGCCGGGATCATGCCCGGAAAAGGCGCCGTCCTCAAGCCGCTCTTCCTCCCGTGCGAGGACGCCGCGAAAGCTCCCGCGGGCGGCGCCCGGGGTGCTCTCCGCCGGGTCGGACGGGGCGGGCGGGCGCTCAAGCCGCCCGTAGAGGGCGGCCGCGCACCAGGCGCAGACCGCCGCAAACAGCATCGCCGCCAGCGCGTGGTAAAAGATGCGCTCAGTCCTCACTCTCGAAGGAGATGGGGCGCGGCGGCACAACTGTAGAGATCGCGTGTTTATAGATGAGCTGCTGGCGTCCGTCGGAATCGAGCACAACCGTGAAGCCGTCGAAACCACGCACCACGCCGTGGAGCTGGAAGCCGTTCATCAGGAACATGGTGACGACGGCCCGCTCCTTCCGTAACTGGTTGAGGAATTGATCCTGGAGATTTTGCGTTTTCTGCATTTCAGCCACTCCTTTTTTTGCGGAGCGGCCCGATCTCTGCCGCTCCATCATAAGTAATTCGTGAAGACTCACGTATTACCCATGATACCCGCGGCTCTTTAAAAACGCTGTCGAAATCTGGAGCGCAGCCTGAAAATCCGGCTCGCTGTCCCAGAGGATGCGCAGGGCGTCCTCCCAGCGGCCGAACCAGGTGATCTGCCGCTTGGCATAGCGGCGGCTGCTCTGTCGGATGAGGTCGAGAGCCTCTTCATCCGTGAGCTCCCCCCGGAGGGCGAGCACGGTCTCCTTATAGCCGATGGCCTGCATGGCGGTACAGTCCGGGGGAAGGCCCGCCTGAAGCAGCGCCTCCACCTCCCGGAAGAGCCCGTCTTCGGCCATCCTGGTCACGCGCCGGTCGATCCTCTTATAGAGGTCGGCGCGGTTTTTGTAATTGAGCACGATGCGCGCCGCCTCATAACGCGGGGGGCGGCGGCGGGTTTCGGCGTCGTGTTCGGTGGCGGTCATGCCGGTGAGACGGTAGATCTCAATTGCCCGCACGATGCGCCGCCTGTCCCCGGCGCCCAGCTTTGCGGCCCGCTCCGGGTCAAAGACAGCGAGGGCTTTGAGCATCTTCTCTCCGCCGACGCGGTCATATTCCGCCTCCAGCTCCCCTCTGAGCGACTTGTCCTCCTCGCAGGCGGCGAAGTCCCGCCCCGCAACGAGCGAGTCGATATAGAGGCCCGTGCCGCCCACCACGATGGGGACGCAGCCCCGGGCGAGTATCTCATCGCAGACCCTTGAGGCCTCCTCCACATAGCGGGCAACGGACCAGCTCTCCCGGGGATCCGCCACGTCGAGCATGTGGTGGGGCGCGGCGGCCTGCTCCTCGCGCGTCGCCTTGGCAGTGCCCACGTCCATGCCCCGGTAGAGCTGCATGGAGTCGGCCGAGACGATCTCCCCGCGAAAAGCCCGGGCGAGCGCGATGCCGAGGCGCGTCTTCCCGGAGGCGGTAGGCCCCGCGACGACGATGATCTTGTTGGACATGGGCCGCGCCTCCTTTGCTCCTGCGTGTAGGGGACGGCCTCCCGGACGTCCCGTGTCGGTCAATGCACAGCGGGGCGTCGAGGACGCCGCCCCCTACAGGCAAAAGGCCTACTTAAACGATTCTTTTAAACAGTTTATCCAGATCCCGCCGTGTCATGACGACGGAGACGGGTCTGCCGTGGGGGCAGTATTTGACCCTGCCGGAGAGGACGGCCTCGGCGATGCGCCGGAGCTCCTCGGGCGTCGTGTTCCAGCCCGCCTTGATGGCCGCCTTGCAGGCGACCGTGTGCAGGATCTCATCCCGGGCGTTCTGGGGATCGGGGGTCTTGCCGCCCTTGAGCTTTTCAATAATTTCCTCCAGGGCGGCTCTCGCGTCGGCGGGATCCATGTCCGCAGGCAGTGCCCGCAGGATATAGTCCTCCTCGCCGTATGCTTCGATCTCGAAGCCCAGCTCGGAAAGGAGTTCCCCGTTCTGCTCCAGAAGCTCCCGCTCTTCCTCCGAAAGGCGCAGCGTCACGCTCTCAAGCAGGGTCTGAGACATGATCTGCCGCTCCTGCGATTTGAGGCGATCGAAAATCATGCGCTCGTGAGCGGCGTGCTTGTCGATGAGCAGCAGCTCCTCCCCGACCTCGACGAGGATGTACAGCTTCAGCGCCTCCCCGATGAGACGATAGGGCGGAAGCCCGGTATTTTCAACACTTTGAACAGAGTTTTCCACAACTTTCCGGTCCGGTTCCTGTCGAATCGCTGAATTTTTCGGCGGTTCCGGGGGGCGGACGGAAACCGTCTGCGCCGCGGAGAAGTCCATGCGGGTCTGGTAGGTCTGTTCATAGCTCCGCAGTACCGGAGCGCTCTCCATCCGCTTCGGAGCCGGGGCGTTTTTTACGGTGTAATTCTGTGCGCGGAAGGCCTCGGCGCTCATGCTGCGGTAGAAGTCGGGCCTTGCCGCGGGCCGGGCGGCCGGTGTGCCCGTCGGCTGGGGGACGGGCGGCCTCTCCGTCACGGTGCCCCGGCGGTTCTCTTCGCTCAGCGCTGCGAGCACCGCATGGTACACGAGGTCGAACACCCGCTTTTCCTGGGAGAACTTGACCTCCGTCTTCGCGGGATGGACGTTCACATCCACGGCGGCGTTGGAGAGCTTGAGATACAGGACGCAGGCCGGGAAACGCCCGGTGAGAAGCGTATTTTTATAGGCCTGCTCCACCGCGGACTGCAGCAGGGCCGAGCGGATATAACGGCCGTTGCAGAAGAAAAACTGCAGAGTCCGGTTGCCCCTGCCCGCCGAGGGAGAAGAGGTGAAGCCCGTGACCTCCATGTCCTCGTCGCTCAAAGCCACCGGCAGCAGATCCTTTGCCGTGTCCCTTCCCAGGAGGGCGTAGACGCAGGAGGCGGCCTTCCCATCGCCGGGTGTAAAGAACTCCTCCTTTCCGTCGCGCAGGAGTCTTACCGAAACCTCGGGTCTGCCCAGGGCGCAGCGCAGCGCCGCCTGCACGCAGGCGGCGGCCTCGGCCCGGTCGGATTTCAGGAACTTGAGGCGCGCCGGGGTGTTGAAAAACAGGGAGCGCACCTGCATGACCGTTCCCGCGGGGCAGCCGGTCTCGCGCATATCCTGGATGTCCCCGGCGGAGAGGGTCATGTGGGTGCCGTTTTCATCTCCGCGGCGGCGGGTGGTGAGCTCCACTTCGCTCACGGCGGAGATGGCGGCCAGCGCCTCACCGCGGAAGCCCATGGTGCCGATGGCCTCCAGCCCCGTTTCGTCATGGAGCTTGGAGGTGGCGTGGCGCAGAAAGGCAATGCCCGCGTCCTCCGGGGCCATGCCGTTGCCGTCGTCCTGCACGCGCAGGAAAGTCGCGCCGCCGTCGCGGATCTCGACGGTGACGGCGTGGGCCCCGGCGTCGAAGGAGTTTTCCATGAGCTCCTTGACCACAGAGGCGGGCCGCTCCACGACTTCGCCCGCAGCGATCATATCCGCCACATGGGGGGATAGTATGTTGATTTCGGACATGCAATCACCTTCCTTGCAGGCTCCCCTGAAAGGGGAGCTGTCATGGCCGGTCTCACGCGAGACCATGACTGAGGGGGTTAACCCTTCCATCTCACCCTTTTCGAGAGATCGGGGCAAGTCCAGCTCCCCTGTCAGGGGAGGGAGCCAGTTTTCAGTTTCTTTATTATACATGTTTTCAGTTGAAACTTCCATAGTCTTTATGCTAAAATATAAAGACTCAGCAATGGAAAAACAAGGAGAATCACCCATGCCGATTGAGAGAAAAGTCATTGCACCCGAGGCGATCGAGGCCCAGCGGGAGATCTGCGCCAAAATCTTTGAGCGCGTTGCCGGAGACGGGCGGCGCCCCCTTGCCATGGTGGATACCTACGGCTGCCAGCAGAACGAGGCCGACAGTGAGAAGATCCGCGGATATCTTGCCGAGATGGGCTACGGCTTTACGCAGGACGAGTTTCAGGCGGACGTCATTGTGGTCAACACCTGCGCCGTGCGCGAGCACGCGGAGATGCGCGTGCTCGGAAACGTGGGCGCGCTGAACCACACCAAAAAGGCCCGCCCGGGGCAGATCATCGCGGTCTGCGGCTGCATGGTGCAGCAGGAGCACATGGCGGAAAAGCTGAAGCGCTCCTACCCCATCGTGGATCTGGTCTTCGGCCCGCACGAGCTCTGGCGCTTTCCGGAGCTTCTGAGTCAGGTGATGGAAAAGCACAAGCGCGTCTTCGCCACCGACAGGCGCGAATCCGTGGCCGAGGGGATCCCCCTCCGGCGCGACGGGCAGGTCAAGGCGTGGCTCTCCATCATGTACGGCTGCAACAACTTCTGCACCTACTGCATCGTCCCCTACGTGAGAGGGCGCGAGCGCTCACGTAGGCCGGAGGACGTGGTGGCGGAGGCGAGGGCCCTTGTCGCGGCCGGGTACAAGGACATCACCCTCCTCGGCCAGAACGTCAATTCCTACGGCAAGGATCTCGACTGCGGGGTGGATTTCGCCGATCTCATCCGGGAGATCAACGCCATCCCCGGGGACTTTATCATCCGCTTCATGACGAGCCACCCGCGCGACGCGACGGAAAAACTCTTCCGCACCATGGCCGAGTGCGAGAAGTGCGCCCACCATATCCACCTGCCCGTCCAGTCCGGGTCTGACCGGGTCCTGAAGCGCATGAACCGCCACTATGACCGGGCGAAATATCTGGAGGAGATCGAGACCGCGCGGCGCTATATGCCCGATCTCGTCATCACGACCGACATCATCGTGGGCTTTCCCGACGAGACGGAGGAAGATTTTCAGGCCACCCTCTCCCTCTGTGAGGAAGTGCGCTTTGACGCCATGTTCACCTTCATCTACTCCAAGCGTGTGGGTACCCCGGCAGCCACCATGCCCGATCCCTATACGAGAGAGCAGAAGCAGGTGCATTTTGATCAGCTCACGGAGCTCTCGAACCGCATCTCCGGCGAGAAGCACCGGGAGTACGAGGGCAAAACCCTCCGCGTCCTTGTGGACGGGGAGACGGGCAGGGAGCCCTACAATCTCTCGGCCCGCACAAACGGCGGCCGTCTCGTCCACCTCCACGGTGACAAGAGCCTCATCGGTCAGTTTATCGACGTGAAGATCACGGCGAGCAACACCTGGGCCCTGTACGGAGAGGTAAAAGCCCTCCTTGCCTAAACGGTGTCTTGTGACAGCGCAGCATATGCCCCCTTGCCTAAAGGGGGGGCATATCCCCCACCCGCTTCGCGGGAGCCCCCTTCAGGCAGGGGGGCCATATTAAAGACAGAAAGAGGAAACCACCATGGCAGAGCTCACCCCCATGAAGCGGCAGTATCAGGAGATCAAGCAGCAGTACAGCGATTGCCTGCTCTTCTTTCGCCTCGGGGATTTTTATGAGATGTTCGACGAGGACGCGAAGACCGCCTCCCGGGAGCTGGACCTGACGCTCACGACCCGCGACCGCTCCGTCGAGGACCCGGAGGAGCGCACCCCCATGTGCGGCGTGCCCTACCACAGCGCCGAGGCGTATATCGCGCGCCTCATCGCCAAGGGCTACAAGGTCGCCATCTGCGAGCAGACCGAGGACCCGGCGCTCGCCAAGGGACTCGTGAAGCGGGACGTCATCCGCATCATCACCCCCGGCACCGTGACCGAGAGCTCCATGCTGGAAGAGGGCCGCTCCAACTACATCGCCGCCGTGTATCTCGCGGGGCGCGAGGGGGGCGTCGCCTTCTGCGATGTGTCCACGGGCGAGTTCTGTTGCGCCGCCTTTGAAAACGACGCCGTCTCCCACCTCGTAAACGAGCTGGGCCGCTTCTCCCCGCGGGAGGTGCTGCTCTCCCCGGGCGCGAAGGAGCAGACGGCGATCTGGGATTTTATCATCAAAAAGCTCTCCGCCATGCCCGAGGAGGGGGCGGACAGCTTTGAGTACATGCCCGCCTCGGCTCTGGTGTGCGAGCAGTTCGGCTTCTCCGACATCGACAAGGCCGGCATCGGCGACCAGCCCGGGGCCGTGTGTGCGGCAGGTGCGCTTTTGGAGTACCTGCGCCGCACGCAGAAGTGCGACCTCGGCCATATCCGCAGGCTCGACGTCTTCTTCGGCGGGCGCTTCATGGAGCTTGATTACGTGACCCGGCGGAATCTGGAGCTCACCGAATCGCTCCGCAGCGGGGAAAAGAAGGGCTCGCTCCTCTGGGTGCTGGACCGCACCCGCACCCCCATGGGCGGCAGGCTTCTGCGCGCCTGGGTGGAGCGGCCCCTCCTCTCCGCCGTGGCCATCCGCCGCAGGCTCAACGCCGTGTCGGAGCTGGTGTCCGACAACGTGCGCCGGGGCGAGCTGATGGAGACGCTGCGCTCCATCGGGGACATGCAGCGCCTCGTGGGCAGGGCCGTTTACGGTACCGCGGGCGGGCGTGATCTCAGATCCCTGAGTCTCTGCGCCGCCGCCCTGCCGCGGCTGAAGGAGCTCCTGCAGGATGCCCGATCCCTGGAACTCAAGGACATCGCCGCCATGGACGCGCTCGAGGACCTGCGCTATGAGATCGACCGCGCCATCTGCGACGATCCCCCCTTCTCCGTGCGCG
>CAMHEN010000006.1 GCA_946184165.1 uncultured Clostridia bacterium | reverse complement strand
CGGAACCGGCGACGATATCAGAGCTCTCTTCTCCCGCCTGCGGGAAAAGATCCCGGGTCTCGTGCTCCGCACCAGCCTGATCTCCGGCCTGCCCGGTGAGGGCGAGAAGGAGTTTGAGGAGCTGTGTGAATTCCTGAAGGAAGCGAAAATCGAGCGTGCCGGCGTGTTCCCCTTCTCTCCCGAGGAAGGAACGCCCGCGGAAAAGATGGAGCACGTTACCTTTGAGGAGGCTCAGCGAAGGGCTGAGCTCATCATGGAGCTGCAGGCACCCATTATGGACGATTTTACCCGGAGCTTCATCGGAAAGACGATTCCGGTGCTCTGCGAAACGAAAGATGAGGAGAGCGGACTGCTCGTGGGCAGAAGCTATGCCGATTCTCCCGATATTGACGGCTGCGTGATGTTTGAGGGCACCTGCCCCTTCGGCGAGTTTGCCGAAGTGCTGATCGATGACGCTGAGGACGGCGTGCTCTACGGCAGGGAGGCGAACGCATGAGTACTACTGCCAATAAGATTACCGTTTTGCGCATTGTGCTTGTCCCTGTTTTTCTGCTGCTGGAGTATCTGGGATATGCGTACGCTGCATTCGCCGTTTTTGTGGCGGCGTCCCTCTCCGATATGCTGGACGGATATATCGCGAGAAAGTACAACCAGATTACGGTTTTCGGCAAATTCATGGATCCTCTGGCGGATAAAATGCTGGTGCTGGCGGCCATGTGTTATCTCATCGAGGCAGGCGCCATGCCCGGCTGGGCGGTTGCTGTTGTGATCTTCCGGGAGTTTGCCGTGTCCGGTCTTCGCCTTGTGGCGGCAGAGCGGAGCATTGTCATAGCGGCGGCACAGTCCGGCAAGATCAAGACGGCATGCACCATGGTGTGCCTGTGCATCATGCTGTTTTTCCTCGGCCGATGTCCCCTGTGGCTCAATAATCTCTGCATCGCCCTGATTGTGGTCACAACCGTCTATTCCGGTTTTGAATATTTTCGCAACAATTATCGCGTATTTTCAGAATAATCATCCTGAGGAGTTAAGATTTTATGATACTTTACAATTCCGCTTCCAGAAAACGGGAGGAGTTTGTTCCTCATAATCCGGATCTTGTCACCATGTACACCTGCGGCCCCACGGTCTACCATTTTGCCCATATCGGCAATCTCCGCTCCTACATCATGGAGGATATTTTGGAGAAGTATCTCCGCTTTGCCGGCTATAACGTCAAGCGCGTCATGAACATCACCGACGTGGGCCATCTCACCTCCGACGCCGACGAGGGCGAGGACAAGATGCTCAAAGGTGCAAAGCGCGAGCACAAGAGCGTCCTGGAGATCGCAAAATTCTATACCGACGCCTTCTTCGACGACTGTCAGAAGCTCAACATCAAGACACCCGACGTGGTGGAGCCCGCCACCAACTGCATCGACGAATACATCAAAATCATCTCCAGGCTCATGGACACGGGCTACGCCTACTTCGCCGGCGGCAACGTCTACTTTGACACCTCGAAGCTCGAGCGCTACTACATCTTCAACGACTTCAAGGAAGAGGATCTGAACGTCGGCGTCCGCGAGGGCGTGGAGGAGGATACGAACAAGCGCAACAGGAACGACTTTGTCCTCTGGTTCACCAAGTCCAAGTTCGAGGACCAGGCCCTCAAGTGGGATTCCCCCTGGGGCGTGGGCTATCCCGGCTGGCACATCGAGTGCTCCGGCATCTCCATGAAGCACCTGGGCGAGGACATCGACATCCACTGCGGCGGCATCGATAACGCCTTCCCCCACCACACCAACGAAATCGCACAGTCTGAGGCATATCTCGGCCACCCCTGGGTGAAATATTGGATGCATGTCCTCCACTTGAATACCACTTCCGGGAAGATGAGCAAGTCCAGCGGCGAGTTTCTGACCGTGTCTCTTCTGGAGCAGAAGGGCTATGACCCCCTTGCCTACCGCTTCTTCTGCCTGCAGAGCCACTACCGCAAGAGCCTGGTATTCACCTGGGAGAATCTCGACAATGCCCAGGGTGCTTACAATAAACTCATCGCCCGCATCGCGGCCCTAAAGCCCGAGGACGGGGAGCTCGATCAGGCCGCCTTCGACGAGCTTGACAAGAAGTTCCGCGCCGCTATGGATAACGACTTAAACTCCTCTCTCGCGGTCACGGCCCTCTACGACGTGCTGAAGGCCGACACCAACGACGCCACCAAGATCAAAGCCATCGGCGCCTTTGACACGGTGCTGGGGCTGGGGCTTCTCTCTAAGGCCGCCGTCAAGCGCGAGGAGCTTAAAAAGCAGCAGGTGGCTGCTGGCGCCTTTACCATCGTGTCCGAGTCCGGCGAGTCCGACCCCGAGATCGAGGCAAAGATCCAGGCCCGTCAGGACGCCAAGAAAGCCAAGAACTTTGCCGAGGCCGACCACATCCGCGAAGAGCTGCGCGCCGCCGGCATTGAGCTCACCGATATCCCCCACGGCGCCAAATGGAAGCGCCTGTAAAGCCCGAAAGCGATTATATCCCGGAGGTACGGCGGAGATGAAAACTGTATCCTTTGTGATCCCCTGCTACCGCTCCGAGAAGACGATCGAAGGTGTGGTGCGGGAGATCGAGGCGGCCATGGGCTCTCTGCCCCGGTACGACTATGAGATCGTGCTGGTGAACGACTGCTCCCCCGACGGGACCTTCGCCGTCCTGCGGGAGCTCGCGGAGACGGACAGCCGCGTCACGGCGGTGGATCTCGTGAAGAACTTCGGGCAGCACGCCGCGCTCATGTGCGGGATGCGCTGCGCCCGGGGCAACTGCGTGGTATGTCTGGACGACGACGGGCAGACCCCCGCCGACGAGGTGGGAAAGCTCCTCGAGAAGCTGGAGGAGGGTTACGACGTGGTTTACGCCTCCTACGCCGAGAAGCAGGAGAGCGGCTTCCGGCGCTTCGGCAGCGGCGTCAACCGCCGCATGACCGAGTTCATGCTGGGAAAGCCCCGGGAGCTGGAGCTCACGAGCTATTTCGCGGCGAGCCGCCTCATCGTGGACGAGATGCTGCGCTATGAGCACTGCTATCCCTACGTGATGGGGCTCGTACTGCGCAGCACCCGGAAGATCTGCAACGTGCCGGTCAATCACCGGGCGCGGCAAACCGGCAGCTCCGGCTATACTCTGGCGAAGCTCCTGGGCCTTTGGATGAACGGCTTCACCTCCTTCTCCGTCAGGCCCCTGCGGCTGTTTTCCTTCGTGGGGCTGGCAAGCCTCGTAATCGGCTTTCTCTGGACCCTGGTCATTGTGATCCGCTATTTTACGGAGCATATGGCGCCCCTCGGCTGGAGCACCACCACAGGGCTGCTGCTCATCATAGGCGGGCTGATCCTCTTCGGCATCGGTCTCGTGGGCGAATACGTGGGCCGCATCTTCATGTGCGTCAACGCGACCCCCCAGTACATCGTCCGGGAGCAGGTCTCGCAAAAAGAAAAAAACGTATAAAAATGCGTTGAATCCGCAGATTATGCAGATTCAGCGCATTTTCAATGCCCGTATGGATAGGTGGACTGGCGGTTCAGGGGGTAGTAGGTATAGTTGCCGTTTACCGGGCGCTCTCCCTTTCCGAGGGCCCAGTCGATCATACCGTACTCCATGGCATCATAGATGATGCCGTAGTGGCCCGCCGCGGCGCACTCGACAATGGTGACATCGTTGCCGTGGGCCACCATGAGCTCGATGGCGCGCTTGTTCATACCGACGCCGCCGCCCTCCAGCAGGAGGAAGCGGGTGCCCGCCTTCGCCGTGCTGTCACACTGGGCGGGCGTGAGGGTATGGCTTTCCACCTCCCAGTGCATGCCGGCGTCAAAGGTCAGCACCGCTTTTGCGCAGATCCCGTATTCCTCATAAAGCTGCGCCGCCCCCTGACAGGCGGTGTAAGCTCCCATGCTCGCCCCGCAGAGGACGAGATCGTGCAGGAAGATGTTGTTCTCAAGCGCCGCCTGCTCCAGCGCACGATAGGAATCCTCCACCTTCGCCGCCATGTCGCCGTAGCCGTTGGCGTAGCATAGGAGCATGAGGGAGTTTGGCGGATCGGGGGCATAGAGATATTCGTTCAGGTAGCCGTTTGCCAGGGCCTCATCATAACCGCCGGGGTAGAAGATCATGCAGCTTGTCTCCGGCCCCGCATCCTTCGGGACAAAGATGAGGCCCAGCCGATGGTAGTAGAGCGTCCCCGTGCCGAGATCCCGGCCCGCATATTCGGAGTAGCGCACCGGCTCATCCGTCCCCTCGTTCATGGCAGTGATGCGGCTGAGACAGCGGCGCTTGAGGCTCTCGCTGTCCCTCCAGTCTCCCAGTTCATTCCAGCGGGCTATCGCCTCGTCCAGGCGGCATGCGTAGGTCGCCTCCAGCGCGAGATCATAGAGCGCGTCGCGGCAGTCTGCCTGCAGCTCCGCCGCGCCCGGATAGTCCGGGATCGTGCCGAGCAGCGTGACGGCATCCGTGAAGCGCCCGCCGTCCTTATAGCTCTGCGCCCGCCTGTAGTCGCACTCCCGGGCACGAAGCTCCGCGTCGCGGTAGTAACCGAGGGCAAGGAAGGCCTCCTTCGCGTCGAGATATTCCCCTCTCTCAAGCTGCCCCTCCGCCGCCTCATAGCGCAGGCGCAGCATCTGCCCGTCGCAGTCCCGGGCCCGCTCCTCCAGACCGAGGGCTGTAAAAGCCTCGCGCGCCGCCGGGTAGTCCTCCGCAAGATACAGCGCCTCGGCTGCGGCGACGGTGTCCTGCCATTGCCGTGCCTTCCAGTATTGCCATCCGGCAAATCCGCCGTATCCCAGCGCCGCAAGCAGCAGCGCCGCGATCAGAATACGCAGTCCCTTTTTCAAGCTCTTCCTCCCTGTTTGCACAGCAGGCCTGTCCCGCCGTGTTTTGCTTATCTTACCCCAGCGCCGGATATCGCGCAAGTCCCTCTTTTATACCTTTGGAAATATGGGACAAAAAGCGATTTGTCGCAGAGAACAGAATTGTTAAAAATTTTCGTGTTTTCAAAGGTTGTCATTCTTTGTTTTTTATGTTACATTATATAGTACTGAAAATAGGTGGTTTATGCTCTGGCCGGGGTTTTGACCGGCAGTGGTTTTGTATTTCTCTTGCATATTCCTTTTTTCAGCTGCATCAGAAATTTCAGAAAAATGGAGAACTGGCTATGTGGGAAAGTAACAGCAAGTCGACGATCATAAAAAATGTCCTGCTGATCATCCTGATCCTTGTTTTGTTGAGCGGACTGCTGTACGCCATGGTCCGCGTTCGGGAGATGAATGCCGAGCAGGACGAAAGGCTGTCTGAGATCTATGTGCAGCAGCAGCAACAGCAGGCTGCCGCGCGTACGGAGTCGCTTGCCTCGATCCAGAATGAATATGAGAAGGATCTGCAGGCAGTGGCGGACTATGTCCCGGGCATCGTCTGCTGGGGTGACAACATCACTGCCGGCAACTCCGGCTATCTCAACTATCCCTATGTGCTGCAGACCTATATCAACACCTATCTCTGCGATATCTACGATTTCTCCAGCACTATCGAAAACGCAGAGGAGTATTCCCGTTTGAAATGGTCGGACTACACCGTCAAGATCCCGGTGGTGAACATGGGCGCCGGTCAGGAGTCTTCCTATACGGTGCTCGGCCGCTGCGGAGCTGTGCCTTATATCGTTGCTGAAGATTTCGTGATCCCCGCCGGGACAGAGCCTGTCCCCATTGTAATCAAGTCCATGTCCGGCAAGCAGGTTACCCCGCTCACGGGCGGCAGCGCCGGCATCAACAACGTACATATCAACGGCGTCGAGGGTTCCCTCTCCATTGATTCCGAGGCCTATAACTATAACAGCACCTTCAACTACTTCTTCACCCGCACCACCCCCGGCAGCGAAGTCCCCGTCTCCGCGGAGAGCGTCATCCAGACTGCCGCATCCGATATGTACAAGGATTACATCCACGTTGTTTTCATCGGCACCTATGGCGAGTATGATACCGCGGACGAGCTTGTGCAGCAGGTGAAGACCCTGCTCGCGCGGCAGGCCCGGAACCCCGAGCGCTTCATTGTTATCGGCCCCTACTCTGTCGGCGGATGGACGGCGTCCTCTTATATGCTCGACGCCATCGACACCGCCATGCTTCAGGCCTTCGGCAACCGCTATGTAAACGTCCGCAAGTACCTGTTGGGTGACGGCTACCGGGATGCCGGCATGTCCCCCACATATGAGGACAGCTTCTCCATCTCCAGCAACGCCGTTCCGCCGAGCTTCCTTGTCTCCGCGAGCAGTGTGGAGCTCAACAGCACGGCTCACAAACTGCTCGGCAAGCTGATCTACAACAGGATGGAGAGCCTCGGTTACTTTGACGAGATCAACATGGAGCTCGGTCTGCCTGAGACCACCAAGAAGATTCTGAAGGACAATCCCGCGTACTTTGAGAATATTATCAGAAACGTTCTGAAATAAGCAGCGTCTGTCCCCTATTATTGTACCATTGTCCCTGTCCTCTCATCTCTGGAGTGCAGGGCAGGCAGGAGGAAGCATGAACAAAAACAATTCTGAAATCGAAATCGATCTTTTAAAGCTGGCAGGCGCTGTCTGGAGAAAAGTGCTTGTGATCATTCTGATCGCCGTGCTGATGGCAACCTTTGCCTTTGCCGGCACGCTGCTCTTCATCACGCCGGAATATGAAGCAACGGCTGCGCTGTATGTAAACAACAGTTCTTTCTCTCTCGGCCTGGAGCGTTTCTCCATCTCCGCCTCGGAGCTGAGCGCCTCCAACTCGCTGGTCAACACCTATATATTCATCCTGGAATCCAGAACGACGCTGGAAGACGTGATCTCCGCCGCAGGGCTTCCCTACACCTACACGAAACTGGCCAAGATGATCTCCGCTCAGCCCGTGTCCGGCACCGCCGCCTTCAATATCACCGTCACGAGTGAGAGTCCCACGGAGGCGGAGCTTATCGCAAACACCATCGCCCAGATCCTTCCCGAGCGTATCTCCGAAATCGTTGACGGCAGTTCGGTGAGAATCGTTGACTACGCCATTGTCCCGGCGCACCGCTCCTCCCCCAGCTTCACAAAGAATACCGTTCTCGGCTTCCTGATCGGCGGCGTTCTCGCCGCGGGCATCGTTATCATCAAATTCCTGATCGATGAGCGCAACGACGTCGTCATACACTCCGCGGATGAGCTGCGCAGCATCTATCCCGACATTACGGTTCTCGCGCTGATCCCGGACATGCGTCTTTCCGAGAAGAAGGGATACTATTATTCCTCGTACTACGGGGAGAGCAAAAAGGAGGCCAAGTAAGCAATGGACGAGAAAAAGAGAAAATCCAAGGCAGCGCCGATCTCCGGCGCCAACGACATTGTGTGTGAGCATCTGAGCTTTGCCGCCAAGGAGGCCTTCAAGCGTCTGCGCACCAATATCATGCTGAAGCTGCCCGAGGGCGATCAGCACTGCCACATTATCGGCGTGACAAGCGCCCAGCCCTCCGAGGGCAAGAGCACCATCGCCCTGAACCTCTCCTACTCTCTCGCGGAGCTCGGCAGAAAGGTCCTTCTGGTCGACGCAGACATGCGCAGACCCTCCATCCACCTGAAGGCCAGGATCGAAAGAACCCCGGGGCTGGCCGATCTGCTGGGGGATTCCAACTCCATCACCTCTGCGGTGCGCAAGTATCAGAGCAGCAAGAACGAGACTAATTTTGACATTCTCCCCGGCGGCAATATCCCGCCCAATCCCTCCGAGCTTCTGAACTCCCGCCGCATGGCCACGCTTCTCAATACGCTGCGCAGCGCCTATGACTATATTATCATCGACCTTCCGCCTGTCGGCGCAGTCATCGACGCCGTTTCCGTTTCCAGAAATACCGACGGCATGATCATTGTCCTGCGTGAAAATAACTGCCCCATCGGGGTCTTCAAAGACTGCGTCGCCCAGATCCAGGAGGCGAATGTGCCGATCCTGGGATTCGTCATCAACGGCGCGCTGGAGGGCTCCGGCAAGAAGTACGGATACGGCAGCAACTACAGCAGCTACAGCAGCTACGGCAGCTATTACGGGAGCTGAGATCGATGATCGATTTCCATTCGCACTTTCTCCCAGGAATCGACGACGGCTCCGACTGTGTGGAGACCAGTCTCGCCATGCTACGTGAATGCCAGCGGCAGGGTGTGGACGTCATGTTTGCGACACCGCATTTCTATGCCGACGAAGACGACCCCGAGACCTTCCTGCACAACCGCAGCCGCGCCTATGCCGAACTGCGCGAGGCTATGGAGGAGGACGGCGGTGTCTTTCCCGAGATCTATCTCGGCGCGGAGATCTACTTCTTCCCCGGCATGAGCGTGGCGGAGGAGCTGGTGCAGCTCAGCATGGGTCCCACCCCCTTCATGATTATCGAACCGCCGATGATCCCCTGGCGCAACAGCATGCTCGACGAGATCGAGCAGACCGGAGAGAATCTGCACCGCATCCCCGTCGTAGCCCATGTGGACCGTTATATGCGCATACTTCGGGATCCCACTCTCTTTGACCGGCTTGCGGACCGGCGCATGCTGATCCAGGTCAACGCGAGTTTCTTTATCCATTCTGACAGCGCCCGGCAGGCGCTGCAGTATTTACGTGAAAGACGCATCCACTTCATCGGCTCCGACTGCCACAACATGGAAGAGCGCGCCCCCAACATGGGCATGGCCGCCGAAACCATCCGTCTTGACGGCGCTGAGCCGTATTTGGATGAGCTCAATAACCGGATCTATTCCCTTCTGAGGAGAGGATAACGGATCATGAGCAAGAAGAAACGAAGAAGACTGACTGTCCTGTGGACGATCCTGATTGTTCTGCTCCTCGCTGTCGTCACTGTCATCGTGCTCGGCATGCGGCGCGTCGCAAGCTATGCTCCCCCGGTGATCGAACAGGCCGGGCAGGCGGTCCACGCCGCCCCGACGCCGACGCCCAGGCCGGCTTCCGCGAGTGTGGGGCAGGAGCTCACACAGACGCTGAACCTCCTGCTTCTCGGCATTGACAATACCGAGGGTCTGTCCGATGACGCCCGCGGCAATGCCGACGGCATCATCCTTGCCACGATCAACCCCCACACGAAGGAGCTGGTCTTCACCTCCTTCATGCGCGATACCCGCGTCCGAGTCCGCGACAGCGGCTATGACAAGCTCACGAATGTCTTCCATACCGGAAGCCTGGAGCTTCTGCGGGAAGTCATGGAGCAGAGCTTTGATCTCTCGATCGACTACAGTGCCATGTTTACCTATGACGATGTGGTGGAGATTGTGGACGCCGTAGGCGGCGTCGAGGCAGAGATCAGTGCGGAAGAGATTTACTTCATGGAGTCCAAGATTAAGGACGTTGCCTACGAGAGACAGGTCAGCTATGAGGACAACGCCCTCAGCGTTGACCAGGCCGGAAAGCTCACGCTCAACGGCGTACAGGCCGCGGCATACTGCCGCATCCGTCCCGCAGACGGCGGCTACGACGCCGGCAGAACGGAGCGCACACGGAACGTGATCTCGCAGGTGCTCCTCAAAGCCTTTCAGCTCCCGGCTGCCGAGCGGCTGCAGTTTGCGAGCGTCTTTTTCGACAAGGTGGTGACGGACGTCCCGGAAGAGGTATTCCTCAGCCTTGCGGCCAACGCCTCCGAGATCCGGAAGTACAAGCAGGTCTCCGACCGCATTCCGATCGACGGCTCTTATGAGAGCGGCAACACCGGGTCCGGCTACTACGTGATCCCGGACTTTGACGTCAATATCAAGCATCTGCAGGATTCCATCTACAGAGGGATCCACGAATAAGAAAAGCCCCTTCCGTTTTCGTCTCCAAACGGAAGGGGCTTTCTGGCTCTATGTCAATAGTTGGGGCAGGAGAAAATCTTTTTATCTGTGTGAGCGTTCGTTTTCCCTGAGCTGCTTCTGAAGCTGTTCGTTCTGCTTTTGAAGCTGCTCGTTTTGTTTCTCCAGCTCGCCGAGCTTTTTGCTGATCGGCTCAAGCTGTTTTTTCATCTCTCGCTTGACAGCCGAGCGGACCATGCGGGTCTCCCCGACATTGCGCAGGACGGAGAGCCCGACAGAGCCGCCGATGGTCACGACCGCGATCCGCTTGAGGTTTGTGGGCTCTATCAGTTTTCCGATGAGATGCAGGGTCCTCTGATCGATGGGGAGCTTTTCGGCCAGGGCTTCCTCCGCCCTGGCGGCGAGGATCTTCCGGGCGAGATTCTTTTTCATGTCTGATTCCTTTCTCTGCTTTCTTATTCGGCGGCCGCGGTCTCGGTTTCCAGGCGCTGTCTCGCAACGAGCTCGGCAAAGAAGCCGTTTTTCGCGATCAGCTCGTCATAGGTTCCGTCCTCGAGGATGCTGCCCTTGTCGAGCACCAGGATGCGGTCGCAGTTTCGGATGGTGGAGAGGCGGTGGGCAATCACGATGCGGGTGCATTTGAGCCGGCCCAGCGCATCGGAGACCTGCTTCTGGGTGCGGTTATCCAGGGCAGAGGTGGCCTCGTCGAAGATGAGGATCTTCGGCTTCGGCGCGACAGCCCGCGCGATCATGAGCCGCTGCTTCTGGCCGCCGGAGATGCCGCCCGCCCCCTCGGAGATCATGGTCTGCATCCCCATGGGCATGGCGCGGATATCATCGGCAATGCCCGCCATTTCGGCGGCCTCCCACGCTTCGTTCAGCGTGAGATGCGGCGCGGAGATGACGATGTTGGAATAGATATCCCCCTGGAAGAGGCTGCCGTCCTGCGTCACGGTCCCGATCCGGCAGCGCAGGGAGCGCTGGTCGAGCTTGCCGAGATCCTTTCCGTCGTAGTAGATGCTGCCCTTCTCCGGAGTCTCAAAGCCCAGCAGCAGGCGCACCAGGGTGGATTTGCCGCAGCCGGTCCTGCCCACGATGGCGATGTACTCTCCCGCCTTGATCTGCAGGCTCATGCCGTTGACCACATAGGGCATGGAGTCGTTGTAGCGGAAGTAGACGTTGGAGAGCTCGATGCCGCCGCGCAGGGAAGTCACCATGGTCTTGTTCTCCGCGGTCTCGGGCTCCGCCTCCAGGATCGGCTCCGCCATCTCGAGGATGGGCTTGATGCGCGCCACGGAGAGGGCCACGCTCATCAGCGCGCTGAAGGCGCCGGACACCGCGCCGTAGGCGGAGTTGAAGGCAATGTACTCCGAGCCGGACACGTTGCTTTTCACCGCGATGTAATACATGACGAGGGTGCCCACAAGGCCGATGCCCGTGGAGATCACCCCGTTTACGACGAGGAACAGGGGCGGGTTGTAGCTGTATTCCGCCGCCTTGGAATAGACGTGCGCCCAGCGAGCAAAAGCGCGCTTTTCCGCGCCGGCGAGCTTGATCTTCTGCACGCCCGAAATGAGGGCAAAGCTCAGGCCGCTCTCTTTCGCGCTCAGCTCCATGAGCTTTTTGCTCACACGCATCTGCATGAAAGAGGCGATGACACTCACAAGGACGCTGGCCAGCAGGATCAGCAGCGCGGGCACCACCAGGGCCGGCGCATACCGAAAGATCTGCGTGATGTAAAGCAGGCTCATCAGAGACGACAGCGTTGTGGAAAAGACCCCGCTGATGAGCAGCGAGCAGAGCTGGTTCACCGCGCTGCAGCGGCTGGAAAGCTCGCCCGAGGAATACCTGCGGAAGAAGTTTGCCGGCAGGTTCATGACGCGCATCATGATCGCGGCCTCCACGGACAGGGAGGTCTTGATCTCCAGACGCTGGGTCATCAGCTCGCGTACAGTGGTGACAAGCTGCGTGGAGAGGATCGAGCAGAGCATAAATACCGCCGTTCCGAGGAGCAGGCGCATGCTCCCGCTCTCCAGCACATAGCCCGTGAGCAGGCGGAAGATCGGCGTCTGCACGAGACCGAAGAGCGTAACGAGAAAGAACAGCGCAATCAGCGTTGCAAAATCGTCGATATTCAGACAATCCTTGAGGTATTGGATGAGATCGGTGATGCCCAGCTTCTTCAGCGGCAGCGGCCGATAAAAGCAAATCGCGTCCCGGTCAAAAAGGGCGGCGGTCTTTTTGTTGAGGCTGCACTTTTTGCCGCTCTCCCCATCCCGGTACCAGTAGCCGCGAATCCGGGGGATCAGCGCGACGGGCGCCCCGTCCTCCTTGCGGAAGGCGATCATGGGGCCGAAAGCGTCTTTATACCAGCTGTCCTCCAGGCGGACATTGCGGCGCATGATGCCGTGTGGGCGCAGGCAGTACTCCAGCGCCGCCTCCGCATCCCGGACGGCGGAGGGGATCTCGACGGGCTTGGCACGATAATATTTCAGGATATCGTCCAGGGCCTTTTTGGTGATGATGCGTTCATCGTCCAGAGCTCCCGCGCGCTGTTTTCCCAGCACGACGGAGGCCATCTGATAGATGGACTCCTCAAAGAGCTCCTGATCGCTCAGCTTGCGCTGGCGGATTTGTTCGTCAAACCAACCCATACTCCTGCACCTCCTCAGTCGCTCGAGATGAGCTCGGTATAGCAGCCGCCCCTGGCGTAGAGCTCATCGTGGGTGCCGCGCTCGACCACCTTGCCTCTGTCGAGCACGATGATCTCGTCGCAGTCGCGGATGGTGGAGAGGCGGTGGGCGATCACGATGCAGGTAATGCCCCGGTCCTTGACCGCTTTGACAAGCTCATACTCGGTCTTGGCATCGAGGGCGGAGGTGGCCTCGTCCATGATGATGACGGAGGGGTCCTGGGCCAGGACGCGCGCGATCTCGATACGCTGGCGCTGGCCGCCGGAGAGATCCTTGCCGCCCTCTGTGAGCATGCCGGAAAAGCCCCCCTCACGGGCCATGATGTCGTCATAGATCTGGGCGTCGCGGGCGGCGAGGATCATCTCAAAGTCCTCGATGGATTCGTCCCACATCTTGATGTTGTTCGCGATGGTGTCCTCAAAGAGGACGATGTCCTGGTCCACGACCGCGACAGAGCCGGTGAAGACGCTGCGGTCGATGGCGCTGATGGGCTTGCCGTCAAAGAGGATCTCCCCGCTCCAGGGCTGGTAGAGGCCGGAGATGAGCTTGGAGAGCGTGGACTTGCCGCAGCCGGAGCTGCCCACAAAGGCAACGCGGCTGCCGGGCTTCATCTGCATGGAAAAATGCTCGATCAAGGGCTTGCCGAGGCGGGAATAGCCAAAGCTCACATCCCGGAGCTCAATCGCACCGGAGAGCTTGGAGTAGTCCGCGTCCTCCTCCAGGGGCCCGTCGCTGAAGCCGGGGTCCGTAGGATATTGCATGACGTCCTCCACACGCTCCATCTGGGTGCGCATCTCCTGGATCGTCTGGCCGGCCGAGACGAGCATCATGGCCGGGGACATGAAGGAGCTCAGCGCGCCCTGGAAGAGCATAATGGAGCCCAGGGTAAACTCGCCCTGCATGGCAAGGCCCACGCCGATGACGATGACGGCGGCGCTTGCGATGCTGGAAAGAAGCCCGGGGATGGCGCCGTAGATCTGGTTTAATCTGGCGAAACGGACCTGCTGGGCATTCACCGAGGCCTGGTAGCCGGCCCACTTCTGGAAATAGCCGTTCTCCGCGCCGCTGGATTTGATGGTCTCCATCATCTGGATGCCGGAGACCGTGGCGGCGGCCAGCTTGCCCGCGTCGCGCATCTGCACGCGGGTGATGTTGACGCGCTTGTCGGAGATGATCTTTGAGACGAGCAGGTTCAAAATGATCGTCACTATGCCAACGAGAGTGAGCAGCGGGCTGAGCTTGAGCATCACGAAAAGATAGAAGATCATCATGATCGTGTTGAGCAGAAGCGGTGTGAGGGTGTTCACGAGGGTGGAGGCGATGGTGGCGTTGGTGCTCTGGCGCTGGAGGATGTCGCCCGCCATGCGTTGGGAGAAGAACTCCATCGGCATGCGCAGGATCTTCCACATGTACTCGCTGCTGCCCACGATGCTCATCTTCCCGTCGATCTTGCGGGAGTAGACCGCCTGGACCCAGCCCACCACAAGCTGCGCGATCCCCGTCACGGCGAGAAGCAGGATGAAGGGCGTGAGCAGCTCTCGGTTTTCCCCGGTCAGGAGACGGTCCATGAAAAAGCGGCTAAAGACAGGGTTAATAACGCCGAAGAGGTAGGCGATGACGGAGGACAGCAGTACAAAGGCCACCGCCGCCCCGGCCCCCTTGAGGCGCTTGCGGGCAAAGTCCAGGGTGCTCTTGGGCTTGCCGCCGGGATGGAAATCGGGACCAGGCTCGATCTGGAGGCAGATGCCGGTAAAGGCGTTGTCAAACTCCTCCATCGTCACCCGGACCTCGCCCCGTGCGGGGTCGTTTATGTAGGCAAACTTTCCCTTGAAGCCGTCCAGCACCACAAAGTGGTTGAAATTCCAGTGAATGATGCAGGGGAAGGTCATCTCCTCCCGCAGGGCGGACACCTCGCAGCGGAAGCCCTGGGCCGCAAAACCGTAGCTTCTCGCGGCGATCAGGATGTTGCGCGCGTTGGAGCCGTCGCGGGACACGCCGCAGTCCAGGCGCACCTGCTCCAGCGGGACCCACTTGTCATAGTAGGCCATCACCATGGCGAGGGAAGCCGCGCCGCACTCGAGCGCCTCCATCTGCATGACGACCGGCACCCTGGCCCGGCCCCGCTTCACCGGTTTCTTTTCTTTCTTCTTTGCCATGGGCCGCTCCTCATTTAAACAGCAGATACAGGATCTGCTCCTGCTTGTAGCACACGCGGGCGGTATAGAAGCCGTCGGAGAGCGCGGTGTTCGCCGTGGCAAAAATGAGGCCGTTTGCATCCCGCCCCACGTTCACAACGGTGCTCTCCGTGTCGCCGGTCTTGACAGTCATTCCGGCCTCCACCTTCTGCGCGGACTCCTGATCTGTGAAGCGGATGGTCATCACGCCGTTTTTGACCTCGGCGCTCCCCTCCGCATAGCTCTCGATCTGCGCGACGGAGCTCCAGATCAACAGGCCCGCGAGCAGCACGATCACCGCCGTCAGGATCATCCAGACGGAGGGGCTTGTCACATGCAGATAATCATTAAGCTGTTCGGGGGACGAGATGCGGTCCAGGCTTTTTTCTCGGTACAGTTTTTGGTCCATGGCGTTCTCTCCTTTGGATAAGGGGTCCATAAAGTCCGCGGGCTTTATTGTTAACATAATATATTTATTATAGCATTCGGCAGTTGAAAATGCAATGCTTTCCTGGGCAGGACTGGGAGAAAGCCAAAATGAGCTTGTAAAAGTCCGTCTCTCTGTCAGAACGTATAATCAACACCGCAGGGGCTGACGCTCTCGGCAGACGGAGAAATTGAAAGACGTGAGAAGCCTCGGGACAATTCGTACAATTTGTACGTCTTTGCCCTGGGTTTCTTTATTGTTCGCTGTCCCGCACGGGCCGCCGAGGCCAAAGCCATGCAGGGCGTCATCCGCGATCTGTCGAAGATCTGGGGCGCGGGCGTCTTCGGCGAGGGCGAGGCCGCCACGCAGGCAAACAAAAACGCCGCCCAGACGGACGGCGGGAAGCATGCTTTTGCCGGGGAATCCTCCGAGACAGCGGACAAGGACGCACTGGTCACGGCGAAACGCCTTCTTGCCGAGGGGGAGGACGCAGAGACAGTGCGGCAGATCACCGGCTGGTTTAAGGGCATGGACGGCAAGTGGCGGTTTGAGATCGACGACAGCGGGATGAAATGGGAGAGCGCCGGGGACGTGCGTTTCCGTGAAGATCACCCGGAGTATGACGAATATCGGAAGCTGCTGGACAAACTCTGCAATTCGCCCGAGCTGCTGACCGCGCAGGAGCAGGCCCGGCTTGCGGAGCTGGACAGAACCTGGAGCGGAGAGCTAAGCCGTCTGAGTCAGCGCGCAAAAAACGGCGGAGCGAGGCTGGGCGACGTGATCAGGCACGAGGAGCTTTTTGAAGCATATCCGTTCCTTGCAGATATAAGGGTGGAGTTTGCGGACATTGGGACGGCGTCCGGCCAACTTGTTGCACGATCAAACGGAGAAACCGTCATCCGGATCAGCAGCAACAATCGAGTTGATCCGCGCAGCACACTTATACATGAAATCCAGCACGCCATTCAGCATGCGGAAGGGTTTGCGATCGGGAGCAGCAAGGAATACTGGGAGGATCGTCTGAAAAACGGATACGCGGAGCAGCGGAAATCAGAGGAATTCAAGAAGGCGGACCAGCAATACCGGGATTTGTTCGACAGCGCGCCGGAAGAGCTAAAAAACAAGATCCGGGAGCTGAATCGGGCGAAGCTCAACTACGATCTCGATCGCTGGGACGAGATCGAGGCGGAACTTTACGACGGGCCATACGCTGACATGTTCATAGCGATAGATAACGCCGACTGGGACAGAAGACGTATTCTCGACCACGACCTGAATCTGGACGCCTACGATCTGTACCGGAATACCGCTGGGGAGATCGAAGCACGGGATGTGCAGAGCAGAATGAAGTACAACGCCGAGCAGCGCAGGAGCACACCGCCGAACCTCGGCGACGAGAACACCGTGTTTGTGGACGACCGGAATAACGCGTCTTTGTCAGAAACTGACCCTGAGATATTGCACCTTAAAGATCAAATCACTGCAGCGCAGGATGAGTTGAACAACATGCAGCCTGTAGCGGACGTGAAAGCCCCGACGCAATATTCCAAAAGGCAGTCTGACAAAACTGCATGGGCAGAGAATGCATTAAAAAAACACGGTAAATATATTGACCGTCAAGGCTTTGGGAAAATTAAGCTCGGCGACAGGATTGAAAAAGGCATGAAATATGCGAGGACAGATGCTGACCGCGCCGCGTTCCTTGCAATACCAGCAGTTTTGAAACGTGGAATAGAAATAGGGCATCACGCGCAGCATAAGGGCGGAAAGGTGACCTCCAAGCAGAATGTGGAATCTTGGACATTTGCCGCGCCGGTTACAATCAATGGCGTTACCGGCAATATGGGCGTGATAGTTCAAAGAACCACGGGGCTTTTTTATAAAGCGCACAAGGTGCTTATGCCAGATGGGAGCGCTTTTCTTCTGAGCGAAAATGAAGATGCAGAATCCGGACGTGCACAGGGCGCATCCGATAACGGGCGGCTCGCTGGGCCAACAGATTCTGCATCTAAAATCATTATAGCAGGAGAAGAAAGAAAAGACAATACCCAAAACGGCAAGCTCTCTGTCAAGGAGGAATCGACCCGCTTCTCCCTCAAGGACGAGGAGGCGGTGACGGACCGGGAGCTGCTGGCGAATACGCTGGCGTCTCTGGCCCGGAACCCGGCGGAGGAGCGGCGCAGACGCGACGCTCCGGACGGATTATTGATCCTTGTCCTTGGATTTGAATACCAGCGAGACGAGGAGCCCTGCGACGACGGCTGCGCCGAGACCGGCGGCGGCCGCGGTGAAACCGCCGGAGAAGACGCCGAGCAGGCCCTTCTCCCCCACCGCCTCGCGCATGCCCCTGGCGATCAGATTTCCGAACCCGGTGAGCGGCACCGTCGCCCCGGCGCCGGCCCATTCAGCAAAGGGGCCATAGAGACCGAGGGCGCCGAGGACCACCCCCGCCGCCACATAGCTTGTGAGGATGCGGGCGGGCGTGAGCCCGGTGTAATCGATCAGCACCTGACCGATTAGGCAGAGGATGCCTCCGGCCGCGAAAGCCTTCAGATAAGGCAGCAGAACGCTCATACAGCCTCCCCCCTCTCGATCACCGCCGCGTGGCAGACGCCGGGGATACTGCAGCCCTGCTGGCAGCTCAGGGGCGACATGAGCGCCCCGGTCCCGGCGAAGAGGATGCGCTTCCAGACACCGCGCTCCATGGCGGGGAGGATGTGCGCCGCCAGCACCGACGCCGAGCAGCCGCAGCCCGACCCGCCCGCGTGCACGTCCTGGGTGAGCAGATCATAGATGAGCACGCCGCAGTCCATATACTTGAGTCCCGGGTCCAGGCCCTCCCTCTGCAGCATGTCCTGGAGGATATCGTGGCCGATGGCGCCGAGATCGCCGGTAAACACCGCGTCATAATCGGCAAAGTCCCGGCCGGTATCGTCAAAGTGGCGGAGGATCGTGTCACAGGCGGCGGGGGCCATGGCGGCGCCCATGTTGTTCGCGTCCGTGATGCCGGCGTCTACCACCCGCCCGGGCGTCACATGGGTGAATTCCAGGGCGCCGCCCTCCCGGGCGAGGAGCACCGCCCCCGCGCCGGTGACGGTCCACTGGGATGTGGGGGTACGCTGGCCCCCGTATTCCAGCGGAAAGCGATACTGCCGCTCCGCCGCGCAGAAGTGGGAGCCGGTGAAGGCCATGACACTCGTGAATCCCCCGCCGTCCAGCAGCAGCGCCGCCAGGGCCAGCCCCTCCGCCATGGTGGAGCAGGCGCCGTAGAGTCCCAGATAGGGAACTGTCCGGTCCTTGACCGCGAAGGCTGAGCTTACGCACTGATTCAACAGGTCTCCGCCCAGGATCGCATCCGGGTGCAAGCCCCCGCTCTTCTCCGCGCAGCGGTCCAGGCAGCGCGTGAGCATGGTCGTCTCCGCCTTCTCCCAAGTATCCTGCCCGAAGTAGGAGTCCAGCGAGACTTCGTCAAAACCCTTTTTCAGGGGACCCGCCCCCTCCTTCCCGCCGACCACCGACGCATAGGCCGCGACGCCCGGCCGCCTTTCCAGGGCAAGGGTCTGCTTTCCGATCCGTTTTGCCATGTGACCACACCTTTCTTTTTCTATATCATCCCCGAAAGGCGTAAAAAAACACGCCGCGGAAAAAAGGTATCTTTTTCCGCGGCGTGCATTTTTTCATTCATTTCATGGCGCCGACGTAGGCCGCGACGGTCTGCACCGCGCCATCGACGCCCACGCGCCCCACGTTGACGCAGAGGTCATAGCAGTCGATATCGCCCCAGATTTGATCCGTGTAGTAGCGGTAGTAGCTGGCACGGTCCTTGTCGACCTCGCGGATGAGCTTTTTGGCCTGCTCCTCTGTGACGCCCTTGCGCTCCATGACGGTGCGGATGCGGTAGGGCATGTCCGCCATGACAAAGACGCGCACGAGATCCTCCCGATTGCGGAGCACATAGTCGGCACAGCGGCCGACGAAGACGGCGTCCCCCTCCCCGGCGAGGCTGCGGATCGAATCGAACTGTGCGGAGGCCACCTGCATATTCAGGCGGAACCATTCGTCCATGCCGAATAGCTGTGTGCCCGGCGCGATAAAGGGCGAGACCCGCTTCTCGTCATAGGAGCGGACAACGTCGTGGCTGAAGTTGGAATCCCGGGCCGTGCGGTCCACGATCTCCTTGCTGTAGCAGGGGATCTGAAAGTGCGCGGAGAGCGCCTCCGCCACCAGGTGTCCGTTACTGCCGTGCTGTCTGCCGATGGTGATGATCATAGTTCCGACCTCCCTTTTTATTTGAGTATTGGTCGATTGCGAAACTCTGGTTTTGCAATCGAGGGACTCGCGCTCATCGCACACGGCGGACCGAAACACGCCGTGCTTGGTCGGCGCGAGGCCTCGCGGAGCTCGGCTCAGGGCGTTTTTGAGGAAGCAAAGCTCCCTCAAAAACAATTTGATTCCCTTCGGGATAATAAACGAAGTGCGTCAGCGACTTTCGCAATCGACCATATTTGAGTATAACACCGGGGCGCGTCGCTTTTCAAGCGTTTTTGTCCGCTGGCACAAGTGCGTTCCCGCGTTTGCATAGACTGTGCGGTGGGGAGGGATGCGTATGAAACGGGGCCTTGTTTTGAATACGGCGCTGCTGACCGCGTCGTCTCTCACCATGAGCGCCATCGGGATGGTTTTTCAGGTGTGGCTTGCCGGGCGGATCGGCGCCGCCGGGATCGGGCTTTATCAGCTTGTCCTGTCGGTGACGGGGCTCAGTGCCACCTTCGCTATTTCCGGCATCCGCTTTGCCTCCACAAGACTCGTGGCGGAGGAGCTGGGACTCTCCCGCCCGGGCGGCGTGCGCGCGGCGACGGACCGCTGCCTTGTCTACGGAGCGCTCTTCGGTCTCGCCGCCGCTGCCGTTCTCTGGGCCCTCGCCGAGCCCATCGGCTTTCTCTGGATCGGGGACGCCCGCACCGTGTTCCCGCTGCGGCTGTCAGCCATCAGCATGCCCTGCATCGCCCTCTGCTCCTCCATGTCCGGTTACTTCACGGCCTGCGGGAGAGTCTGGAAGCCGACGCTCGTGCACCTTTTGGAGCAGCTTCTGGGCATTGCGCTGACAGCCTTCTTCCTTGGGCGTGTCCCGGCGGGGAACCTTGAGAAAAGCTGCGCCGCCGTCACCCTCGCGCGGGTGGCGGCGGACGTTGTGAGTTTCGCGCTGATGGCGGCGGTGTTCCTTCTCGACAGGCACAGGTACCGCGCGCCGGAGCGCGGCGTAAGACTCACGGCGAGGATGCTGCACATCGCGGTTCCCCTCGCCCTCTCGGCCTATGCCAGAAGCGCGCTGGCCACGCTGCAGCACCTGCTGGTGCCCCGGGGGCTGCGGGCCGCGGGGCTCAGCGCGAACCGCGCCCTCGCCGCCTACGGGACGATCCAGGGCATGGTGCTGCCGGTGATCTTCTTCCCCGCCTGCATCATGGCGGCGGTCTCCGAGCTCATCGTACCGGAGCTCACGGCGCTTCAGGTACAGGGGGACCGGCCCCGCATCCGGCATACCGCGGGGGAGCTTTTGCGTCTGAGCTTTCTTTTCTCTCTCGCGGTGGCGCTGTTTCTCTTTATCTGCGCCGACGCCCTCGGGATGCTGGTCTACGGCAGCCGGGACGCCGGACACTTCATCCGCATCCTCGCGCCCCTCGTACCGTTTTCCTACATCGACATGAGTGTGGACGGCTGTCTCAAAGGCCTGGGAGAGCAGCTCTGGTGCATGGGGGTGAACATCCTCGACGCGCTGCTGGGGCTGCTGCTCACCTGGCGGCTTCTGCCGCTGTACGGCATTTCCGCCTATCTTGTGACTCTGTACGCAACCGAGCTTTTCAACTTTGCCCTCAGCGCCTGGCGGCTATATAAGGTCACGCGGCCTTAGCGGCCCTTCTCTGCTGCCGCTTCTCGTCGTTTCTGTGCAGGATGGGCGAGATGCGCTTATACAGGAGGAAGGTGAGAGCGGAGTCCACCACGCCCTTGAGAAGGTTGAAGGGGACCACGGCAAAAAGGACCAGGGTGGAGACGCTCGTAATGGAGGGGTTTATTTTGGTGCCCATGCCGATGATGGCCTCCATGGGCATGCCGTAAAGGGCCGCGAACTTCGGCAGGAGGTAGATCGCGTTGAAGGCGCTGCCGAAGACCGTCATGACCAGAGTGCCGACGAGCATGCCGACAAGGGCGCTGCGTCTGCCGGGCTTCGCGTGGTAGACAATGCTCGCCGGCAGGACAAAGGAGCAGCCGACGGCGAAGTTCGCGAAGTCGCCGACGAAGGCGGTGCTGGTCCCCTTGAGCAAGAGCTTCACCATGATCTTCACCAGCTCCGCCGCGACGCCCGCCACCGGGCCGAGATAGAAGGTGCAGATCAGGACCGGGATCTCGCTCAGGTCGATCTTATAAAAGGCAGGAGCAAAAAACAGCGGGATCTCAACAAACATCAGTACACCCGCAAGGCAGGCGAAGATGGCGGTATAAGTGATATAGTGGGTGCTGGAAAAGGCCTTCCTGTCCTTCACGAGGAACTTTTCCGAGAGGGACGCGATCACAAACAGCAGCGCGATCGACGCGAGACAGGCCAGCACGAAGCCGAGATTTTCCATGATTTTTACCTCCTTGCATTTAAAAACAAAAACACCCGAAGAATTATCTTCGGGCAACGGTGAAACCCGCACAGACACGTGCGGCCATCTTCTTTCATCCAGACTCTACTGTCGGTACCGGAATCACACCGGTTCATGCCTAACGGCTCGCGGACTGTACCGCCGGTCGGGAATTACACCCTGCCCTGAAGATGATTTGAGTATAGCACGCGAGTTTGGTTTTGACAAGAGGAAATTTACAGCGTACAATAGGCACACGACGGGAGGTGAGGGACACGGCGGACAGAGAGCATTGCTGCTGCTTCACGGGGCACAGACCGATGAAGCTGCCCTGGGGCATGAATGAACAGGACCCCCGCTGCACAGCGCTCAAGCTGGAGCTTGCGGCACGGCTGGAGGCCATCTATCAGCTGGGCTATCGCCATTTCCTGTGCGGTATGGCCATCGGCTGCGACATGTATTTTGCCGAGGCGGTGCTCACCCTGAAGGAGCGCTTCGGCGATGTGATCCTGGAGGCCGCGATTCCCTTCGGCGACCAGCCGGGCCGCTGGAGTGCCGCACTCCGGCGGCGCTGGAACGGGCTCATCGACCGCTGCGACAAGGTGACGGTGCTGCAGTACGGCTACACCCCCGACTGTATGATGCGCCGCAACCGCTATATGGTGGACCGCTCTTCCCTGCTGCTCGCTTGCTATGACGGGAGGCCCGGCGGTACCATGAGCACTATTCTGTATGCCGAGCGCAGCGACGTCAAGGTCATTCTCATCGATTTGCAGGAATAAATCCGATCTGTGTCAAGCTCCCCCTTTCTGCATACAATACAGCAGAAAGGGGGAACTGTTTTGGATCTGACTTTTTTCCTTGCGGCAAACTCCGGCCTGGGCTTCTACTCGCTCTATGACGGCTTTCCGGAGGAGACGCAGTTTCTGCATATCATCAAGGGCGGCCCGGGGACCGGCAAGTCCGGCTTCATGCGCCGCATCCGGGAGGCGGCTTGGGCGCGGGGGCTCGACACCGTGAGCATCCTGTGCTCCGGTGATCCGGACTCTCTCGACGGTTTGCTCGTCCCGGCGCTGGGGCAGGCGTGGGTAGACGGCACCGCGCCCCACGTCCGGGAGCCGCAGGTTTTCGGCGCGGATGCAGATTATGTCAACCTTGGTCGCTTCTGTCACCTGCCGCTGAAACCGGAGGATCGGGAGCGGGCGCTGGCGCTGAACCGGGCATACAAGGAGCGCTACAAGTCAGCTTATCGCCTCCTCTCCGCCGCGGCGGCGCTGGAGGCCTCGGAGGAGCTGCGGGACGCCGCCGTGATGCAGGAGGAGATCGAACGGGTGTACGGCCTTCTGGAGGCTTTCCCGGATCGGAAGGGGGAAGCGCGCCGTGAGCGGCGCTTTCTCTCGACGATCAGCTGTAAGGGTCTGTTCAGTTTAAGCGGAACCGTAAACTCGTTATGTAAACAACATTATTATCTGCGCGGTGGCAGCGCTGTGTTGGAGGAAGCGGCGAGACTCGCGGCGAAAAAGTGCGGGCGTGTCATTCTCTGCCCCGGCCCGCTGCAGCCGCGGCAGCTCGAAGCCGTGCTGCTGCCGGAGCTCTCGCTGGCCCTGTTCTCCTCTCCCGCCGCGCTGCCCGTTCCGGCGGGGGAACGTCTGCAGAGTCGGGCGGCCCTGCTGCGCGCCATGGAAGAGCTCACCGCGGCCAAGAGCCTGCACGACAAGCTGGAGGCTGTCTACCGCCCCTATATGGATTTTGAGGCCCTGGACGCCTTCACCGAGGAATATATCTCAGCGCTGGTCCGGGGCGCGGAGCTGGATGCCTGATCACAGGGCAAAATGTACAAGTACAGGCGTCGTCCTTCCGGATACCTGCAGAAGCAGAGAAGATTGGATCGACAAATATTGCGAAAACCCCCTGCGAATACAAATCGCAGGGGGCTCTTTTTCAAGGGCGAAGGTCAGTTGATGCAGCTGTCAGTTGATCTTCAGGGTCTCCCAGAGGGAGTTTACATAATCCAGCGTCGCCTGATCCAGGCTGCGGAACGCATACTCGTTATAACGCTCGCTGAAATCGCCGATGGCGGGATAGAGGATCTCCATGGCCTCCTCGCCCATCTCGTCGATATAATCCTCATTGGTGTATACCAGCTTGTTCGGGGAGGCGTAGTAGATAAACTCCGCGTTCGCGATGGCGGGCTCGGGAGAGAGCATATAGTTGATGAAGCGCTCCGCAAGCTCCTTGTTCTGGCAGCAGGAGGGGATGCACATGGCATCGATAAAGTAGTTGGTGCGCTCGGGGTAGTAGAACCTGAGGTCCACGCCGTCGGCCTGGGCGTCAAGCATGGTGAAGTAATCGCCGGCGTAGTAGGTACCGATGGCAGCCTCGCCGGACTCCATCATATTGTAGATCTCATCCATGACATAGCTCTTGACCAGGGGAGCCTGCTTCTTGAGCTCGGCAAGAGCCTGATCCCAGGAGGCGCGGTCGGTGTCGTTTACATCGAGGCCCAGCTTGTACTGTGCGGTGCCGAAGGCGTCGCGGGAGTTATTGAACTGGAGGATATTGCCCTTATACTTCTCGTTCCACAGCAGATCCCAGCCGCCCACGTCGGCCTCATCCACGGCGTTTGCGTTGTAGATGACGCCGGTGACGCCGTAGGTGTAGGGCACGGTGTACTTATTGTCGGGGTCGTAGTAGAGGCCGCGGAAGCTCTCGTTGATGTTCTCATAGTTGGGAATGTTCTTGAAATCCAGCTCCAGCAGCATATTCTCATCGCGCATGCGGGCGATCATATAGTCGGAGGGGATGACCACATCGAAGCTCACAGCGCCGCTGGAGAGCTTGGCATACATATCCTCATTGCTGGCGAAAGTGGTGTAGTTGACCTTGATCTTCTGTTTGTAGGTCTCCTCATACCACTTTTCAAACTCCTTGATGGTGTCGAAGGAATCCTCCGAACCGTCGGAGATGTATTCGCCCCAGTTGTAAACGTTCAGTGTCAGGGTCTTGGACGCGGAACCGCAGCCTGCGAGGGCAAGAGAGCACAGCAGCACGAGAGCCGCGAGCAGCGCGATGGATCTTTTCATTTCTTTTCCTCCTTTATTTATTCGATTGCGAAACTGAGGTTTCGCAATCGAGGACTCGCGCATATCGCACGCGGCGGAGCGTGACACGCCGCGCTTGGTCGGCGCGAGTCCTCGCAAAGCTCGGCTCAGGGTGCTTTTGAGGAAGCAAAGCTAACTCAAAAGCATATTTGATTCCCTTCGGGATTCGTGTCCGAGACTTTTGCAATCACTTATTTTTGTTTTCTGGCTTTTGCCTCCCTGCGCTTCTGAATGGTCTCCTCATCATAGAGATTGGAGATGAGCAGCAGGGTAAGGATCACGAAGAAAATAATGGTTGCGAGGGCGTACATTTTGGGTGTGACGGTTTTCTTGGTCATGTTGTAGATACGGATGGGCAGGGTCTGGAAGCCGTTGCCGGAGGTGAAGTAGCTGATGACGAAATCGTCCAGCGAGAGGGTGAAAGCCATGATCATGCCGGTGACGACGCCGGGCATGATCTCGGGCAGCTCTGCCTTCAGGAAGGCGCGGAATGGCGTGCAGCCCAGGTCCATCGCCGCCTCGGGCAGGGCCTTGTCCATTTGCTGGAGCTTCGGCAGCACCTGCAGGATCACATAGGGCAGGCAGAAGGTGATGTGCGCGATGAGCATGGTCCAGAAGCTCAGACTGGTCGCAGCGCCAAAGATGCGGCCTACGAACACGAACATGAGCATCAGGGAGATGCCGGTGATGATGTCGGGATTGATCATGGGGATATTGGTGACGCTGTCCATGGCGGTGCGCAGGACCTTGCTGCGCAGCTTGTTGATACCGACGGCGGCGGCCGTGCCCATGACAGTGGAGATGAGGGCCGCCGATACCGCGAGGATCAGCGTGTTGCGCACGGCCCTGAGGGTCTCCGAATCCCGGAACAGCTCCCGATACCAGTAGAGGGAGAAGCCGGAGAAGACCGAGAGGCTCTTTGCCCTGTTGAAAGAGAAGACCAGCAGGATCGCGATGGGCGCGAAAAGGAAGATCATGATGAGCGCGGTGTAGATTTTCGATGCACGTTTCATATTCTCCCCTCCTTACGCGACGATAATCCTGCGATTGGTGAGCTTCTGCATGAGCCCCATGCACACGAGCAGGATCACCATCAGGATAAAGGCAATAGCGGCGGCAAAGTGCAGGTTGTTCGCCACATACTGGCCCTCAATGGCGTCGCCGATGAGGAAGAACTTGCCGTTGCCGAGCTTCTGGGAGATATAGAAGGTACTGATCGAGGGGATGAGCACCATGGTAACGCCGGAGAGAACGCCCGGCAGGCTCAGGGGCCAGATCACACGGCGCAGGACGCTGATGCCGGGGCAGCCCAGATCGCTCGCCGCCTCGAGGAGCTTCACATCGAGCTTGGCCATAACCGAGTAGATCGGCAGGACCATGTAGGGGAAGTAGTCGTAGACCATGCCGATCACGACCGCGGACTCGGTCCCGATGATGTGGATGCGCCCCAGATGCAGGGCAGAGAGAAAGCCGTTGAGGATGCCGGTGTCCTGCAGGATGGTCATCCAGGCGTAGGTGCGGATGAGGAAGTTCATCCACATGGGGATCATGATGAGGGTCAGGAGAATGTTCTGCGTGCGGCTCTTGGCCCTTGCCATGATGTAGGCAAGCGGGTAGCCCATCACAAGGCAGATGAACGTGGAGATCACCGCGAGCTTCAGCGACCGCCAGAAGATCACAAGGTAGGTGTGCACCTCCCGCACGGTCTCCCCGTCGTCGATCTGCGAGGTTGCGGTAAAGAAGCGGGAGACGTTTTCAAAGGTGAAACGGAAGGCGGAATCGGTGAAGGCATAGTAGGCCACAAAGATCAGCGGCACCACAATGAAAAGCGCCGCCCAGATCGAGTACGGCGTCAGCGTCATGCGCTGGACGAGGGAGCGGGTCTTGTTGTTCATGTCGCAGACCCGCTTTCCGTATCGAGCTCCTCAAGCTCCTCAAGCTCCTCCAGATCGACCTCGCCGATTTCATCCATTTCGTCGGAGAAGCTGGAGTAGTCGCCGTACATGCCGGAAAACTTGGATTTCTTCATGACGTGAATGGCGTCCGGCTCGATAAAGAGGCCGATATGCTCGTCTACATCGTGGAAGTCCGTGGTCTGGATCATCCACTTGAAGCCGCCGATATCCACGATGATCTCATAGTGTACGCCGAGGAAGGTGACAGAGGTCACGACCCCGCGCAGATGGCCCTTCTCCTCAGGCACGATGTCCACGTCCTCGGGCCGAACCACCACATCCACCGCCTCTCGGACGTCGAAGTCCTTGTCCAGGCACTGGAAGGTGTGGCCGGAGAAGCGGACCTTGTAGTCCTCCAGCATCACGCCGTCAAGGATATTGCTCTCCCCGATGAAGTCCGCGACGAAGGCGTTCTGCGGCTCGTTGTAGATGTCCACGGGAGTGCCGATCTGCTGGATATGGCCCTCGGTCATGACGACCACGGTGTCGGACATGGACAGGGCCTCCTCCTGGTCGTGGGTGACGAAGATAAAGGTGATGCCGGTAGCCTTCTGGATGTTCTTGAGCTCCACCTGCATGTCCTTGCGGAGCTTCAGGTCGAGGGCCGAGAGCGGCTCGTCCAGCAGGAGGACCTTTGGCTGGTTGACGAGGGCGCGGGCAATGGCGACGCGCTGCTGCTGACCGCCGGAGAGACTCGTCACGGCGCGCTTTTCGAAACCCTTGAGGGCAACAAGCGAGAGCATCTCGGTCACAGCCCTCTGGATCTCCGCCTTGGGGACCTTCTTTTCACGCAGGGAGAAGGCCACGTTTTCAAATACGTTCAGGTGCGGGAACAGGGCATAGCGCTGGAACACCGTGTTGACGTTGCGCTTATGGGGCGGCAGGCCGTTGATGTTTTCCCCCATAAAAATGACGTCGCCCTTGTCCGGCGTCTCAAAGCCGCCGATAATGCGCAGCAGCGTCGTCTTGCCGCAGCCGGAAGGACCCAGCAGAGTGATAAACTCGTTGTCGTAAATGTCGAGATTGATGTTGTCCAGCACAACTTCCCCGTCAAAGGATTTTGTGATGTTCTTGATTTCGACGATCTTCTTCATGTCCCAGCCCCCAAACAAAAAGCAGCCATGCAAAAGCACAGCTGCTGTAAACGGCAAGACGTACAAATACGCCACAGGACCCCGCGTCTGGGGGCCCGCCTCAATGGATGTTAAGAGTCTATATAGCAAAGAACACTTTTACTACTCTTATTGACCATTTCACAGATTTGTATGCTTTTACAAAACCATAAAACTTGAGCTTTTAACTCAATCAATAAGGCAACAGAAGTTGCCGCCGCATTCCGCGGTTCTTCGGCATCCGACCCGGCTGTCCGTATGGCCTTGGCCCGAAAAAGGGGCGGTCGATATCTTGCTTCGGATAAACTCGGTACACTTGGACCATATCCAATTGAGATGATTTATTTTAGCAGGATTCTACAAATATGTCAATGATGATTTGAACAAAATCACGATTTTGCGATATAGGGCACGTTCTGTGCGAGCAGCAGCGCTTCGAGCAATTCATCCTCCGGGCAGAGCACGACGGCGTCAGAGAAAGATCCTCCCTCAAGGGCAGTGACCGTAGCGGGGAGCTCGACCGTTTTCAGGCTTGCGCAGCCGTCAAAGGCGCCCGCCGCGATGGTCTCGCAGCCCTCGGGCACCAGGATATGCAAAACTGCCCCGTCCCCGGAGAAAGCCTCGCTCCCGATCGCTCTGAGGCCCTGGGGAAGGGTGATGGCGGTGCAGTCCTCCTCTGTAACCGCGACGGTAAATCTGACTTCCGGCATGCCCGGACATTGGGCCGTGATCTCTGCCAATCCTGCACCGACGGGGATAAGGGTCCCGCCCTGAACGCTTATCACGGCACTGTCGCTGCTCTCATAGCGCACGGATTCCATCGCCGTCACAGGCCGCGCGTCGGCGGGCAGGCTGACGCTGTCCTGCAGATCCATCTTCAAAAGCGTCAGCGAGAGGCCGGGGCGGGCCGGGATCATGCGCACGAGATCCGGGATATTGACCTCCTCCGACTTGTCTGTCGAGAGACAGATGCGCGTCTCGATCTCCTCCGGTGCGATGCCGCTGTGTGTGAGAAGCAGGAGCGATGCCAATCCGGTGACGTGCGGGGCGGCAATGGATGTACCGGTCGCCTCGGTATAACCCCCGCTGTTGGAGCAGCAGAGGATCATGGTTCCGTAGGTGTACAGATCGACGCTGCTGCCGTAGTTCGTGTAGGAGGCCAGGCTGCCGTCCTCCTCCGCGGCTCCGACGATGATCACACCCGTATCCGTGAGATTTGCGGGGCTGACCTGGGCGGTGTCCGAGGCCGCGTTGCCGGCCGCCGCGACCACCGTGATCCCCGCGTCCAGTGCGTCCAGGACCGCAGCATCCAGCGCGGCGGAAACTTTTCGTGTCGCGAGTGAGAGATTGATAACGTCCACCTGTTTCTCCATCGCCTCGCGGATGCCGTTCACGGTGTTGGAGACGCTCCCGTTTCCGGTGGCGTTGAGCACCCGGACGGGATAGAAACAGACCGGAAAGCCCTGGGTGCAGTCGGCGATGATCCCGGTCACATTGGTACCGTGGCCGAAAGGATCGTCGGTGGCGTCGTCGTCAGCGTCCACATAGTCATACCCGCTCTCCGTGAGGCGCTCCTGAAAAAAAGGGTGGGGATACACACCGGAATCCACTACGGCTACCGTCACGCTGCCCTCCGCCAGCTCCCCGGAATAGTCCAGATACGGCGCGTAGTTCATGGATTCAGCGCCCCAGGAGTGAAAGGTGACGGCTCCAGCCGAGCATGCCTCCACGGCGGAATCGGGTTCGGCATACCGGATCTCCGGCAGGGCAGACAGGGCTGCTGCCGCTCTGGCTGCGATAGCCTCACTGCCGAAATAGAGGGTATAGCAGTCATAGGGTCCGGCGAGCACGCAGATCGGCTCCCACTTTTCAAAGCTGAACGCCTCCCCGTTCGTGCGGCAGAGGACGGGCCAGAGCCCTGTATTGTCTGCTTTCTTCCCGTCAGTCGTATCGGTCCCGTACCCGCCCAGGCGCTCCGCCGCCTGATTGAGCAGGGCCGCCGTCTCCCCGTAGCTGCGCTGATCGTCGGTGCAGTCGATATACGGCGGGATCCCGTCTGCGAAGGGCGCGCTCTCCGCCGCGGCGGCATTCCCCGGGAAACGGGCCCAGGCGAGCAGTATCAGCAGTACGAAGGCGCTTTTGCGAAATGCGGTTTTCAAGTCTCTCACTCCTGTGTTCGGATAGGACACGGCCAGGGAAGCTCCCGCTTCCCCGGCCTTTAGCTTGCTTCATTTACCGTGCGGATCAGGCAGCGCGGCCGCCATGAGGATCCGGTGCGCCGGAGCGGTCCGTATGCGGAATGCTCTTATCTCCTGAACATCTGATAGGTGCTGTTTGAGGGGTAAACCTGCACGTGCTGTCCATTATTCGTATCATTCAGCGTATAGCTGTATGCATACTGATACACCTCTCGCAGGGTGACGACGCCGTCATTGGGATTGTTGTCCGCAGGCATGCTGCCGGATGTACCCACACCGTTGAGAATGCCGCTCACAAAGGAGCTGGGAGCGCCGACGTATCCGATACTCGTCTCCCTGTGCGCCGCTGAGGTGAGGACATAGAACTTGTTTGCAACGCGCAGCTCACCTGTCTGAGCGGATACCTCTTCCACACCCTCATCGGCGTCTGCGAAGGCCTGAATCAGCTCATCATTGAAGCGCTCATAATCAAAGTCCTCTCCCGCCCCCACACCGGAGGCATAGACGCCGGCGCCGGAGCCGCAGGCATTGATAATGATGATCACTTTGCCCGGGATCGCATTCAGGGCCTGTGCCAGCTCCTTGACCAGCAGCAGGTCGGAGGTATCGTAATATGACGAGGAATTGATATAATATCTGCGTCCCGCCGTGGTTCTGACGGTGCCGAGGGCGCCGGCCATCTCCCCGTCCAGATCCTCGATGCCGTGTGCGCACATGAAGAACAGTGAGACGTCATTGGACGTGGCGCCGGAGAAGGCCGTGGAAATCGCGTTCAGGATCTGCGAGGGGCTTGCATCCTCATACTCCCGGTTTCCTCCGTAAATCGTATAGGATCCCCCATCCGGGCCCTTGATGCTCTGCAGCATCTGGGCCATTCTCAAAACATTCTGCACGTTGCCCGACAGCGCGTTATTGTCTGTGTAGTTCACTTCCCCGATCAGCAGGGCGCGGTAGGTGGCGCCGGTCGGCGTGGGCGTCGGTGTGCTGCCGCCGGAGAGCGTGAGAGTGAAGCTGCCGGTAGCGGAGCTGCTGTAGAAGTTGACCTTGAAATAATAGATGGTGTTGGCAGTCATCGTGGCGGTAAGCAGGAAGTTGTTCCCGTCGCCGCTGTCGTCGTCATAGCCGACCTGCGTGCCGGAGTTGTTGTACAGATAGCACCTGGTATCCAGTGAGCCGCTGGACTCGAGCGTGTAGCTGCCGGTTGTGGACGGGACGAAGCGGAACCAGGCGGAATTGCCGGCCGTGCTGATGGAGCCGGTGGTGGTGCCCACAGAGAGTACGCGGTAGCTGCTCGGCGGGAAGCTGTTGTTGTCTCCGCCCGAGAGCGTCAGGGAGATGGTGCCGGTGGCGGAGCTGCTGTAGTACTTGACCTCATAATAGTATGTGGTGTTCGCGGTGAGGCTGTAGGTGAGCTGGAAATTCGTCGAGTCGCCGCTGTCATCGTCATAGGCGAGCTGATCGCCGGAGGCGTTGTACAGGTAACCCTTGGTATCCGACGAGCCGGAGGACGTGAGGGTGTAGGTGCCGGACGTGGTCGGGACGAAGCGGAACCAGGCGGAATCGCCGGCGCTGTTGATGGTGGCGCTGGTGGAGCCGACATAGATATTGCGCGTGCCGCTCGGCGGAAAGCTGCGCACAGTCAGCGTGGCAGCCCTGGAGTATACGCTTACGGTGGTCCCGACGGCGGTGACCTTGCAGCGGATCTGCCAGCCGTCCCAGGTCGCCTGCGCCGTCTTCGTCAGGGTCGCGGAATTGCCGTTTTCAAAATTGGTCCACTTGCTGTTGTAATAGTACTGCCACTGATAGGTCACGTTGCTCAGACTCGCGCCCACGCTTACGGAGAAGCTGGAGTCCGCGTCGACCGTGATATTGGCGGGCTCATTCGTGATGTACAGGACCTTCAGGGGGCTGTAGCTGAAAATCTGATAGAAGCCGCTGCTCCTGTCGGTGACGATCACGCGGATCTGCCAGCCGTCCCAGGTCGCCTGCGCCGTCTTCGTCAGAGTCGCAGAGCTGCCGTCTTCAAAGTTGGTCCACTTTTCGTTGTAGTAGTACTGCCATCTGTATGTCACGTCCTCCACGCTGGACTGGACGGTCAGAGAGAAGGCGGTGTCGGGTGCGACGATGATGTCGCCGGTTCTGCCCGAGAGATACAGGACCTTCAGCGTAACCTCGTTGGAGTAGATGTACTTGCCGCTGGCGGGGTCGGTCAGGCGGCAGCGGATCTTCCAGCCGTTCCAGCCCGACTGAACCGTCTTCGTGAGGCTCGCGCCGGTGCCGCCCTGGAAGTTGTTCCACTTGTTGTTGTAGTAATACTGCCACTGGTAGCCCGCGTTAGGGTTGCTCGCCCCCACGGTCCAGGTGACGGAGGAGTCGGGGGAGGTGGTGATATCGGTAGGCTGCTTCGTGATGGTAAGGGGCGCGCCGATCGTGAGCGTGGCCGTATTCGAGTAAACGGACGCGCCGCTGTTCTGTTCGGTCACTTTGCAGCGGATCTGCCAGCCGTTCCAGCCCGCCTGCGCGGTCTTCGTCAGCGTCGCGGCATTGCTGTTCTGGAAGCTGGTCCACTTGTTGTTGTAATAATACTGCCAGTCATAGCTCACGCTGCTGTAGTTCGCGGCCACGGTCATGGAGAAAGCGGCGCCGGCCTCGACCGTGACGTTGGCGGGATGCCTTGTAATGGCAAGCGCGGGCCCGACCGTGAGCGTGCACTCGCTCGAGACAATGTTGATGATGCTGTTGCTCGCATCCGCTACGATGCAGCGGATCTTCCAGCCGTTCCAGCTCGACTGCACCGTCTTCGTAAGGCTGTCGGCATTGCCGCCCTGGAAGTTCGTCCACTTGTTGTTGTAGTAATACTGCCACTGGTAGGTCACGTCGCTGCGGTTGGCGGTGATCGTCCAGGTCACGCTGTCGCCGGGGCTCGCGGTCCTGTTGCCCGGCTGCTTTGTGATGGACAGGACGGAGAGCATGGCTTCGCGGGTGGTGACGCTCGCGCCGGTGCTCTTGTCTGTGACGACGCAGCGGATCTTCCAGCCGTTCCAGCCGCCTGTCACGGTCTTCGTGAGGCTCGCGGCGGTGCCGCCCTCAAAGTTCGTCCACTTGCCGTTGTAGTAGTACTGCCACTTATAGGTCACGTTGCTGCTGCTCGCCGCCGTGGTCCAGGTGACGGAGGAGCTCGTTACCGTGGAGATGTCCTGGGGCTGCTTCGTGATGGACAGGGCGGGCGCGGTCGTCACGGTGAGCGTGACGGCGTTGGAGGTGACGCTCGCGCCGGTGCTCTTGTCCGTGACGATGACGCGGATCTGCCAGCCGTCCCAGCTCGAAAGCACGGTCTTCGTGAGACTCGCGCCGGTGCCGCCTACGAAGCTGGTCCACTTGCTGTTGTAGTAGTACTGCCAGTTGTAGCTCACGTTGGTGCTGCTCGCCGCCACGGTCCAGGTGACGCTGTCGCCCGGCGCCGCCGTGATGTTCTGGGGCTGTCTCGTGATGGACAGCGCCGACGCGGACGTTACGGTGAGCGTGACGGCGTTGGAGGTGACGCTCTTGCCGGTGCTCTTGTCCGTGACAATGACGCGGATCTTCCAGCCGTTCCAGCTCGCCTGCACGGTCTTCGTCAGACTCGCTGCGGTGCCGCCCTGGAAGCTGGTCCACTGATTGTTGTAGTAGTACTGCCAGTTGTAGGTCACGTTGCTGCTGCTCGCCGCCACGGTCCAGGTCACGCTGTCGCCCGGCGCCGCCGTCTTGGCCGCGGGCTGTCTCGTGATCGTCAGCCCCGAGCCGATCGTGAGGGTGACCGTGTTCGAATACACATAGGCGTAGGTATCCCGGTCGAGCACCTTGCAGCGGATCTGCAGCCCGTCCCAGACCTCCTCCGCGGTCATGGTGAAGGTCGCGGAATCACCGTTCTGGAAATCGTTCCACTGGTTGTAGTAATAGTACTGCCAGTCGTAGATCACGTTGCCGTGACTCGCAGTCACGCTGAAGGAGACGCTGGAGCCGACGGCGGCCGTGACGCTGACGGGCTGCCTCGTGATGCTCAGGGCAGTCGCCGCGCTGACCATCTCGTCCTCGTCCCACTCGTCCTCAGGGAAGGGGTCCTCTTCGGGCTCCTCCGCGTCGTCCGGAGCATCGACGGGCTCTTCGGGTTCCACCGGCTCTTCCGGCTCTTCCGGCAGATCGGAATCGCCGTCGACGATCTCGATGACGTCCGGATCCTCGGAGGAGATATCCGCGGGGTCGTCCGGCAGCTCGTCGTCCGTGACCTCGACAATCTCATCCTCGGGCGGATCGTCATAGTATACCTCTATGCCGTCTCCCTCGTCCGCGAACGCCCCCACGGGCGCAAACAGCGAAACCATCATGAGTACGGCAAGAAGCAGCGCTATGATCTTTTTCGTGTTCATCGATACTGTCCTCCATGATATTTTCCATACACTATATTATAATATTATTCTATTTTCAAAAGATTGTCAATTGGAAATCCCCTTAAGGCGATACCGCACAATTCGCTCTCGACGAATTATGCGGTATCGCCTCAGTATTGCTGATTCATGCGTCTTCGGCGCGGGCCGGGCGACGTCTTCCCGGGCAGCTCAATACGCCTGCTCCCAGAGCGTCAGGCCCCGGGCCGGGGCTGTAAAGCCCGTCTGCGACCGGTCGCGGCTCTCGAGGGCGGCAAGGACGCTCTCAGCGCTTCTCTGGCCGCGGCCGACCTCCAGAAGGGTCCCGGTCAAGATGCGCACCATGTTATAAAGAAAGCCGTTTCCTGTATAAAAGAGACGCAGCTCTCCGCCCGCCTCTTCGATGCGGATATCCGTCAGGGTACGCACGGCAGACTTTTTCATGCGGGGATCGGTGCAGAAGGCGGAGAAGTCATGCTCCCCGAGGAGAAGCGCCGCAGCCCTCCGCATGGCGTCGAGATCCAGCGTTTCCGGGAAAGCATAGAGATACTTCCGTTCAAAGACATTTGGCGCGGTGCTGTTCCAGACGCGGTAGAGGTAGGTCTTTTCCCGGCAGCTCAGCCGCGCGTGAAAGCGTGTCGGCGCCTCCTCCAGGGATACGGCTCCGATATCCTCCGGAAGAAATTTGCGTAATTCAGTTAACATAAATTCTGTGCTGTGCTCAGTCTCCGCATGGAAGGAGCAGACCTGCCGCCGGGCGTGGACGCCGGCATCGGTACGCCCGGAGGCGGCGATCTCAACCTTCTGCTCCAGCAGTCTGGACAGCAGCTCCTCTACCTTTGTCTGGATGGTGTTCTCCGTGTTCCCCTGCCGCTGCCATCCACGGTAGCGGCTGCCGTCATAGCAGAGCGTCAGCTTGAAATTTCGCATGATTCGCCTCCCGTTCGTGTATGACTTCAGTTTACTCGCCCGGAACTTCTTTTGCAAGGGACTCCGAAAAAAGAAATTTTACAGTTTTTTGATATATTTTCCCCAGAGTATGGTATAGTTGAATATGTGATTTTTGAAAGAAAGCGACGGCTTGCATGATGAGAGAAAAACTGGCGCGTTTCATGGTCGGTCGAAACGGCAACGATCAACTGAATCTGTTTCTGTTCGCCCTGGACGCCGTGCTGCTGGTGACGGCCGCCTTCGTAAAGGGGATCGCCGGGCGCGTGTTCTATGCGGCAGTGCTGGCGCTGCTGGGCTATGTGTACTTTCGGATGTTTTCACGCAATCTCGTCCGGCGGCGGGAGGAGAACGGAAAGTTTCTGCGCCTGTACTACAAAATCCGCGCCACCCTCAAGCTCCGCAGGGAGAAGTGGGTACAGCGCAAGGACTACAAGTTCTACACCTGCCCTGCATGCAAGACCACGCTGCGCGTCCCGCGCGGACACGGCAAGATCAAGATCGTCTGCCGCAAGTGCGGGAACACCTTCACGGGAAAGAGCTGAGCCGACCTTATGTTTGGATACCTTATCGCGGCTTCGAACGTGCTGGAGGAGCCTGAGCTCCGGCGCTACAAGGCCGTCTACTGCGGACTCTGCCGGAGCCTGAAGCGCTGCTTCGGACAGTCGGCACGGCTCACGCTCAATTACGACATGACCTTTCTGGTGCTGCTGCTCTCCTCTCTGTATGAACCGAAGGAGGAGTCCGGCGAGAGCGGCTGCATGCGCCATCCCCTGGGGAGCGAGCGCTTCGTGATGAGCGAGGCCTCCGATTATGCCGCCAATATGAACATCGCCCTGGCCTATCTCAAATGCCTGGACGACTGGAAGGACGACAAAAGTCTCATCGCCCTGGCGGAGGCCAAAACCCTCCGGGCAGGCTATGACGCGGTGAAGGGTCGCTTCCCCCGCCAGTGCGAAGCAATTGAGAAGGCCCTGGACGAGCTTTCTGCCATTGAGAGCGAGGGGCGTGAAGATCCGGACGCCGCGGCGGCCTGTTTCGGGGCCATGATGCGGGAGGTCTTTGTCTGGCGGGAGGACCGCTGGAGCGGAACTCTGCGCCATATGGGCGACGCCCTGGGCCGCTTTCTCTATTTGTTGGACGCGGCCATGGATCTGGACGAGGACGTACGGCGCGGGCGGTATAACCCCTTTGCCGGTCTCGCGGGAAGAGAGGAAAACGGGGAACGCTTCCGTGATATTCTCCGCATGCAGCTCGGCGAGTGCGTCTACTGGTACGACAGACTGCCCCTTGTCGCCGATACGGGGCTCATGAAGAACATCCTCTGCGTCGGATTGTGGTCCGCTTTTAATCAAAAATATAATGGAGAGGGGTCCGAAAATGGTTCAGGATCCGTATAAAGTGCTGGGCGTATCCCCGAACGCCTCCGACGAGGAGGTTAAAAAAGCCTACCGTGACCTGATCAAGAAGTATCACCCCGATCTGCACCCGGGCGATGCAGAGGCAGCCAAGAAGATGAACGATGTGAACGCCGCCTACGACCAGATCAAAAGCGGCAACATCCCCGGCAGCGCCTCCTACGGCGGATATGGCGGACAGGCGGGCGCCTACCAGCAGTATGGCTATGGCAACGGCTGGACAGACTGGGCAGGTTATGGCTCCCAGGCCCGGCAGACCGAGCGCAGCGAATACACCGCCGCCATCAATTATATCCGAAACGGCATGTACCGCGAAGCCCTCAACGCCCTCTCCGGCGTACCTGAGAGTGAGCGGGACGGCAAGTGGTTCTATCTCTCCGCGGGCGCAAATATGTATCTCGGCAACAAGGTTGCTGCGCTGGAGCATGCGAAAAGAGCAGTGGCCATGGAGCCGGACAACGCAGAATACCGCCGCCTGCTGGAGCAGCTCCAGAGCGGCGCGGACTTCTACGACAACTATACCGGCAGTTACGCGAGATCCGTAAACCTCAACCCCATATGGCTCGGTCTCTGCGCCGCCTCCCTCTGCACCGGCGGCCGCTGCGGCCTGCCGCTCATTTTCTGCTGCTGATTATCCTCAGACGACATGTCGTTTTCATACAAAACAAAGCCGGGCAAATCAGATCCGACATGATCCGTTTGCCCGGCGTCTTTTTTATTTTACATAATTTTATTTACAATATTCTTTTTTACATAAATTTATTAGCATATTGTGATTAACTTAATTCTGTTTACATAATTTTTAAAGCATTTCCACCATCATCCGGACGATCCCGGCGCAGTTGCGGGCGGCGGTTTCGGCAAAGAGCTGGAAGCTGACCTCCTCCGAATCATCCGCCTTGTCAGAGATCATCCGCAGTATCACCCAGGGGATATGGTTGAGGTGGCATGCCTGAGCGATCGCCGCCCCCTCCATCTCGCAGCAGAGGCCCCCGAAACGCTGCCGGATGCTCTCCTTCTGCGCCCGTGAGGCGATGAACTGATCCCCGGAGCAGATCCGGCCCTCGAAGATCCCGATCTTGGGTGCGGCTCTCCGCGCGGCTTCTTTTGCGGCGCTGCGCAGATACGCATCCGCCGGGAACGCGGCGAGGCCGGTATACGGGATCTCCCCCGCCCGAAAGCCGAGAGGCGTGATGTCGAAGTCGTGCTGGACCGCGTCGGTGCAGACGACGAGATCCCCGATGTCGATTGCGGCGTCAAGGGAACCCGCGACCCCGGTATTGATGACACAGTCCACATGGAAATGTGAGATCATGAGCTGGGCACAGATTCCCGCGTTGACCTTGCCTATCCCGCACCGGGCGATTACAAGCTCTCTGCCGCCGATGCGTCCCTCGCAGAATTCCATGTCCGCAAGGCGTACCGGTTCCGCGGTTCCCGCCTGCGCCCGCAGGGTTTCCACCTCAGCCTCCATCGCGCCGATGACTCCGATCCGTTTCGGTCTGTGATCGTTTGTTTTCATACTTCCCTGCCCCTTCTCCCGGTCAAGTGCACCCAGTGTTTAATTGATTTGCTGAATTTAGTTTACATAACACCATTAACGCAATATTGTTTTCACAATATTATTTACGTATTATATTTTACATAGATTAGTTTACATAATCAGTTGAAGCTGTCAGCATTGCTCTTCAGCAGACGCTCTACGCTCTCGCGGAGAGGGGCGTGCCCGGGTGCTTCGAGCTCCGGATCGGAGGCCAGCAGCGCCGCCGCCTCCTGTTGGGCCCGCTGCATCACGTTTACGTCCGCCCCGAGATCCGCCACGTGCATCTCCGGCAGACCGTGCTGGCGGGAGCCGAAGAAATCGCCCGGGCCGCGCAGGCGCAGGTCCTCCTCGGAAATCTTGAAACCGTCGTTGGTCTTGGTCATGATGCTGAGGCGCGCGCGATTTTCCTCGCCGTCGTTGTCGGAGACAAGGATGCACCAGCTCTTGTGTTTGCCGCGCCCCACACGGCCGCGGAGCTGATGGAGCTGGCTGAGTCCGAAGCGCTCCGCGTTTTCCACAACGATGAGGGCAGCGTTCGGCACGTCCACACCCACCTCAATAACCGTGGTGGCAACCAGGATGTCCGTCTCTCCCGCAACCATGGAGGCCATGACCGCGTCCTTGTCCTTCGCCTTCATCTTTCCGTGGACACAGGCGACACGGAGATCCGGAAACTCCCGGCGCAGCTGGTCCGCATGCTCCTCGGCACTCTTGAGCTTCTGGGGCAGCTCGTCATTTTCCTCCACCATGGGGCAGACCACAAAGACCTGCCGTCCCTCCCCCACCAGCTTGCGGATGAAGCCGTTAAGGCGGGCGCGGTAGCTCTCGTCCACAGCGAAGGTGTCCACCTTCTGGCGGCCGGGCGGCAGCTCGTCGATGACGGAGACGTCCAGATCCCCGTAGATGATGAGGGCGAGGGTACGCGGGATGGGCGTCGCCGACATGACGAGCACATGGGGCTTCTGCCCCTTGCCGATCAGAGCCGAGCGCTGACCCACGCCGAAGCGATGCTGCTCATCCGTGACCACGAGGCCGAGCTTTTCATATTCCACGTCCTGGCTGAAAAGGGCATGGGTGCCGATGACGAGATCAAGGCCGCCGCTTTTGAGCTGCTGCTTCACAAGGCGCTTCTCCTTTGCCGTCATGGAGCCGGTGAGCTTTCCGATGCGAAGGCCGAGCGGGCTCAGTAGTTCTGTGAGCGTGTGGCAGTGCTGCTCTGCCAGAATCTCCGTCGGTGCCATGAAGGCCGAGAGATATCCGTTCTGTGCGCAGTGCCAGATGAGGGCCGCCGCGACCAGCGTTTTTCCGCTGCCCACGTCGCCCTGGACCAGGCGGTTCATGACCATGCCGGAGCTCATGTCCCGCAGTCCATCCTCCACCGCGCGGCGCTGGGCCCCCGTGGGTTCAAAGGGCATAGCCGCCCAGAACTCTGTGAGGTCTCCGGGAGACATGAGAAGGCCGCTCTCCCGCGAGCGCTCCCCGCGCATCCGGCCGAGAGCGCAGGCAAGGACGAAAAGCTCCTCGAATATGAGTCTGCGGCGCGCAAGCTCCAGCGCCTCGAAGTCCGCCGGGAAGTGGATGTTCTCAAAGGCAAAGCCCGTCTGGGCGAGGGCGCAGCGCTCCCGCACCGCATGGGGCAGCACGTCCGGCAGCTCATCCAGGCAGGCGTCGAGCCCCTGACGTACCGCCTGCAGCATAGTCCGCTGGTTGAGGCCTGCAGCGACGCGGTAGACCGGGATAATGCGTCCGGTGATCTTCCGCTCTCCCTCCGCCTTCTCGTAGACCGGGTTTACCATGCTGCGCCGGACGCCGTTTGTCTCGATTTTTCCGAAGAAGACATAGCTCTCCCCTCGCTGGAGATTATCTTTGGCATAGGGCTGGTTGAAGAAGGTGATATCCAGCACGGCGCTCTCGTCCACGGCGCGCAGCTTCACAAGGTCGAGACCCCGGCGCACCCGGGTCAGGCGCGGGGTATCGGCGACCATAGCCTCCACGCAGACCGTCTCCCCCTCGCAGGTGAGGGCGATGGGCTTGATCTCGCTGCGGTCCTCATATTTCCTGGGGAAAAAAGAAACAAGGTCACGCAGAGAAAAGACGCCGAGCTTTCCCAGCGCCTGCGCCTTTTTCTCTCCGATTCCCTTGATATATCGAACGTCGGTATTCAGATCCATATTACTCCACGTAGCGAAGCGTATAGTTGTTGTTTGTGAGGGTAAACTTTTCGATCAGGCCCTTGGTGCAGATGATCTCATTGTCGTTGTTGATGAGGACCATGTCAAAGGGGGTGTCCTTCGTGCCGTACTGCCGCCAATAGTTGAGGGCCTTGCTCTGCCCCAGGACGAACATGGCGGTGGAGAGGCAGTCGGAGAGGGTGCCGTCGGCACAGACAATGGTGACGGATTTGAGCGTGTTGTTGATGGGTCTTCCGTTCTCGGGGTTGATGAGGTGGTGGTATGTCTTGCCGTTCTGGATGAAAAAGCGCTGATAGGTGCCGGAGGTGACCACGGCGATCTCTCCCACGGACAGGACGCCAACATAGCTTGCGGTGTTGTTCGGGTCCTGCACGGCCACGTTCCAGAAGGACCCGTCCGGCTTGAGGCCGAGGGTCTGGACATTGCCGCCGAGGGAGACGATCCCGCTCGTCACACCGACGTTGCGCATGGCCCGGATGGCGTTCTCCGCGGCGCAGCCCTTGGCCACCGCGCCGAAGCTGATGGCGGTCCCCTCCGGGAAGGAGACGGCGTAGGAGCCGGAGCTCGGGAAGCTCGTGAGCGTCATTTTGTCGAAGGACTTGCGCGCAAGGTCCACCCACAGCTCCTCATCCGTCGGCACATAATAGCGTCCGCTGTCAAAGCCCCAGCGCTGGATCACGGGATAGATGGTGAGATCGAGGGCGCCGCCGCTCTGCTTATAGACGGTCTGGGCGGTGGAGAGCATGGTCGCCACCTGGCCGGAAACGGAAACATTGCCGCCGTTTGCATGGTTGATGGCATAGGTGGTGCTGGTTTCGATATCAGGGTCCAGCATATCGTTCATGGACTGGATAACGCCCTGGGCGGCGGTGAGTCCGCGCTCGGCATTCTTGCCGTAGGCTGTGAGTGTCATGATCGTATCCATGGCGAAGACCTGCCGTTGGCTCATTTTGGTTTCCCCGCAGCCGGCAAGGGGAAGCGCCATTGCAAGGCACAGGCAGGCAATCAGGATTCTTTGGATCATAGAGAGCTTTTTCATCGGTACAACCCTTTCGGTGTCGAAAGATTTCTCGGGCAAAGTGCAAAACAACTCTTGCCATCGCCTGGAAAGTTTGCTATAATACCCTCTGCCCCAATAAGGAGCCGGGCGGTTTCTCAGGTGAGTGGATTATACCAGAAATCGCGGCTCTTGTAAATACGGGCTCATACGCGGCTGTAGCTCAGCTGGATAGAGTGCCAGACTCCGACTCTGGAGGTCGTGGGTTCGAATCCCGTCAGCCGTACCATCATAGGATTGCTATTTTAACAAGATAGCAATCCTATTGTTTTTTCTTCTTTAGCGATGTATTATATAATTAAAAAATCAATCTTACTTACTCTTTCGGCGATACTATAAAGAATGAATCAAAAGATGAAAGAAATGATGTTTCATGATTTTTAAGTTGGACGATTATAAAAGAGAACTGACAGACGATGAGATATTGGCCGACATCAAATCGGTCGCGTCAAGTCTCGGAACTGACTATATCTCTATAGCTACATATAAACAACAAGGAAAGCATTCACAGTGTGCCATACAGAATCATTTTGGTACATGGAAAAATGCGCTGTCTCTTGCTGGATTGCGAAATACACGTACGTCCAAAGAGCTTAAACGTATCTCTGATGACGAATACTTTTCTGATATACGCCGTGTTGCTTTGGTTCTCAACAGTTCAACCGTATCATATAACGACTATGAGAAATATGGGAGATACTCTTGTGGGCATATTTTTAAGAGATTTGGAGAATGGGATAACGCCCTTATTCGAGCAGGCCTGAATCCCACAGGTATGTCCCGCAAAAGAATTAGTGAGCAAGAAGTATTCGATGAAATAGAGAGAATGTGGCGCCTGCTCGGGCGCCAACCGACTTCGACAGATATTGTTAAAAACGGTATATCTATCTATTCATATGACACATTTAAACGCAGATTTGGTAGTTGGAGAAAAGCGTTAGAGGCGTTCGTTGAATACATCAATGAAGGGGTGGAGTATTCTTTAGGAGAACAAATAAGGCCAAACACCGAGAATGTCACCGAGGATATTTCAAAAATAGATAAGAAGGAAATACAACCCATTCATGAGAACACCTCCGTGAAATCACATAAGACATCACGGAATGTTACTACTCGGATGCGGTTTTTGGTTATGAAACGCGACAACTTTAAATGCTGTATGTGTGGCGCTTCGCCTGCAAAAGACCCGTCTGTAGAATTGCATATTGACCACATTATCCCGTGGTCAAAGGGTGGAGAGACAGTTATGGATAATCTGCAGACTCTTTGCAGTAAATGCAATCTTGGTAAGAGCGATTTGGAGTAATGTTCAATTCGCTCTTTTGGATGTTACGAAATCTAACGATAGCCCACGTTTTGTTAAAATAGCAATCTTTACTCATGAAAGGTCATCCCGTAAGGGGTGGCCTTTCGTGGTATTGTTGATGGTTTGTTCACCCATGACCTCCAGGTGCGAAGCACGTTCAGTCCGCCGAAGGCGTTTCGCGCGAAGCGCGGAACAGGTCGTGGGTTCGAATCCCGTCAGCCGTACCAAACGCACAAAATCCGAACCGGTTCTTCCCTGTGGGAGACGGGCTCGGATTTTGTGTTTTCTTTGGGTATGATTACTTTAGAAACGGCGTAAAGCGCAAAACCGAGCCTCAGAATAGGATCAAGAAACAGATTCGGAGGTAAAGATTATGCGAAAACTGATTTCCTGCAAGTATCACGAGGATTCCCAGACTGTGGAGCTGCTCTACACCGATGGCACACTGATCGACATTGACTGCATGGCCGTCGAGGACGAGGTCGCCCGGAACATGTACGAACGATCAGAGCTGAACTACCTGCTCACCCATGACCCGGTGGGCTACGCCGACCTGATTCTCAATGGTGATGTGGAGGTGTATCTACGCAATGTAACCGACTATCGGCCGCTGGACGAAAGAGAATACTGAGATTAAGGCGGGATGATGTGTTTATCGCATCATCCCGCTCTTCTGTAATGTCGAAAAATAGAGCGCGAAAAAGCCTGTGTTTTCAACCGGTTTAGGTGTCAAACTTATTTGGAGAATATAATTTTTCACTAAACCAATGTTGCTTACTTTGTAACAAGATTTATGTGGAGCTGATGCGCGGCATACAGAAGGGCTATGTCCCGAAGCGCTGCGCCAACTGCGGGCGCTGGTTTCTCCAGATGCCGGGTGTATCTTATGCCTATTGTGACAGGATCGCTCCCGGCGAAACAGAGAAGACCTGTCGGGACATTGGCGCCGTAACGAGCTTTCAAGACAAAGTCAGGAACAATGAGATTTGGCAGACACATCAACGTGCATACAAGAAATACTATGCCCGTGTGCTGAAAAACAATATGACAAAAGAAGAATTCACCGCGTGGGCAAAAGACGCTGAGAAGCTCCGCGATAAAGCCCTCTCAGAGTATGAGCTTGTGCAGGACGATGATCGTCTATGGATTATTGCCAAGCTGAAACAGGATTTGAATGAAAAATAGAGGCAGACGAATCTAAACGCCTTACTACCAGTCTCCCTTATTTATCTTCAAATTCCTCCGCCACCTGCTCCAGCAGTTTGCGAATGGGCAGATGCTGGGGACAGATCTTCTCACACTTGCCGCACTTGAGGCAGTCTGACGCCTTGCCATGGTCGCGGGTCAGGATGTTCTTGTAATAGTAATCCGTATTCCAGCTGTGGAATGTGGTTTTCAGATTGTAGCAGGAGAAGAGCTCCGGGATCTGGATCTTCTTGGGACAGTCGTTGTCCAGCACGCAGTAGTGACAGGCTGTGCAGGGAATCATGCCCATCGAAGCGAAGATCTCCCGCACCTTGTTGACTGCAGCGGTTTCTTCCTCCGTCAGCTTCTGGGGATCAGCCATGAAGCTGACGTTTTCTTTGAGCTGTTCGATAGTGGACATACCGGAGAGCACCATCATCATATTGTCAAAACCCGCCGCAAAGCGCAGAGCGTAGCTGGCATTGCTGCCGCCATGCAGCGCATCGAACACCTTCTGCGCTTCCTCCGGGAGCTTGACCAGGCATCCGCCCTTTACCGGTTCCATCACAATGACCGGCTTGCCGTGCTTTACCGCCATTTCGTAGACCTTACGGCTCTCCACCGAGGGATCCTCGTAGTCCACATAGTTAAACTGCATCTGGACTGCCTCAATTTCCGGGTACTCGGTGAGGATACGGTCCAGTACGTCGGCCTTGTCGTGGAAAGAGATGCCGAAGTGACGGATCTTCCCCTCTGCTTTCAGCTCCAGCGCCGTTTCATAGGCGCGGCATTTTTTGAATTTCTCGAAGATCGCCCCGTCCTGAGCGTGCATCAGATAAAAATCGAAGTAGTCCACGCCACAGGCCTTGAGCTGCTGCTCAAATAGCGGTCGGATCTGGTCCTCCCTGGTGAAGAAATGGGTGGAGAGCTTGTTGGTGAGAATGTACTTGTCCCGGGGATAGCGGGAGGTCAGGCCATCGCGAAGAGCCAACTCGCTCTTGCCGCCGAGATAGCCGTGAGCGGTGTCAAAATAGTTGAGGCCGGAGGCGAGAAAGGCATCCACCATCTCGCAAAACTGCGGCATGTCCACCTCGCCGTTTATCATTGGCAAGCGCATGCAGCCAAAGCCGAATTTGCCTTGAATCTCAGAAAAGAATTTGTTGATCATCGCGTTGCTCCTTTAGTAACTCATGTTTCTTTCCCAGAACGCCGCTGCATTGTTTATCCAGCCTTCGGCCACCGTGCCAATGCCGAGACCGAAGCCGTGAGGCAGGCCGTTGAAGATCTCGATCTCCGCGTCTGTGCCGTTTGCCCGGATAGCCTTGATGCGTCTCTCCATGGTTCTGTAGCTTGCAATCCCATCCGAGGTGCCGACACAGTTATAGGTAGGCGGCTCGTTTCCGTAGACCTCGCTCAGGCCTGTATACTGCATAATGATTGCGGCGGGACGCGGATATACTTTTTCTCCGAAACCTTCTGTCCCATAGGAGCCCAGCCACGCCGCCATGCGCGCGCCCGCGCTGCCGCCCCAGAGGGAATAGTCCGTCATGTCGATCTGCAGCTCGTCCGCGTGCCCATGGAGAAAGGCAATGGCCCGTGCCAGATCCTCACACGCAGTTTGCGCGCCGGGGCGGTAGATCAGCGCAAAGGCGTTGTAGCCCATCTTGCTCAGTTCCAGCGCGTGTGGAAAGCTGTCGTGCATCGCACCCACATAGGCAAAGCCGCCTCCCGCGTTGCAGATAGCCACTTTAGCCCCCGGCTCACCCCGGAAGAAGAAAAGGCCTGTATCCTTTTTGGCGGGGTCTGCGGACTTTTCTGCGTCCGTGTAGATGTCACAGAAGATTTTCTCGCCGGATTCGGCCCGGTGCTTGAGCGTGTTCACGATCTCTACAGTGGTATCGGGATCAATGTAGTTGTACCAGGTCAGGCGCAGATTGCCCAGGGTGTCGCCGCTGTAGTAAGAGCTCTGCACAGGGAAAAGCAGGCGGCCATATTCTCCAAAGGCGGGGTCGTTCATAACCTCGCTGATTTTTGTTTCAGCCGTATAGTTCGTACTATCTCCCCCTTCTTCTTTGAAGAACAGCGGCAGGGCGTTGTAAAGATATTCCTGCACGGCGTTGAAGTCATGGTAGCCGCCGTCCTTCTGGTAGAATACGTAGTGTTCCGGGGTGAAGAGTTCTCTGGAAAGCATCTCATCCGCCATCATGAGCGACTGGCTCTTTACCGAGTCGCGTGTGCCGACGGCATGATAGATGAAGTATCCACGCTCGTCCAGCTTGTTATCCTTGACCAGCTGCTCGATGAAGTCCACGTTCTTCTCGATCTGAAAGTCCCCGTAAGTCCCATAATACCAGCTCGACCCGCTCATGGGCAAGAAGTAGCGAATATAATCAGTGTCGTGACATAATTCCAGCCATGTGGTAACCGAGCCGAGAGAGAAGCCGCCGAAGGCCCGGTGATTGCGGGAGGCTTTCAGATCCTCGTCGGAGGGAGATGCCGCATAGGTATGGTACTTCCCTTCCACGGTCGGCATCAGATGGTTTTCAAAGTCCAGATGGAAAGCACGAAACTCCTCGATGGAGCTTGAGAAATCCGTACTGCTGTTGGGATTGTAAAAAGTAGCCGAGACAATGATCATCGGTGGAATATCTCCGCGCTCGATCAGATTGTCGAACATGTTTTTGTTATCGGCATATTCAAAGTATTCGCCCGTATGTCCGCCCCAGCCGTGCATCAGGTAGAGAATGTCATAGCGCTTTTCCTTGTCGTTCTCATCGTAGCCGTAAGGGGTGTATACATAGGCCGTCTTGGTAATGGGGGCACTGTCACGAACGTAGTCCTCTGAATCGTAATCCAGACGTGTGACTTTGCCGGGTCGCGCGGACGCCTCTCTGTACGCTGCGGGCACTGCTGCAGTGTAGCCCGTTTGAGCGAGTTGTGTTCCTGTGACAGCTTCCGATGCGTGGGCCGCGTTTCCTTTGCCGGTAAGGAAAGCGCCAACCGCGATGCAAAAGCATGCTGCGATCATAAGATAGATTGCATTTTTCAAAATGGATCCTTCCTTTTACTTGGGGAAACGCTGAATAAATCGCCGCGCACGTCTTGACGGCGTATTTCCCGTCTGTCTTTGCCTGAAAAGCTTGAAATACACAAAGTATTCCTGCACTTTTCAGGCTTCGACAGCCGAAAAATCCGTTCGCCAATCCGCACACTTCGATTTAATCAGCGCTTCCTTAGAATCCCCCGCCTTAATCGACGGAGGATTCCTGTGTTTTAAAGATATTTACGAAAGAAAGCGTCGAGCTTGTTCACTGCCGCGCACACATATTCCTCCACCCAGTAGGTGCGGATGTGGCTGGCATTGGGGATGGTGTAGAGTTCTTTGTCATCGGCATTGACCGCCTTGACGAAAGCGTCCACGCTCATATACAGCGTATCGGCCTTCTCGCCGCAGATCATCAGCAGCGGCTGGTCGATGAGCTCCATGCGGTCTTCCACGTCGAATGCGATCAGCTTCATGAAGGATTCGGCTGTATAGCTGCCGGTGGCATTGGGATGCTTGTGGGTCAGGCCATAATACTCGATGCCGTCCCGGTATAGGGTATTCTCCGGCAGGGTCAGCATCTGGGCACGCAGCTCCTCGTCGGTCTTGTCGGGAGGCAGAAAACCGATGTACTCCACCTCGCCGCGCAGCTCCTTTGCCCTTGCCGCGGCTGCCTGACGCAGCCGTTTCTGCGCTCCCGCCTTGTCCGCGTCGTGGAAGCCGTTGCGGCGGACACGGCCGGAATTGAACATGGAGA